>JACDCC010000157.1 GCA_013694595.1 Chthoniobacterales bacterium
GGAGGAGCGGCCACGGCGCTTCATCTTATCCAATCGGGCATCAAACCGCTGATCATCGAGCGGCAGAACTTCCCCCGCTTTCACATCGGCGAATCACTCACCGGCGAGTGCGGCAACGCCATCCGCAAACTCGATCTCGAAAAGGAGCTTTTGGCGCAGAATTATCCGGTTAAGTACGGGGTCAACGTCTACAATCCTCACGGCACGCCCTTCTGGGTGGAAGTGAAAAAACGCTGCCCGGAAACGAACGCGATGTTACCGAACTCAACCTGGTCGGTCACGCGCAGCAGTTTCGATAAAATCCTGCTCGACGCCGCTCTCGCGCGCGGGGCCGAATACATGCAGTGCGAAGCGGTGGCGCCGATTCAAGAGAACGGTCAGATCGCTGGTCTCCAGATCTGGGATGGAAACGGTGCGCTAGAGAACCTGCATTGTGAGGTCCTCGTCGATTGCTCAGGCCAGGCAACCTTTCTCGCCAATCGGGGCGTGACCGGGCCGAAGGTCAAGGGAGGCTACGCCAACCAGATTGGTGTCTACTCGCAAATCGAGGATATGACCCTCGATCTCGGATCGGAGCCTTCGAAGAGTTTTGGTAACACACTTATCTTTTACAAAGAACGCGACCACTGGAGCTGGACGATTCCGCTTGCGCGCAATCTCGTGAGTGTCGGCGTTGTCGCGCCGGCGGCTTATTTTAAGGCGCAGAGCCTCGATAAGACAGAGTATCTTCGCCGGGAAATCTTGAGCCTGAACCCGGAACTGACCCGCCGCATCACGAAAACATCATTCGTCGAAGAAGTCCGCACGGTCACCAGTTACTCCTACTCGACGACAAACTACTCCGGGAAAGGCTTCGTCTGTGTCGGCGACGCGCATCAGTTCACCGATCCCATTTTTTCTTTCGGGGTGTTCCTGGCGATGAAGGAAGGTGAGCTCGCGGCCGAGGCGATCAAAAAACACCTGGGCGAAGAAGGCGGCACGAATGGAAATCCGTTTGCCGAATATGAGGCGGTCACGGGCGAAGGCCAGGATGCGATTAGTGACCTGATCGATACCTTCTGGGAATACCCACTTGTGTTCACGCGCATGGCTTCAGTTGAAGCACAAGACGACATTACGGACTTGTTTGCGGGTCGAGTCTACGGTGACCTGATGCGCAACAATCCGTCTCGCAAGGCGATGCGCCGCTTGCTGGCCAAACGCCGCGGTGAAGTGCTGGAGGGAGCCTAGAAGCGGTTTCAAAAATGCCTAAAGGGTGAGAATGAGGCAAGCTAAGTGAAAGAAGCCTTTATAGAGGCAGATGAGGCGTTCGTGACGAATGAGGAGACGGCGGAAGTTTCCCAAGTGGGCAAAGGTGCGCTCAATTTTCCAGCGTCTTTTGTAGCGGCGCATCGTCCGGCCATCGTTCCGCGAAGGACGGCGCCGTTTGCGCCGATGCGGGCAGAGCAAGACGATGCCGCGCTGGAGCAAACGTGCCCGCAACGGATCACTGTCGTAAGCGCGATCGGCAATGACGCGCAGCGGGCGGCTCTGCGGGCGGCCGCGGCCGGGGCGTGGGACCGAGATGCGCGCCAGGGTGCTTTCGGCCAGGGTTACTTCGGCCGAACTGGCGGAAGTGAGTTGGCTTCCCAAAGGAATACCCGCGCCGTCTGCCACCACCATCCACTTATGCCCTTGCCACGTTTGGTTTTACCCACGCAGAGCCCCCTTTTTTGGCGCTGGCGAAGCTGCCGTCGAGGAAGACTTCTTCCCAGTTGAGCTTGCCCTCAGCGTCGAGCTGCCCGAGCAAGGCACGCCAGATTCTTAACCAGTCGTCGCGCGCTTCCCACTCTTGCAGCCGGCGCCAGCAGGTGCTCGCGGAAGGATATTCCCGCGGCAGATCGCGCCAGCGCGCCCCGCTGCGCAGAACCCACAAAATGCCCTCCAAAACCATTCGCTCCTCCGCCCTCGGACGACCCCGTGCTCTGCGGCGCGCCTTGGGCAAAAGCGGCCGGATGATTTCCCATTGCCGATCGTTGAGTAAGGATGGATCTCGCATCCCAAGCGTTCCACACCATCCGCTCCAATCGTACAAGCACAAAATGTAGGGGGATTAAAATCACCGCCGCACCTCGCTGAATTTTGAAACCACTTCTAGCAAGGCAAAAGCAAAAACCAGATAGCCAGCTACAAAGTACGCAGTTCTTCTTCGATTGAAAGTATAGCCAATCTCACTCCAACTCCACGCAGATGATTTAAGAACTTTGGCTAAGATCCCGATCTGCGCTACGTACCAAAATGTAATCAGCAGCCAGAATGCCGTGAAAAAATCTAGGCCTGTCCAAGAGAAGGAACCTCGATCCAGTAGCAGGAAAGAGATGAGTGTCGAGCCAAGGGGGAACCCAAGGAGGACAGCAATGATCTTTGATACGGGCATATCGGTGTGTGGGTTCATAGTGTCTGTACTTCAGAAGAGGTGAGTGGCATCCTAACACCTGAGTTAAGCCGCGCCGCGGAGCGGCGTCGGCTTGGACGAACTGTTAGGCGCCTGCGGGAAGCTTGAAGCCTCCCCTGGCGCCCGTCTGCGATGGCCCAAGATAATGGACTGCGACCACCGAAGAGAAAAGTATGTTCGGCTGGTGGAGCATGACCTGCTGCCACGGCTTGCTGTCATCCGGGCCGACCAGCGTAATGTGCTTGGCTATGTCCGAGTATCTGATTTCCAGCGCAACAGGCCGCTCTTCAGCAGAAAAGTAGGCGGTTGCTACCGCCCCAACGTTTTTTTCAGGTTCAGGTGAACGCATCCACTTCGCTGGTCGGACGGACAGCGGTGGACAGCGCCAGACGCTTCAGCACGCTGAAGGTCGTCGGACCCGATGATTCGAAACAGGTTGTGAGTGATTTCCATGCGCCTAACGCCTGAGTTAAGCAGAGCCGCGAAGCGGCTTCGGCTTCAACGAATTGTTAGCCTCCTGACGGGGCTGTCCTGGATCCTTGGAAAACATCACGCTTTCAATCCACGCTATGTAGCTAGAAATACGAACGTTGTTTCCGCCGTCACCATAACGGCCAGGGCGATACGCGCCGACATCTCCTTGCACGGACTTCCAGGAAGCAAGACCGGCAAGTTGCCACTGCCGATTCTTCCGGATGAGAACGGGGCCGCCGCTATCCCCACTGCCGGTTATTCCCTCAAGTGGTAGGGCAGTCTCCGGCGGGTCAAACGTGTAGGAAATCCAGCGCTCGCTAGCACTAGAGATTTCATTGAAGGCTCTGCGCAGCGTTGTTCTATGCGGACCGTGGAGCATCTCCCCGGCGCTGCCTGTGCCAGTGGCTCCTTTGCCGATCAACTGGACAGTCTTTCCAATCTCATCGTTGCCACGAAAAAGTGGGATGGGTTTCACATCTGTGACAGCCTCTACCAGCTTGACGAGCGCAATATCATCAGACGACGCAAGGAACGCCATAGCTTTAGAGGCATCCCCACTTGCTAGGGCCTCTTTTACCAAGGCGTCAGGGAGTGCCCGATAACCCGGGTGGATGACTGTGCTTTGGACTCTGCGTGGCAAGCCGTTGATTGTGATTTCTTTCACGCTGTGCGGCGAAGCGACATGCGCAACGGTGATTACCCACTGCGGGGCGATCAAAGCGCCGTGCCCTTCACCCGGGAAATCTGCCAAAGCCGGGATCGCGGATGCTGGAATCTGATAGTTCTGGTCTTCGACGTCGTCGCGGATGACGACCGCGCCCGCTGTGGACGACACGGCAGCGAGGGCTAAGAGTAGGTAGTGCTTCATTAGTCCCGTAAAGTGGGGCTAACGCGTATTGGACGGATTATTCCGAAATGAAAGGCGGAATAATCCAGTCTAATGCGCTTTGCTCTCGGAATTGCCGCCCGTGTAAGACTGAGTCAATGCCGCTGATTGTTCCGAGCCGAACACAGAACACAAGCCTAAAACGCTGCTCGATCAGCTTGCGGGTTTTCAGGCAGCAAGCTGGGAGCTTGCTCTACTTTATTCGTAGCGCAGCGCCACCATCGGATCGACCTTCATCGCCCGCCGCGCCGGGATGTAACTGGCGAGCAGCGCCGCTGCGCCTAACAAGAGCACGACCGCCGCGTAGGTGAGTACATCGTTGGCACCGACGCCGTAGAGCAGACTCGCAAGCAGTCGCGTGGCCGCGAGCGCGCCGGCCAGACCAACAGCCAGGCCGATCGCCACCACCGTGAGGCTCTGCCGCAGGATCATCGCGAGCATGTCACCGCGCTGCCCGCCGAGCGCCATCCGGATTCCGATTTCGCGTGTGCGCTGCGCAACGCTGTAGGCGATCACACCGTAGATCCCGATCGCGGCCAGCACCAGCGCGACGATCGCGAAGATGCCGAGCAGCAGCATGTTAAACTTCGGTCGAGCGAGCCCTCTGCCGAGCAGAGATTCCATGGGCTGCACGCTCTTCACAAACAGATCCGCATCCTGCTCGAGGACGATCCGGCGAATGGCCGCCTGGAGTCCACTTAGATTCTCCGTCGCCGTGCGCAGGGTCAGCCACACGCTGCTCCCGGGCGCCTGCGCGAACGGTTGATAGAACTCCGGCTCGGTTTCCGCGCCGAGATTCGATTGTTTCGCGTCGCCGACTACCCCGATTATTTCCAGCGGCTTGGCGCCTTCTTCCTCATCAAACAAGATGCGTTCGCCGATCGGGTTCTTTTCCGGCAGGAAACGACGCACGAATGTTTCGTTTACGACCACAACATCAGTCGCGTTCTCGTTGTCGCGCTGGTCAAAATCGCGCCCGACACGCAGCGGGATTTTCATCGTCCGGAAGTAGCCGGGAACCACGACCAAATGCGACGCGCTGGGATGGGTGCCGGGGCCGCGCTCCGGCTCGCTCGCAATCCGGAAGGAGGAATAACGATCGCTGCCGCTGAAGGGCAGCGGAGAGGCCCCGGCCACGTTTTCCACCCCGGGGAGCGCCGCCAGCTTTGGTAGCAATGTTTCGAAGAAACGCCGTTGCGCTTCCGGTTCGGAGTAAGTCGCGCGAGGCAGAACCTGCTGCAGCGCGAGAAGGCGCGCGGCGTCGAATCCAGGATCTGTCGCGCGCAGGTTGAAGAAGCTCTGGATGAGTAAGCCGGCTCCGGACAGCAGAACGAGCGAGAGCGAAACCTGCGCGACGACAAGCAAGGAGCGCGACCGCGTCCCATGCCAGCCGCCTGTAGAACCCTTCGATCCCTCTTGCAGCGCCTGGTTTAAATTCGGTCGCGAGACCTGCAGCGCCGGCACGAGACCGAAGACCAGAGTACTCAGGATTGAGAGCCCGAAAGTGAAGGCG
>JACDCC010000204.1 GCA_013694595.1 Chthoniobacterales bacterium
TGTCTTCCCCTGCAACAAGGCCGCGAGTCCGCGATGCAGGCGCACCCAATTCAAGAGCGGCTGCTGCCCTTTCGCCTCCGTGCTCAGCTTCGCGAGGGCAGCTGCCGCAGGATCGTATTTCCCGTCGATCAATTGCGCCCGCGCAGCCTCGAATCGCTTCGCCAGCGCCGGATCCGGCGTCGCTGCAGGTGCCGCTGTGGCTGTTGCGGTCGGGGGGTCCGTCGCCTTCGGCCCCCGCAGATAATAGAACGCTCCACCGGCAATGACCGCCGCTCCTAGCGCGGCAGCCGCGATCATCCAACGCTTCGGCTTCCCGAGCGCGGCGCTCTTCCCGTCATCGCTCGGCAACGCTCGAGAGGCGCGCGTCAGTTGATCGACGAGGTGTCCGTAGGTCGCGAAGCGGTGCGCAGGATTCGGCACCAACATGCGATTCACGATCCGCGCCGTCTCGTGCGAGACGTCAGGCGCTACCCGGCGGAGATCGGGCGGGTGGCTCTTCAGCTGCCGCAACTCGGCGGCCGACGTGGTCTCGCCCTCCATCGGGGGTCGCCCGGCGAGCGCGTGGAACAATGTCGCGCCGAGGCTGTAGATGTCGCTGCGGAAATCCTCCGGCTCATTGTTTAATCGCTCCGGAGCGACATAATACGGCGTGCCCCAGATTTCCTTCGGCGCCCGGTCTTGCTGCCCCGCTGCCACGGCCAGTCCGAAGTCGCCGATCTTCGCCGTGCGCGCGTCCGCAAACAGGATGTTCGCAGGTTTCACATCGCGATGAACAAGCCCTTTCTCGTGCGCGGCCTGCAGACCTCTCGCGACCTGGATTCCAGCCTCGAGCACCTGCCGCTCGGGCACCCGGCCCTGCTGCGCCATCAGGTCGTCGAGGCTCCCGTGGTTCACCAGTTCCATCACGAGGTAGATCTGTCCGTGCGCCGTGCCCGAGGAATAAACCTGCACGACGTGCGGGTGATTCACCGCCGCTGTGACGCGTGCCTCCTGCTCCAGGCGCGCGGCTTCCGCCGGGTTCGTGCTCAGTTCCTTCCGCAGCAGCTTCAGCGCAACGAAGCGATCGAGCCGCGTGTCGCGCGCCTTGTAAACCGCACCCATCCCGCCCACGCCGAGCGTCTCCACGAGCGTGAAGTGGTCGAACGCCCGTTCCGACCGGAACTTCTCGCCGCACTGCGGACAGGCCACGCGGGCGAGCGGCTCCGCTTCGCTCACGTCAACCGGAGTGCTGCACTTCGGGCACGGCTGCCTTGCCGCAGCGGACGTCACGTCAGGCATTCGCTTCATTCTATCATCCGCGACTCGGCGGCGAAAGACGCGTGGTTCCGCTGCTCTGGATTGTGGATGTGATCGAGTTGCAGGTGACCAGGGAACGCGCGGGGCTCCGTCTCGATCGGTTCCTCGCGCTCGAGCTGGCCGACTTCTCCCGGTCACGGCTGCAGGCGTTGATCCTCGGCGGGTTTGTTCAACTCAACGACGCGGAGCCACGCCCGCGCGAACTGGTGAAAACCGGCGACGTGATTCGCTTGCAGGTGCCTCCGATCGAGAAAATCGAGTCACTCGCCGAAGAGATTCCGCTGCAGATCCTGTTCGAGGATGAAGATCTTCTGGTGATCGACAAGCCCGCCGGCATGGTGGTTCATCCCGGCGCCGGCAACCTGGAGCACACGCTCGTGAATGCGCTCCTGCACCACTGCCATGCCCTCTCAGGGATTGGCGGCAAAGAGCGGCCGGGGATCGTGCATCGACTCGATAAAGAGACGAGCGGTTGCCTTGTCGTGGCGAAGAATGACGCGGCACATCGTGAGCTCTCGAGGCAATTCGCGGCGCGGACGCTGAAGAAGGTCTACCTCGCGCTGGTCTCTGGCAGGTTGCGCAAGGCGGCGGGCGTGATCGATGCCCCGATCGCGCGGCACCCGATCCACCGACAACGCATGAGCGTCGCCAAAAACAGCCGGGGCCGCTCGGCGATGACGGAATACAAGGTTGTTCGTTCCGGTGCTGAGATGAGCCTGGTCGAATGCGCGTTGCACAGCGGCCGCACTCATCAGATCCGCGTGCACCTGCATCATCTCGGGCACCCCGTGATCGGCGACAAGCTTTACGCGGCGAAGCTCGCAAAGAGCTTCCCCCGCCAGATGCTGCACGCCTGGAAGCTCGGTTTCGCGCATCCTCGCACCGGCGAGTGGAGCGAATTCGAGGCGCCGTTGCCGCAAGACTTTTCGGATGTCCTCGAGAAGCTTGCCTAACGAGCGGAAGGCGCGGTGGCAGGGCGGTTCCGCCTTGCGAAGAGCAGCGTCGCAAGGAGCGGCGGCGCGATGATCATCGCGCGCAACCAGGGCTCGGCGCGCCAGGCGGTCGTGAAGAGCTGCGGGCTCCAGAAGAGGAAATAGGCAAACAGCGTCACTGACAGCACATGCCACGGCGGCACACGGCGCCAGGCCGCGAACGGCAATATCCAGGTGCAGTACCACGGATGCAGGACGGGCGTCAGGATTAACGCAGTGCCGAGCACCCAGAGCATCCCGCGCTTCCAATCCCGGAGGAATAGCAGCGAAACCAGCACGACCGCTCCGGCGGCGACACGATTGTAATGATAGTTTTTCTGCAGCGGATTCGGCCAGACCGTCTCTTCGACCAGCCACCAAAAGAGATCATTCAGCCGGGTCACGTAGGCGAAATTGCCTAACGAGTCCCAGATCGGAACGCGTGGGTAGCCATAGAGCAAGCTGAGCAGCGCGGGAATCGCGAGACTCACTGCGAGCACAACGCAACGCCGGCCGAGCGCAAACACGCACAGCGGAAGTAGCAGCACCGGGATGAGCTTGATCGAGATTGCGATCCCGAAGAGCACCGCCGCACCCGACGCGAGTAGCCACTGCG
>JACDCC010000177.1 GCA_013694595.1 Chthoniobacterales bacterium
GGGAATCCGACCGTGCAGCAACTCGCATCGGAACGGTCGGAGCCGTTCCTGCCATAGCTCGTATTCCGCGGCGGCCGCCTTCACGTCGAGCTTCTCGCTTTCATCGATCAACGGGTAAACCACGTACGCCTGGCGGCCCTGCTCGAGTTCGCCACGCAAAAACGCGAGCACATCCGGGAGTTTCGAGGTTTCACGCACTGCGGTGACGATCCTGCCGCGGTTCGACGGCATCTCATCAATCACAGAGACATCGAGGTCCCCATAGACAGTCATAGTCAGCGTCCGCGGAATCGGCGTGGCGGTCATCACCAGCACATCCGGTGTCGGCTCCCGCGCCGAGAGCCGCGCACGCTGGGACACGCCGAACTTGTGCTGCTCGTCGATCACGACGAGTCCGAGCTTCTCAAACGATACGTTCTCATAGAGCAGCGCATGCGTCCCGATGATGATCTGGGGAGCGCAGGCTGCCAGCCTGCTGTTCGCGGCAGCCTGCCGCGAACTTCCCGGCGCGGGGTCATCACGACCGCGCTCCCGCTTCGCCCGTGGATACCAAACCCAGGGGTAGTCAGCGTCCGGCGCGGCGACACCGGAAGCCCACGGATTACGTGTGATGTATTGAAACTTCTCCTGCAAATCCGTTTCCGAGCGGATGATCCGGTCGAACCACTCCTTCTCCCAAACTGCAGTTCCATTTGCTCGGTCTGCTTCATTGATCTTGTTGGCGGTCCACGACTTGATCGTATGCAGGATTTTGGTAAGGCCGAAGAACATGGGCTCCCCTCTGTCGTCTTCGCGCTCAATCATCGGCTCAATCAACAGGTGCACGTGGTCGGGCATCACACACGCCGCAAACAGCTCATAGCGCTGATCTTTCCACCGGAGGATTGATTGCAACACAACGGTACGCGCTGCCGGTGAAAGATCGCGGCGATCGGAAGTCGTGAAGGTAATCATGTACTTGGCCCAGGGGCGCTCGAAGTGGGGTAGCCGTCTGCGCGAATAGCGCGGCTCGGACACGCCACGCGAAGTGTCCGGCAGGCTGCCGGACACAGCAGGCTGGCAGCCTGCGCTCCCCAGAGTACCCGCCACACCCTCAAACAGCGGCAACGCCCCCGTCTCCTCACTCCGCGAACCCGTCCGCAGCGCCAGCCGCAGGCCTAACGGTTCCAGCCAGCGGCAGAGCACCGCATAATGTTGCTCCGCGAGGATCTGCGTCGGCGCCATCAGCGCCGCCTGGAACCCCGCTTCCACCGCGAGCAGCATCGCGCCGATCGCCACGACGGTTTTTCCGGAACCGACATCGCCCTGCAGCAGGCGGTTCATCGGTTGCTGCGAGACGAGATCGCGCCGGACTTCGTCCAGAACGCGCGTTTGTGCGTCCGTTAAATCGAACGGCAGGGCGCGAAGGAAACATTCCAGTAGTTCGCCCGCTCCGCAGTGTGATTCCCCCGGCCGTGTCGTCAATTCCGCGCGGCGTGACGCAATCGTCATCTGCAGGCCGAAGAACTCCGAGAACACCAGGTGATCTCGCGCGGCAGCGAGCGTCTCTTCGCTATCCGGAAAATGGATCTGCTGCAGCGCGGCCCGTCGTGCGCCGCGATCGAACTTCTGCGGCAGCAGCGTTTCCACCTCTGCCTCGCCGAGATGCTGCAGCGCATGAAACACAAGCCCGCGGAAGACGCGTTGCGGGAGCCCCTCCGTGGCCGGATACACTGGCGTGATCCGGCGGAAGTGAATCGATAGTTCATCGTCGCTCTCGATCACCTCGAACTCCGGGTGCTCCATGCAGATCCGTTGGCCGCGCAGTCGCGGTTTGCCGAACACGACGAGCTGCTGCCCGGTTGCGATCATCTTCTGCACGTAATGCAGATTGAACCAGCGGAGCACGAGCGGCTGGCTGAGCGCGTTCGCGTCCGCCTCTTGCAAGGTGACTTCGAAAATTTTCTTCCAGCCGCCGAAACGCCGCACCGACGTTTTTACCACCTCTCCGCAAATGCAGATCGGCACGTGACTCTCCTCGTGAGGAAATCCCGCGAATTCGCGGCGGTCTTCATGCCGACACGGAAAATGCGTGACGAGATCCTCCACCGTCTCAATCCCAAGCCGCCGCAACGCAGTCAGGCGCGGGCGCGGCACCCAATCACATTCTTCGAGCGGCTGCGACAGATGCATCACGAGGCGCCTGATGACGCACGGACTGCCTGCACGTGCATCTGAAGGCGTTTTTCGCCCTGGTATTCATCGGATTGAATCCGGAAAGCGATGTCCCATGGCGGTGCAGGCAGCGTGACGAGCGCCCCGTCGAAGAAGATGGCCCGCGCGTGCCGGTTGCGTTGACGGAGCCGTAACACGAGGTGTTTTTCCTTCACCACTCGAGGGGCGACGGTCGGCTCCACCTGACGCGCGAAGAACGTTGGTTGCGCGTTCCCGTTTCCGAACGGCTCCAGCGCTTCGTGCCAACCGAGCAGGTCGGAGTTCAGGTCGGAGAATGCGACCTCGTGATCAAGATGCAGCCGCGCCTGGAGCGCTTCCGCGCTCAGGATCTCGCCTGCGCACCGGCGGAACTCCTCCGCGAAACCGGTGAAGTTCTCCTCACGAATTGTTAGGCCGGCGGCCATTTCATGCCCGCCATATTTCTCCAGCCGATCGTGGCAACAGCGAAGCGCCGCCACCAATGAAAGCCCTTCGATGCTGCGTCCGCTGCCCTTCCCGATCCCCTCTTCATCGAACCCGATCACGATGGCAGGACGATGATATTTCCGCGCCAGCCGCGAGGCCACAATTCCTAAGACACCGGGATGCCACTCGCGTGCGCCGACCACGATCGCTGCATCGCGTGCCGGATCGAAGTTTTCGGCGACCTGCTCTTCTGCCGCCGCGCAGATCTCCTTCTCCACCGCCTGGCGCTCCCGATTCTGCACGTCCAGCAATGCTGCGAAATCAGCGGCTTCACTTTCGTCGCGCGTCAGCAGCAAGCGCAGCGCTGTTTCAGCCGTCGCCAGCCTTCCGGCGGCGTTCAGGCGCGGCCCGAGCCGGAAACCGATGTCTTCCGCACAAATCGGCGGCCGCACCCTCGCGACTTCCATCAGCTTCCGCACTCCGGGACGGTCAGAACGCGCGATCTGCCGAATGCCATGCTGCGCCAGGGTGCGGTTCTCCCCTCGCAGCGGCACGATATCGGCGATCGTGCCAAGCGCGACGAGATCGAGCTGCGCCTTCAGGTCAAAACCGTCCACCGGTCGAGTTTTCAGCAGCGCGTGGCAGACTTTGAACACGATTCCGACGCTGCAAAGATAGTGATACACGCAGCCGTCCGAGATCTTCGGGTTCACCACGGCGATGCACTCGGGCAACTCGGACTTCGGCTCGTGATGATCGATTACGATGACGTCGGTTCCGCGCTGCTTCAGCTCCGCGATTTCCGCGACTGATGACGTCCCACAATCCACCGCGATGAGCAGTTGCGGGCGATGAAGACTCGAGCAGCGCTCAACACTGTCCCGACTCAGCCCGTATCCTTCCTCCATTCTCAACGGGAGGAATAACTCGGGGGCAGCGCCATACGCGCGCAGCATTTCGGCGAGCAGCGCGAGTGAGGTCACGCCGTCGACATCGTAATCACCAAACAGCACGATCCGCTGACGTCGATCTATTGCCTGCAGGATGCGTTGGACAGCGACACACACGTTTGGGAGCAGAAACGGATCGCCTAACGAGCGGAGGCGCGGCCGCAGGAACTCCTTCACCTCGTCAGCGCAGGTGAAACCTTTCCGTTTCAGGAAGCTCGCGATGCAGGGCAATCCGCAAATTTCCGGCCAGGGGATCGCGCCGTCCTCCTGCTCCGGCAATTGCGCGATAATCCAGCGTCTTTCCACCGGACATTTTATCGGGTGAGCCGCCGGTGACAAGCCGACCCCGCCGCCCGTTGGGCAGCGCAGCGTTCACAGACGCAACCGCTGGGCGAGTTGTTTAGCGTCGAACGGCGCGTGCACCTTCGCATCGTTGTCGAAGTAACCGTAGACGTCCCGCTTACCGGCTTTTGCTTTCCGGGGCGCAATCAGGCGCGCGTCAGCAGGCTGTTTTCCCAGTCGCCAGTGCGCGATCCGCGCCGCCCACCAATCGAGCGCCGTCTCCGTGTATCCGCTCACGTAGAGCTGCTCTGCGCCGTGCAACCGGCAGTAGACGAAGTCGGCAGTGATGTCCTCGGCGTAAGGCCATTTCCCTGCCGTATCCGCGAAAACGAAAGCAATATTGTACTCGCGCGACAAAGAAAGAATCCCGGCACCAGAAAGGTCGGGTGCCGAATCTCGACGGCGTGACGCAGCGGGCGCGGCTCGTCCGTTTCCGTGAATGCGCCGAACTTCAACTTCGCGTCGTGATTCTTCGCGATGTTCGCCGCCTCCTCGGTATTGCGCGGGAGCAGCTCGAAAAATTCGCGGAAGCGCTCCTCGTTCCACCCGAAGTTCGGCGGAAACTGCCAGAGGATCGGCCTCAGCTTCTCCCGCAGCGCCAGCACGCCTGAGCCGAAAAAATTGGCCACCGGCGTCTCGACCTCCCGCAGCTTCTTCATGTGCGTGATGAACCGCGGCCCCTTTACGCTAAAGATGAAACCAGCCGGAGTGTCCGCATACCAGCGCTCGTAGCTGGACGGGCGCTGGAGCGAGTAAAACGAGCCGTTGATCTCGATGGAGTTGTGCTGCCGGCTGGCGAACTCCAACTCACGATGAGGCGCGAGGCCTTTCGGGTAAAACACGCCACGCCAGGGCCATACGTCCAGCCTGAGATGCCGACCCGCAGCTGCGTCGCCCGCCAGCCGGCGGCACCTGGCGCGGCTACAGCAGCCGCAGCGCTCTGCTGTGTGGCGGCAGGATCCCGTGTTTTTCGCATAGCTCCTGGAACTTTAGCAGACCGGCTTTCTCCGCTTCTCCGAAGTAGAATCGCACGCACTCGCGCAAGTAGTAGTCACAAAATGCACGATCAAGCTCGGGGTACTCGGCAATCACCGCGTCAAGATCAGTGACGTTCTCGTCTCGCCGTTGCCGAAGCGCTTCGGCAAGCGCGCGGCCGTTTTCTACTTCTGGCCTGATCAGCCAGAGCGCGAACACGAACGGCAGCGCGGTAAGCCGTTTCCACTCCTCTGCCAAATCCCAGAAGTTGTGCGCTGACCCGCTTCCCTGGCGAAAGCGGATCGCCTGATCGCCGATCATCAATCGTGCGCAGGTTCGCGTAATCTCCGTCGCCGCGTCGTCATCGGCCGTGAAGCGGGCGTTGATCCCGCGCTCCGCGAGGAGACATCGCAGCAAATTCACCGACGTCTGCGAAGCCGGATCCAGCGCGATCTCCTCCACTTCTTCGATGTCGCCGTTGTGCGCGAGAAAAACACTATAGACCGCTCCGTCGGCCGCTACTGCCACGTCGTCAACGATTGCGTAATCACGATGTCGCAGGAACTCGAAGCTGGAGACAAACGCCACATCGAGCTCTGCCGCCGCCAGCATCCGACATAACACTGACGGGTGATCGAGGACCACTTCCCCCGGCCAACCGTGGATCAACGGCTGAGCGTTGAGATACTTGACGCAGCCGATGCGCAGCGACTCAACGCCGCGACGAATCACGCGCAGACCAGCTCAGCTTTGGCGGGCGAAGCCTGTTCCACTGGCCGACGCGGGGAAAGGTGGCGGTAGTAACTGTCGCGTTGCACTGGTTCCCGGCCCGCTTCGCGAATCACGTTCTCGAGCGTGGCGACGGTCTGCTGCTGAGGGGTCGTCGCTCCTGCCATATGGAAGATTTTCTCTTCCATGATCGTGCCATGAAGATCGTCGACCCCGTAGCTGAGTGAAAGCTGCGCGAGCGGCAGCCCCATCGAGACCCAGTAGGCCGTGAGGTGGTCGAAGTTATCCAGATAGATGCGGCTCACCGCCAGGTTCCGCAATTGTTCGACTGCCGATGCCCGCGGCACGTGTTTCAAAACTTCTGTCTGCGGCTCAAACGCGAAAGGCACGAACCCGGTGAACCCACCGGTTTCGTCCTGCAACTCCCGGAGCTGATGCAAATGGTCCACCCGCTGCTCGAGCGTCTCGACATGGCCATAGAGCATCGTCGCCGTGCTGCGGCCCCCCATCTCGTGCCAGGTGCGATGCACATCGAGCCATTCCTCGGCGCTTTCCTTTCCGCGGCAAAGTTCATCCCGCACGGCCGGGTCGAAAATTTCGGCGCCGCCGCCAGTGAGCGCGCCCAGACCCGCGTCGCGCAGAACGCCGAGCGTGTCGCGAATCGACAGCTTAAAAATCCGCTGCGCCAGGTGCTTGATCTCGATCGCGGTGAACGCCTTGATGATCAGCTCCGGGTCGAGCGCCCGCAGCCGCTGCAGAAGAGTGACATACCACTCCTTCTTCAAAGTCGGGTGGAGGCCTCCGACCATGTGCACTTCAGTGATGCCGAGCGCGAGCGCATCCTGCACGGCGGCGACAATCTCGTCGCTCGCGAGCTCAAAGGCGTGCGGGTCGCGCTTGCGTGCCGCAAACGCGCAGAACTGGCACGAGAGGATGCAGACGTTCGAGTAGTTGACGTAGCGGTTCAGGATATAGGTCGCGGAGTTGCCATTTTTCCGCTCGCGAACCGTGCTCGCCATCATGCCGAGCGCGTTCAAATCGTCCGAACGATACAGTGCCAGCGCGTCGCCATCGCTGATGCGTTCGCCGGCTTCCACCTTCTCGGCGATGTGCCGCAACGGCGTCGGAATGAGCGAAAGATTCATCAAGAGGACTGCGGAAAAACGAGCCACAATATTGCACTTACTGCCTCTGGCCTGCAACAAAAAGCACCTCCGCAGCCGTATCATTCACGAGCCGTCGCGACGTCAAACGTGCGGGTTTATTCAATACTCTTCCCCTGAACTCGTCTGATTGTTGATGGCCCGCTACGATCCACTTCCCGCGGGCGAAACGAACGGCGATAGCGAGGACGTCCGCCTCATGCAACTGGTGAGCGCGGGCGACATGGTGGCCTTCGAGCAGCTCGTCGAGCGACATCAAGCTCTCGTCGCGGGAACCGTGGCCCGAATGCTGGGGAATAACTCGGATGTCGAGGACGTCGCGCAGCAGGTCTTCGTGCGCGTCTGGAAAAGTGCGAAGCGATACCAGCCCCGGGCGAAGTTCACGACCTGGCTGCTAAAGATCACGCGCAACCTCGTGTTCAACGAGCTGCGGCGACGGAAACGCCATGCGCTCAATCCGCTGCAGAGCGAGGAAGGCGGCGAGGAGATGCAGCTCAAAGACGAGCATGTTCAGACGCCAGATGCATCGCTCCTCGAGGCGGAGCTTCAAGGCGCGATCGAGAGCGCCATCGGCCAGTTGCCGGACTCGCAGCGAATGGCGGTGATCCTGCGGCGCTACGAGGAGCTCAGCTACGACCAAATCGCAGACGTTCTCGATCAATCGGTGCCGGCCGTGAAAAGTCTGCTGTTCCGGGCGCGAACGGAGCTGCGCGCGCGACTGAAGGCTTACCTGAAGGCGGACCCGCTGTAGCGGCGGTCTATGACCGCCGACTTGGCGGTCATAGACCGCCGAGTCTCTCAGGTTTTCGTCTGCCCGACGGCGGTCACAGACCGCCACTGCAGGGGGAGACAAGAGGGCGGGCCTCACATGAGAACCCGCCCTCCCTCAACCCCACATTTTATCGTGGCTTAAAAGTCTCTCTCTTTCGCGTCGGTCATGAAGCGCACCTTGCTGCTGCTCCCCGTGCGAACTGGTGCCGGCGGAATGCCGGGCTTCGGATAATCGGCGGCGCGTTGGCGGTTCGATGTCGGCA
>JACDCC010000215.1 GCA_013694595.1 Chthoniobacterales bacterium
CCCGCCGGGTCTGCGGATGCTGCGCCGTTGCCGTTCGTATTTTTATCGGATCGTTTGAGACTCATATGATTAGTGGGCAGCGGCGGTGGTTTGACGGAGAGCTTGGATGATCTCGCCGCAGAAGAGATCAACGAGCTCGAGGGCGTCCTCGTGCTCGACCGCGAGGCTCATGAGGAACTCGGGACCAGGTGAAGCGCCGAGCGTCTGCTCGACTTCCTCGCTGGCTTCCAAGTACCGCGAGACCGTGGTCGGTGCGACGGTGACGATGACTGGTTGGTTGTCGGTGGTTTTCATAATTCGGTGTGCTCGGGACGGGTCGTCACCATTTGTCGTCCGGTGAAGGCGCGGGTGAGGAACTCGCGGGCTTGCGTTGGCGCAGTTGCGCGTCAAGTGCGTTCAGGTTGTCCCGCAGAGCAGCCACCTCGCGTTTCAACGCGAGGTTCTGCTTTGCGATCTCCTGCGTCTGCCCGACTGCTTCGCCGAGTTCGGTCAATCGCTGATTGAGCGCGGCAGTTTGCTCCGTAAACGCGCGCGTCGCGGCACGCTGTTTGTTCACTTCGGCAACAACAGCATCATTCGAGGAGACGCTCGTTGTCGTGACGGTGCCGCGTGGCGACCGCGGCACAGTGCTTCCGGGCCGGAGATCCCAGCGCGCACTGCTTTCAACTCGATAAACCGGGTGACCCTCGTGCATGACGAGCGGATCACGCGCGTCAACGTATCGGCCGATGCGATATTCCCTCAGTTGGTCATCGAATCGCAAACCGTCCGACCTTACCGGCCGTCCCAACGGAGTAGCGGGCGCGACGATTACCTTCTTCGGTGGATGCGACGCACACGCACTGAGCAGCAGCATTGGAAGCAGCAGAAGTTGTTTCATGGGATCGGAGTGGGTTGAGGAGTTGAAGTGATGGATTCACTAGCAGGCGAATCGGCGTCCGGAGTTACCGAGGAAAGCAACGGCCGCCGAGACGCCGGTGAGGGAGTTGGCAAAGCCGGCTCATCGGCCTTGAGCGACGCTGTTAGCGTGCCGCCAATCTTAGCGTCCTGCTCATCGACCGTCTGCGTGATGTAGAGGTAGAACTGCTTCCCAGCCGGAACGCGCACGTAGAAACCATCGCGCTCGATCGCTTGCAGGATCTGCTGCGCATAACGATCAAGAACGCTTTGCGCGCCCTGGAGCGGCGCGTTTTGAAGACTCGGCAGCGCAAACGACCCGAACGCGGAAATCTGCTTATCCGTAAACGCTTCGGCAGCTCCGCTGAGTAACGAGGCGATGTAGAGTTTTACTTCGGCGAGGTTGTCAGTCTTGAGCAGCCGACCGCGCAATCCGGCGCTGCCATCTGTGATTCCCCAAGTTCCGGTATCGGCATCGCGGTCGTGATCCAGCGCGAGGCCGGTGACATTGAGTTCCTGGCCGTTCTGCCACACAAGCGTCCACCGTCCCTTGCTCGCGATGCGCTCGCGCGCACGATCGACTTGCGCTGAACCGTGGACCTCTGTCCCAGCGGGGATAATCAGTTGTCCGTGGTGAAAGATGTCTTCTGTCACGAGCCCAACGATTGGCGTCTGAATCGAAGACGAATCGACAGTGATAACCAGCTGGCAGGGGATCAGCCGGCCGAACGGCGCGAAGTCTTCGCTGAACACTTTTCCTTCTCTCGTGGCGGTCGCGGGTGTTTCGGCGACAAGAGTGAGCACTGGAAGTGGTGGCGGTGTCACCTGCGGCTTTGGAGGCGCGGGCTGCGGCGTAGCTTCGGTTTTCTGGTCTGCGGTGCGCGGATTGAAGGGGACGATCTCGCGCCGTACTGATTCCGGTAGCTGCGGCTTGTTCGCGCCGGCATCCGTCCCGGTCTTCTGCGGAACGATCGACAGGCGGTCGTGTGACGGCCGCCGGCTATTCACCAGCAGTAGAATGATCACAAGGCCGAGGAGGAAGAGCGTCAGCGCGCCGGTCGGCGAGCGGAAGAAATTGAGAAAGCGACGCGGATTCATTGTGGCAGCAGGTCGGGTTCGATTTGTTTGAAATCAGGCTGAGCGGTTTCGGGCGCGGCATCCCGGCGCGAGAGGACAAAGGTGAAGTCGTTCTTCAGCGAGAGATCATTGCGACCCGCTGGACCGCCGCTGACGACCACATAGCCGATGGTCGATTCATGCGGCGCAACCGCGCTTACCAAGTCCGTGAGCGACGGAG
>JACDCC010000224.1 GCA_013694595.1 Chthoniobacterales bacterium
TCTATTGCTGCAGCGCGTAAATTTCCACCAGCCCCGCACCTGTGGTCTCGCCGGCGCCGCGGAGAATTGCGGTATAGGCGGCTGGCTGCAGGGTCACCACGATCGCGGACTCCAGATCGTCGGACGGTGGGATCGTTGTCGCCCGGATCTCAGCTTCCTGGTCGCTCTTCCAGTTGTCATTTGCCAGGATCTGATTTCCGTTCCGGTCCACAAGCTGAAGGGTCGGGTTCGCGAGCTTGCCTGCGAACGGGAGCGATGGCCCAAGGCCTCGGATCAGCACCTTCTGCGGCGCGCTACCGAGAACGATGAAGCCGCCGATCATCGCGTTCGGATCGGTCTGCACCAGGCCTCGCGTCGAAATATTCGCGAGCTTCGAATTCGCGGCGCGATTGAGGTCATACGCTTCCACCAAGCCAATGCCGACAGTCTCGCCCACTCCTCGCATCACGGCGGTATAGCTGCCCGGCGTGAGCGTGGTGAGAATGGCTGACTCGCGGTCGTCGCTCGGCGCCACCGTACTGTCGATGATTTCCTGCCGGTTCGGCGCATCCTGCCAGTTGTCGTTCTCAGCGACGACTTCCTGTTGCGAGTTGATCAGCTGCAAGGTCGGATTCTCGAGCCGCCCCTCGAACGGCAGGGAGGATCCGATGGCTCGCACGATCACTTTCTTCGGTTCGTTGCCGGTGATGATGATGCCGCCGATCAGAACGTTATCGCCGATACCAACGCGGACGCGTGTCGAGATATTGCCAAGCACGGTCGGTGTCTCACCCGGAGTTGGCGTTGCGGTTGGCGAAGGCGTTACTGTGGGACTCGGGCTTGCGGTGGGGCTTGGAGTGGCCGTCGGGCTCGGTGTTACGGTCGGCTCGACTGTTGGCGAAGGGGTCGCAGTCGGCGTCACCGTTGCAGTGGGCGAAGGCGTTGGCGTGGCCGCTGTCGCCGAAATGGTGAAGTCGGTATCCGAAATATCGAAGAAGATGTTGCCGACGGCCTCCACTTTGATGCGCGCCGTGGTGACGGAGACGTTCGGCACCGTGACCGCTTCCGAGCCATCGTTGGTTGTGCCCGTCAGAAGCACGGTCGGGAAAGTATTCCCGCCATCGGTCGAGAGTGATATCTGCACGTTTGCAGCGTTCACGGGAGCTACGTTGGTATTCGCAACGTCCCAGGTGACGGTGAGCTGCGAGCCGCCCAGGACGGTCGTTGGGCTGTTGGGCGCGGTGATGACAAAAGGTCCGCTGTCCGCCCGGACCATTACCTGTGTGGTGGCGTCGTTAATGCCGCCCCCGCCCGCCCGGTTGTCGCGCACCTGCACCCGAAAGTTCATCGTGCGCATAGTGCTGGGCAGGACTTCGCCGGTCACACATGTCTGGCCCGCCCCACAAACCGAACCAGTCGGTGATGTTCCCGTAAAGGTCGGTGGCGGAACGTTGGCGTTATTCAGGATATACGTGAGCGAAGGAAAAGTCCGGGAAGGACTTGTGGTCGGCCTGTAGGGACGCAAGATCGGCCGGGTGCCATCGTCGGTCTCGGGCGGCGAGGCCGCGCCGAGATCGAATTCCTCCCAGCCGTAAGTCAGCGCATCGCCATTGGGGTCGCTCCCGTTGGCGGTGAGGACAAAGGGAGTGTTTCGCGGAATCGTAAAGCTGGCCGGAACCGTCACCGTCGGCGGCGTATTGCCAGTCGCCGTTGATGCGGCGCAAGTCGCGGTATTGGCCAGCCAATTAAGAATCTCCAGGATGCTGCCGCCGTGAAAGTAGTCGTCGCTGTTCATTTGCAGATTCGACGCGTCACAAATGCCGGCATAGGAGGCAAGGGACGCGCCGGAACCTGGTTCCCAGGCCGTATCCGCATTCCGATTCCCCATCGGTCCGCCGGTACATTGGCCCCCCATACTCGCGTTGAAGGTGTGGTTTCCGTTCCATTGGTGAATGATTTCATGCGCGACGAAGTCGACGTCGAAGGGATCGCCCACGGGCATGGCGGACCCCGTCACGCCCTTCGCTTTGTTTCCGGTTACACAAACACCGCCGGTGCCCTCGCCGCCCGGTGAAGTGGAGAAGACATGTCCGATGTCGTAGTTGGCGTCCCCGATCACGTTATCGAGATTGGCCTGATTCTCGTTGCTCAACACTGATGCGGTGTCGTTCGTGTAGGGGTCGGTGGCGGGGTTGGTATAAATGATCGTTAGCTCAGTCGCGTCGGCGAGCAGCACGTAGCGGATCGCCGCATCTTTTTCCCAAATCCCGTTGACGCGGTTCAGCGTCACTTTGATCGCGTTCAGGGCCCTGGCTTTCGCCTGGTCATCGGTATCGCCTGCTTGACGAAAGAAAGCTGTGTATTCAGCAGTAGCCGCGAAGGCAGAGCGAACACTGCGCAACATCGATCCATTGGCGGCGTTGGGTTGAGGCGATCGCTGTCTGGCCACGAGAGACTGCGGCAAACGAAAAGACTCGGGCGAACCTGAAAGGCATTCCGCGCGGGCCCCTTGTCTTCGCCCATCGCGCCGGTAGTAGCTGATACAGTTCGTCGTGTCGTTCACGGCATACGGGTCTATGTAAACCGATTCGCCACTGGAAAGAATCTGCGCATGGAAGCCCGCGGGGCTGAGGTCGCCCCGCAAGGTCGCGGTCGGATCGTCAATCCCCTGCCCGCTAAAGCTCAGAAAGGTGGAAGGCTTACCGGAAGGATCCGGCAGTGAGATCGGCGACTGCTGGATGCGGAACCTCGCGAAGCTGCCATCCGGCATCGGGATCAGGAGAACGACCGATCTTTCTTTGGCGGCCGCGGTAAACTCCATCGGCGCTGCGGCAAGCAGCTGCCCGAGTGCTTCTTTGTTCACCCGCAGGGTGCGATAGGCGGCCGGAACGATCGCCCGTTCGCCCGTGACCGTGATAGAATTTTCCTTTACATCCTGCCAGAGAGCCGGCGATTGAGCGGCGGCGCCAAGAGGAAGAAGGGCGAGAAAGGCAGCGAGTATTTTGTTCATAATTGGCTTGGGCGACGGATGATGTGGAAGAGACCGAGCAAATGCACACTATTTCTTTTGTGAATACTGCGCATTCTAATGGGACCGCTTCGGCTTTGACGTTCCGGCCGGTCTTGAGCGGAAACGCAGGTTCGAATTTGAACCGACCCAACAATGAGACGTTGACTCAGGTCCGAGACGGCGAAGTGACCGACCCCGAAGGGCGCGAAGATGAACGCGCAGTGATTTCGCGCTCGACCCGTTCACCCCAGATTGTTATCTGACGAAATGCGGCGAAAGAGTTCCCATCGCAAACACCCGGTATGAAACACTTCGTACTCCTAGCGTTCTTCTTCGTCTTCACCGGATGTGCGTCACCACCTAAGCGAAGCGCTGCGCAACGGTGGGATGACGAGCGCGCCGCCCTACAGCGTGCGCATCCAGTGACGCCCGAGATCCAAGAAACGCGGGACAAGCTCGTGCAAGAATATCGAACCCTGCTGACGGAGCTTTTTCCGAGCTTCAATGAAATCGGAGTACGCGTCTTCCCGAACGCCTACGGAATGGAGTGGGCCCAGCTGATGGCAGAACATTCGATGTTCACGCCGTACACGTTTGACATTGGACCTGCGGGTCCTGCCGTGAAGCGATGGATAGCGGAACATTACACCGAATTGCAGCGAGCTCGCATTACCACTGTAGGACTCGGCTTTGGAAATGCGACGTATTACACAGGAATCAAACCCCCCTCTCCTCCCGAGCTTTAAGCGAGGCAATTCAAAACCGCTGACCAAAAATTTGTGCTTCGGGCATTCCGCACGGTGTTTTTGCCACTCTTGGTGCACTCTTGAGCAACCGCCTTCCTGTTTCGGCGCAGCCGATACTCAGCAAATCAAGGACGGCGGCGGCGGTAACGGATGCTGCCATCCGAGAGCGTTGCATTGGCTCATCCACTCCAGCTCTGCCGGCGTAAGATCGCGCTCGGTCACTGAGGTGGGCTGTGACCCTTCGCTGCGTCGGCTACGGCCGTATTCGTCGGGCGCGAGCCGCGACAGGAGTTCTAGCGCGATACGTCCATCCGCCGCTGCATGTTTTAGGACGATACTGACGAGCTGCGCTTTAGCCAATCCTCGCGCGCGCGTAGTCCGCTCTCTAAACTCTCGGAAACGGGGGTCGTGTGAGTCTGAATCGGGATCACCTAACTGCACCCATCGGTGAAAGGTGCTCTCGCCTAGCCCTGTCGCATGGCAGGCGGTGATTACGGAGCACGCCTGTTCCAGAAGCTCGCAGACACGGTCCGTTAGATGTGGGTCAATGTTCATTTTCAGCTTGCGTCCTTTCTGCGTTGCCATCGGTGAAAGTCAGCAGCTAACATGAGCGTGCGGCCACCAGCGTCCATCGCCACGTCGACCAGAAACGGTGGTGAGATGGCGCAGCGCTGCTTCGAACTGCTCATCCGTTGCGTGCATGCGGCGCGCGATCAATTGCAGCGCACCCTCGTTTGCACCACCGGAAGCGGCTAGGCGGCGCACTTCAGCGACCAGCGCCTGTGTGATCTCCTGCACGGTCGGGGCTGTCGGCCGTGCCGTGTGCCGGTCGATCTTAGCAGCGGCGGCGCGGAGTTTCTGAGCTTTGCTGCTGTCGGCTTTCCACAATCGCATCTGCTCGGTTAGGTTGAAGGCGTCGCGCGTGAACGGATTTCGTTCGATCATGTGTTTTCGTTCTTTTGTCGGGTTTCGCTAGGTTCGTTTTCATTCATCGGCGTGTGCGCTATTCGCCCATTGAAAGTACGCTTTGCCCTGTGAAGGCGCAGCAGCTCGTCGACGGTTAGGGGCGCTCGTCGATGCTGCTTCACCAGCTCGCGCAGCTCGTCTCTTGTATAAATGCAGCTTTCGTCAGCGCCCGCGCTCAGTAACTCAGCTCTGACTTGATCGTCAGCAGCGAAGAAGACAGTCTCGTTCAACGCGTCGGAGCGAAGGGCGACAAACTCCCGCCCGAGTAACGCGAGCAGTTCCGGCTTGTGCTCTCTGATAGCTGCGGTGACTTCGGTCGGACAATTGCGAGGAAGCATTGCCCGTAACTGCTCCCCGTACTCGCCGGCGGGCTGCAGTCGTCCTGACAGTTTGCTTACGGCCAACAAGGTCGAGATCGCATGCATCAAAACATTACCTCTTCCAGCTCTGCCGGCGCGACGATGTTATCCTGAAGCGTAGGGACGTCTGCATCTGCGGAACCTACCGGCTTCCCCGGTAGGCGTGGGGGTAACGCAGATGCAGATCGGGCATTTAGCCGGAAACGGCGTGTCGGCTTGCCTCCCTTCTGAGTCGTAGGCACGGGCTCCCATTCGCCGTACCCAGTCTTCTGAAGCTGGATCAACGTCGCTTCCGTTCGTTCCGTTTGGTTCTTCAGCGGCGCGTAGTTCGTGATCACTTCTCGCGTTGTCACAGATCCGCCACGGCGCTGGATGTACTCAACGAGCCGCCGTGTGGTTGCCTGCTCAGGTGTCTCGCTCATTGTGGCGTAGATGCGCTCCGCTTCAGCTCCGAACCATCGCGTCAGCTGGCACGCTTCCGACATTGTTTCACCGGTAACGAGGCGAGCATCAGGGTCGCGCGCGCATTGGCCAATTAGAGCTAAACGCGCGCCGTAGCCGGTCAGCTTGCTCCAACTCGCTTCAGCGGCGCCTTCATCGGAATTGAAGGCAGCGGCACCGCACCGGTCGTAGTGAGCGATAAATACGTCTTTTGCGTCGGCGCTGAGGTGCAATAGATCAGGTAACAGGTCGCCGGATTCGTCGACGAACGGCTCGAGTGCGTACAATCTGGCGAATAGCTCGCGCACCTCGTCGCGCAAGCGCTCGGGAATCGTCCTTTCGCTCCACCCGTCAGGGCACGTTGGGGGTGCTGCGAGAAGAAAACGAGCCGGGAGGCCCCGCTCAAAAAAATCCGGAGTCAGCACTCGCGCAAGCACCGCCGGTTGGATGCCGCCAGTAATGCATAGCCTCGGGTTGAACAACCTGTATCGCCGCCGATCGGTTTTGCTATCTAGGCCGAAGAAAACGCCTGTATGGAGCGTCAGGTAGCGGGAGACATCGGACCCTTTTGAGTCGTGGTACTGGTCAAGCGCGGCGAACCAATGTGACAACTCGTCCTTCGCAACGAGGATGCCGGACGGGTTGGACTCCAGAGCCTCGGCGAGCGCTGCCAGCGTGAGGTCGTCCATTAAGGAAGTCCGCATCGCAGGCGCTAGCGGTTTCGCCCCCCGCGACTTCTTGGGCAGGGCTTCCCAAGTCGCGAGTTGGTCAGCGTACTGCTCGACAGCAGCTTTGTTCTCCCGCACCAGATTCTTCTCGTGCTCGTGGACCGCGAAACACGCAGCCGTGAGGGCTGGCGACTTCCGGCTCCCGCTGCGGCCAATGAAAGCCGACCAGATTATCGGCGGCTGGATAAACCCGCGCTTCAGCAGGATCGACCGGCTATTTCCAATAGCGCTCGCAATCGCGCAGAGCAGCGGCAAGAATATGTAAGACACATCAACTTTGAGGGACTCCGCAGCCGCTAAAACGTATTCTACTAGAAGTGGTTTCAAAAGTGCCTCAGGGTAAGAATGAGACAAGCTAAGTGAAAGAAGCCCTGGTAAAGGTCGAGGCGTCGTTCGTGGCGAATGAGAAGACGACGGAAGTTGCCCAGATGGGCAAAGGTGCGTTCCATCTTCCAGCGTCGGCGGTAGCGGCGCAAGGGGCGTCCATCCTGGAGTTGGACTTTGCGGCCGCGGCGATGCGGACAGATCAGTTCCACGCCCCGCGCCGCGAGGCGCTCGCGGAACCACTGCGCATCGTAAGCGCGGTCGCAAATGAGTCGGGTGGGACGATTGCGCGGGCGGCCGCGACCGGCCCGGGGCACTTGCACATTTTTCAGGGTTTCCTCCGCGAGGCGGACTTCCGCGGGCGAGGCGCTAAAGAGTCGACCTCCCAGAGGAATACCCGCGCCGTCTGCCACCACCATCCACTTTGTACCTTTGCCACGTTTGGTTTTACCCACGCAGAGCCCCCTTTTTTGGCCGGAGCGAAGCTCCCGTCCATGAACACCTCGTCCCAGTTGAGACGCCCTTGGGCGTCCAGCTCCGAGAGAAACAGCCGCCAGATATTGAGCCAAATATCTTCCTCTTCCCAATCGCGCAGCCGTCGCCAGCAGGTGCTGGCACTGGGGTATCGCTCTGGCAGATCGCGCCAGCGCGCTCCGCTGCGCAGCACCCACAGGATGCCTTCCAAAACCAATCGGTCATCGGCGCGCGGTCGCCCTAAATTTGCCCGAGGTGGTAACATTGCTTGGATCGTTTGCCATTGCTGGTCGCTGAGCAGGGTTTGGTCGTGCATCCCAAGCTTTCCACACCAAAGTGACCAATCGTACCAGCACCAAATGTGGTATGCCCAAAATTAAATTCTCCTCTTTCTCTCGCGACTTTTGAAACCACTTCTAGGACCCGAGGAAGCAGGCCCAGCGGTGGAGGTGTGTAGGGTGCAGGTGCGGCGGGTAATTCGGCCGTACACGCTTCAGTGATCGTCTCCAATCGGCACAGCACTTCCGCGCTATCGACCGCAGTGCGGAGGTCTTCCGCGCTTGCTCCGCCGTCGCCGCTCCACGTCCACTCGTTCGCATCTTTGAACTGCGCGGGAGTGACAACACGCTTTACGATGCCATTGCAGTTCGCGGCAAGGACGCCTTCCCACTTCGCGCCGGGCTGGTCGTTTTGCGGCCAGACATACACCGTCGCGCTGTCCGTGGTTAGGCTCGCGACAGACGCACCGTTGCTTGCGCCGCGCGTCGCGATGATCGCGACGCCAGTCTTTTTGTGAAGGTCAAGCTTGTCGCACGCAGCGAATGCGTCCCACTGCGACTCGAAAATGTGAATCACGGTCGCCGCGCTCGGGTTGCCGATCACCAGCGGTGTTGTTCGCGTTCCGACGGGCACGTAACGCCATGTGCGATCCGCTCGGCGGTAGTGCGCACCTACAACGCGACCCGCATCATCATGAACGGGGAACGCAACGCAGCCGTCGAACATCCCGATGAGCCCTTGCTCATGGAGCCACATGACGAACGCATCCGAGTATCCGCGTTCGTGGGCGAGAAATTCCAAGTCCTGTTCAGTGATGGTTGCGACACACGGAGCCCAGTGAAGAGGTGCGGTTGTAGCATGTCGCTCGCTGCCGTTCGTGCGGTTGGGGAACAGGTCACGAGGCAGGAGCCCGATCTTCGCGAGCACGTTCTCATTGGAGCACCCGGCGTGGCATCTGAGGAGCACTCGACCGTCTCTGCCTTCGCTGATGCTGAGGCTTGGGTGCTCATCATCGTGCGCCGGACAGTTGGCAGTCCAGCCCTTGCCGCTGCGCTTCGCGTTCGTGAGCGCGACGAGGTTGTTGACCGGGCGTTCGCGATCTGCAAAGGTGTTTGCGAGAGAACCGTTGATTGCGGCGCCCGGCTGGCAGGCCGGGCGTTTTGCTTTTGGCGCAGTCATTGTGCGTTCTTCTCCAGCAAATCGCGGATGCTTTGCAGATTGATCAGGCGGATGCCGCTCCGCGTCCCTTTTGCCTTGATCACGCTGCTCTTGATGAGGCCCTGTCGCATCAATTCGTAAACCTTGCTGCGCGACAGTCCGAAGTGATTGCGTGCATCAGGAATCCTGCCCCACTCCAACTGGCTGTTGTGTTTCATTGTGAAAGCACGATGCCAGCAGCATCCGATCGGGTTCGGCGCTGGCTGCGCCATGCGAATGACACCAGTTAGCGAGCGAATGAGAGATTGCCTGCGCCGTGGAACGCGACGGATGACAGGTCGCGGCGAGCGAATGGCAGGTTTTCGAGCGGAATTAGTGTCAAATGCTGCCGCGCATTTTCTTCAAAATTCTTTCGCGCTCTGCTCCACGATAACGCGCGCTTTGAAACGGTCGCGCCATGTTCGCGACGCTTGCAGACACGGGCAAACGTAGCCGAATTTACCCGGATATGTTATGCAAATGCGTTATGCATTTGGCCAAAACTTCGCCTTTTACGATGGAACGGTGAGGGAGGGATTCGAACCCTCGGTACCCTTTTGGAGTACGGCGCTTTAGCAAAGCGCTGCTTTCGACCACTCAGCCACCTCACCAACGGGAACGGAGAATATGGGGTCGCGAGGTTGATCGTCAACAACCCGCAGTGGAGCAGCACGATCGTCGCACCCCCTCCGGTGCGATCCGAATTGACGCCCTCGCCGCGCGGCCGCGCTCCGGTGTAGGCTCCGTTCGTGATGCAGCAGGAAGAGGCGCTCGCGAGGATTCTGCAGGAGGTTCAGCCGCTGCCGGCGCGGTCCATTGCCCTCGCAGACGCGGTCGATTGTTTCGCGGCAAGCGACATCTTCGCTCCGGTTTCGCTGCCGCTCTTCGATAACTCCGCGATGGATGGGTACGCAGTGGTCGCGAATTCCTGCGTCGCGGGTACTCGGCTGGCGGTGATAGATGAGCAACCCGCCGGGATCGACCGCGGACTGTCCGTCGCACCGGGAGAGGCAATTCGCATCTTCACTGGTGCGCCGGTGCCGCGAGGCGCTGACGCGATCGTGATGCAGGAGGATACCACGGTCGCCGGGTCGGAGATCGTGATCAACGTGACGGTCGAGCAGGGGGAGTTCGTGCGGCGGCGCGGGGCGGACGTCGTGGCAGGGCAGAAGATCTTGTCTGCCGGTGAACGCGTTCGCCCGGCGACCATCGGGTTGCTGGCCGCGCAAGGCATTGCCGACGTCACTGTCGGCGGGGAAGTGCGGGTGGCGATTATCTCCACCGGCGATGAGCTTGCCGCGCCCGGCGCGGTCCTGCAGCCCGGCCAAATCTATGAGTCGAACTCCTCGCTCTTGCGTGCCCTGTCGGAGAAACGCGGAGTGAAGGTAGTCTCCGTCACGCACTGCCCAGACCGCGCCGACGCGATCCGAGCTGCGCTCCGTGCCGGCGCCGCCTGTGATGCGATGATCATCAGCGGCGGCGTCTCCGTCGGCGCGCGCGATCTCGTGAAAGCAGCTCTCGCTCAGGTCGGGGCGGAACTTCAGCTGTGGCGCGTCGCGGTGAAACCGGGCAAGCCATTCCTCTTCGGCCGCGCCGGCCAGTGCGCGATGTTCGGGTTGCCCGGCAATCCAGTCTCCGCGTTCGTGACGTTCCTCCTGTTTGTGCGGCCGGCGCTCCTCAGGCTGATGGGAGCGCCCGACGATGCGCTGAGTTTGCCGAGCGTACCGGCGCGGCTCGGAGCTGATGTTCAGAACGACAGCGAGCGTGTGCATTACATCCGCGGCGTCATCGCTGCCGGAATTTTTACCCCGTTCGGACGGCAGGAATCTCATGCGCTCTTTGGCTTGAGCCGCTCGAATGCCATCTTGAAGGTAGGCCCCGCTGAGCTCCTCGCTGAAGGTGCAGAGGTCAACATTTTCACCTGGGGGTGAGAGCGGAACTCCGTCTCTGGTTTGACACCCCGACGCGGCCTTTTAGCTTTGCTGCGTTGAAGACGGCGGAAGTCAGCGCACGAGCGCCCCAGCAGATCGATGACTGCCGCGCGGACGCCGAGCGCCTGTCTCACATCATCATGGAGATGCAGCGCTGCTTCGTGTTGCGGCTATGCAAGGAACTCGCGCCGGGGAACGTTTCATTTCCGCAATTCTTTCTCCTCGCCGCGCTCGATCACAACGAAGTGCTCACCATGTCAGCGATCGCGCAGAAGATGGGGCACACCACCGCGGCGGCGAGTGGCCTCGTCGCGCGACTGGAAAATCTCGCCCTCGTCATGCGCGCAAGTGCGCGGGAGGACCGGCGCAAAGTGATGGTGTGCATCACGCCAAAAGGTTCCGCGCTCGTGCAACGCATCCGCGAGGAGATGGTGGGCAACGTGATGAAACTCATGTCGCACCTGACTCCGGCGGAGCAGAAAGCGTGGCTGCAGATCTACACAAAGATCTACAGCTTCTGCCAGTCGAAGTGATGCGTGCCGCACACCTGTGATCTGCGGCTTTCGCCATCGCTGACGGATCGCTGCTGGGCGTCTCGAAAATGGAACGTCTCAGTCCCACCTGCGGGAACCGCTGTGCCTCCGTCGCGTCAAAGCGTCATTTGTAACGATCTAGCGCTGTTACGGTTGTGACTATCTTTTCCGAGCGGCATAGCGCCTGCATGTGAAGCGTAAACCTTGTGGACTCCGCGATCTCACCCGCTAACGTTGAGCCGCTTCAATACTGCCAGTTTCTTTCATGCGTAAATTTTTCAGCTATGCCGCCGGTTGCGGGATCCCGCTCCTGACGGCTCTCGTCGCCAGCACTTTGATCGCCGGACCCGAATTCCCCGGCAGCAACTACGGCTCGCGCCGGTTCACTCTGCGTCAGGCGATCGAAACGGCGCTGCAGCAGAACCCGGACATCTTGCGCGCGCGGCAGGAGATTGAACGGACCAAAGGCCTCGTGGTGGAAGTGCGGGCCCAGGCTTTACCGCAGGTGGAGGCGCAGGCGGTTTTTCAAGCGACTGATCCGAACCTGCGCAACCGCGGCTTCGGCGGATTCAGCACGGGCGACGGCGACGGGACCGGCGCCACCCCTACACCCACCGCAAGCGCTACCCCCACAGCTACGCCAGACGGTGGCGACGGTGTTGTTTCCGGACCTACGACCACGAACAACTCGTACAACCTCCGGTTTCAGGTCAGCCAGCTGATCTTCGCCGGCGGGGCGGTTCGTGGGCAGATCAGCGCCGCGATGTTCACACGTGATAGCAGCTACTTCGCGTTACGGAATATCGTGGATCAGGTAATCTCTACGGTCCGGACGCAATTTTACCAAGTGGCGCTGAACCGGGCGCTCATCGGCGTGCAGGAGCAGTCGATCCGCCTCCTCGAGAGTCAGCTCCAGGACCAACAGAACCGCTTCGAAGCGGGCACGGTGCCGCGGTTTAACGTACTTCAGGCGCAGGTCGCGCTCTCCAACCAGCGGCCGGAACTGTTCACGGCGCGCAACAATTTGCGCATCGCGCAGCTGCAGCTCGCCAAGACGCTCGGTCTCGCTTTCGATCCACGCCGCGGAGAAAGCCCGCCGCTCGAGATCGTCGGTGATCTCACCTACGCGCCTCGCCAGATGCCGCTCGCGCAGGCCATTGAGGTCGCGACGGAACGACGCGCATTCCTGAAGCAGCAACGCGCCGCCATTTTCAGCCAGCGCGACCAGATCAGAATTGCGCTCGCAGGCTACCTGCCGACGGTTCGCGCGAGCGGCGGTTACGAATTTCAGAGCTCCCCGTTCAGCGACAACATCCGCGACGTTTCCTCCGGCTACACCGTCGGGGCGACAGGGAACTGGCCGATCTTCGACGGCTTCCAGACGGCGGGCCGCGTCAAGCAGGCGCGCGCCGCGCTCGCGACCGCAGAGATCAACTACGACGACGCGGTCCGGCAAGTGGAACTCGAAGTGCAGCAGGCATTTTCGAACCTGCAACAAGGCAGCGAACTCATCCGCAGCCAAACTGAAAACGTCGGGCAGGCCGACGAAGCGCTCCGCCTGGCCAGCGCGCGGCTGAGTGCCGGCGCCGGAACGCAGCTGGAGGTTTTAAATTCGCGCGTTGAAGTCACCCGTGCGCAATCGGTTCGTCTCCAGGCGCTCTTTTCCTACGCCTCAGCACAAGCCGAGTTCGATCGCGTGACTGCTTCGGACACCGAATATCACGTGGTGTTCGATGACCCATTACGAGGACGTGAGACGCGGACCGAGAAAATGACGACCAAAGAGGAAGCGCGCCGTGCGAAGATCGACGATCTGCGGCCGCCGAAGACCACAACCACGACGACGCGAGCGACCACGAGGACAACGCGCCCGAGCGGGTTCTCGAAGTAAGCGTTGGCGCGGTGGATCATCCGGCGCACGCACGTGCTTTGAATTCCGATGTCCCTATCGAGCGGTTTGGCGCCCTGGCGGCGCTGAGCGGATTCCAGCACGCGTTCATTGGCCGAGCGCCCGGAATTGAAGTCACACATGACAAGGCGGAGGCGCTGCGGCGGCTGGACCATGTTCATCGCGACGCGTGTGCTCATCTTGGCCTCGCCGGTTTGCCGTCGATCACTGCAGAACAGGTTCATGGACATGAGATCGCGGTGGTTGATCGTCCGGTGGAAACGGATCACCGCTTTCCAGGCTGCGACGGGTTGATCACGAACCAGTCGAACGTGACGCTCGGAATCTACGTTGCTGACTGCGGCGCGGTTTACATCGTTGATCCCGTGCGACGGGCCATCGGGCTGGTGCATTCTGGGAAAAAAGGCACGGAGCAGGGGGTCGCCGGCCAGGCCATCGAGCTAATGCGTGAGCGGTTCGGTTCCGTTGCCAGCGATCTCGTGGTTCAACTCGGTCCGTGCATTCGTCCGCCGCACTACGAGATCGACTTCGCCGCTCAGATCCTCCGCCAATGCCGTGCGCTGGGCGTCAAGGAGGTTCACGATGCCGGCACATGCACTGCATGCGAGCCGGCCCGCTACTATTCCTACCGCGCAGAAAAAGGCCGCACCGGCCGAATGCTCGCGCTCCTGGCGATGACTTCCGAGGCGCCGCGCAGGGAGCAGCTCCTCTACCAAACAGCTCTCACCGAGCCACAGCAGCGTTACTCGTCGCGCTCTCCCGCGTGCCGATAAGGTAAAATCCCGCGCTTCTGCGCGCTCGCCACGAATTCGAAAAACTCGCGTCCGAGCGGCCCGAACTCGGTCGCCGCCGCTTGTTCGAGCGCCTGGCGCAGATTGAGCCCGCTCTTGTAAAGCAGCTTGAACGCGCGCTTGATCTCATCCCGCTGCGCACCAGTGAAGCCGGCGCGCCGGAGCCCCACCACGTTCACGCCGAAGACAAAGTTACGCTCGGCAGCGAGCAGGAAAGGAGGGATGTCTTTGCCAAACGCGGAGCTGCCCTGCGCCATCACTAACCGGCCGACGTGCATGAACTGGTGGAAGGTCGTGCCGCCGCCGATGAACGCGTTGTCATCGATCTCCACATAACCGGCGAGCAGGCAATTGTTCGCGATGATCACGCCGTTGCCGATCCGGCAGTTGTGGCCGAGATGGACGCCGGCCATTAAAAAATTACGATCGCCGAGCTGCGTCGAAGTGCCCTCGGCCGTGCCGCGGTGGATTGTGCAGTGCTCGCGAATGACGTTATCATTTCCGACGATCACCGTGCTTTGCGTCTCCGGCTTGAAGCCGAGATCCTGCGGCGGTCCGCCGATAACCGAGCCGTGGCCGATCACGTTACGCTCCCCGATGTGCACCGATCCTTCGAGGATGACGTGAGACTGGATTACCGTTCCGCTCCCGATCGCCACGGCGGAGCCGATCACGCTGTAGGGTCCGACCTCAACGTCGTTGCCGAGCTGCGCGCCTGAATCAACGAGAGCAGTCGCGTGCACCTTCACAGCACACCCGCTTCCTTGAAGCTGAAATAAGCCGCCCTTCCCTCAGCCGGCGCACCAATGATGATATGATCGAGCAGCTTGATCTGCAACAGTTCAGCCGCTTCGGCGAGACGCCTCGTTAGACTATGGTCCGACTGGCTCGGCGAAGGATCGCCCGACGGGTGATTGTGCACTACAATGACAGCGTAGGCGGAGGAGATCACTGCGGGCCGGAAGACGTCGCGTGGGTGCGCGATGCTCTCGTTCACACTGCCAAGCGATACTTCCTGAATGCGGAGGAGATGATAGCGGGTGTCGAGCAGGATGACGCGCAGCGATTCTTTGTGCAGGCTGCGCATCTCGGGCGCTAGCAACTCGTAAACGAGCTCGGGCGAATCAATCTTCTCGCGCGCCAGCGTCTCTTGCGCGAGCCGCTGCCCGAGGCCGAAGGCAGCAACTAGCTGAACCGCTTTTGCCGGTCCGATTCCAGGGATGTCTTTGATTTCATCTACGGTGCAGCGGCTCAGCCCGTTGAGCGATTTGTACCGCTCCAGCAACTTTGCACCCACCTGCACCGCGTTCGCGCCCGGCAGCCCCGTCCGGAGCAGGATGCCGATCAATTCGGAATCCGTTAGCGCGCTCGCCCCGCGCGCGATCAGTTTCTCCCGCGGACGATCGTCCTGCGGCATCTCCCGGATTTTTAGCTGCGACATTGATCGATTCGCAGGCAAGCCGCTCTGGCAGCACGGGTGACTAGCGCAACTGGTCGAGCAGTTCGCGCAGACCGTCGCCAAGCTGATGCAAAGATTCGCTGTAACCGCTGGCGGAGAGTGCAGCCAGCTCGCCCTGCGCCTCTTCGATCAGGTTCTGACCTGCCTCCACCGCTGCGCTGAGAGGAGCTCCAGCAGCATCGGTGCGCAGGAGGTCCGTCATCTCCTCAGCTTTGCCACCGACGATCAGCTGGCAGTAGCGTTCCCGTTCGGCGGCGGGCGCGGCCCGCAGGAGCATGAGCACCGGCAGCGTTAGCTTCCCTTTTCGCAGGTCTGTCCCCAGCGTCTTTCCGATGACTGATTCGTTGCCGGCGATGTCGAGGCAGTCGTCGTAAATTTGATAGGCGGTGCCGACCTTCAAGCCGTAGTTCTTTAATGACCGAACGGTCGCAGTGTCCGCTTCGTTGATGACTGCGCCGAGCTCCGCAGCGACCGCAAAGAGCGAGCCGGTTTTCATCTCAACGATTTGCTGGTAATCGTCGATCCCGAGGTGCAGATCGAAACGGCGTTGCGTCTGGATGATTTCCCCGGAGCAGACGTCACGCGCCGCTTGCGCAATTGCGCGGCTGATCTCCGCCTTGTTGAAATTCGTCGAGAGATTCAGCGCCTGCGCGAAGAGGCAGTCGCCCACCAGCACGCTGAGCGTATTACCCCAGCGCGCATTCACCGTCGTTTGTCCCCGCCGGCGCTCGGCCTCATCCATAATGTCGTCGTGGACCAGTGTTGCGACGTGGATCAATTCTAGAATCACCGCGAGATCGATGTGAGCCGACGTGATCGGTCCCGTGGCGCCGCCGCTCAGAATCGCCACCAATGGGCGGAGGCGCTTGCCTTTTCCGCCGAGCGCGTACGCCACATAACCTTCGATCGCAGGATCGAACGCGGCGGCCTGCTGTGTGATGCGCGATTCTACCGCGTCGAGGTGCACTTGCACGGTGTCAGCGACCTGCGCAAGCGGCCCCATCGATGGTTTTTCAGCCGCAGGTGAGCGTGTGAAAACTTCCACAAGCGCAGGATAGAAGCAGGGCCTGCAAGGTCAAGAGAACTGCCGCCAATCGCGATGCTGCGTCGCGGGTGGAAAATCGCTGATTTACCGCGGGGCCTGTGCTGCGGCTGCCACCGGAGCCTGAGATGGTGAGGTCAATTTCTGCGCCAGCAACGCGCCAATGTTGTAGAGAAGCTGAACCGCTCCCCTTTCCTCAAATAACATCCTGCGAAGAGTGTCGGGTGGCATCGTCCAAACGATCACTTCGCCCTCCGCGAAGATCTCCTCAACGGTCGGATTCCGGACGAAAAGGCTCGTCGCGCCGAACCATTCCCCCTTGCTCAGCGTACCTACCTGCGCTTTCGCGTAGTTGCTGTCCATGCGCGAAATCTTCACCTGCCCCGCGATGATGCAGGAGACGTATTCGATGGGCGCCCCGGCGGCGACGATGATCTGCTGGTTGTACTCGACGAAGGCCCCGGCGAGCTGAAGGTCATCGACGAAGTCCTGAGAGAGTCCGGTGAGCAGCCCTCCGGACGGCCAGGCGAGGCGACGTTCGGCAGCCTGTTCGTCGGTCAGGATGTTCATAACGCGGCGGCCAGATACATCGGCAAAGCGGGCTCCGCAATCAACTCGTTAGCGCCGTCGCAACCACTCCGCGGTCGCATATTTCCGCTCCGCGATTCCCTGCGCCTTCTGCAACAGCTCGTCGTGGAACGATGCATGCCGGAGCGACGCGCAAAGCGCTGCGGCGAAAGTGTCTCGGAAGTCCGGCGGCAGAGCATGTTGGATGCTGCCCTGATGCAGCAAACCGGCGCGTGTTCGTCGTTGCGCCGCGCCAGCGATCTTCCGCCCATCGACGAGGACATCGGCTTCAACGGCGTTACCGAAGCAGGCTTCCGATATTTTCGGTGCAGCATGCGTTGCCAGCGCGGCATCCATGTGGCGCGGGAGCGCGGCGCGAATTGCGCCGTGGATTTGTGAGTAGATCACGCGCGGTGGCGCCGGACAGCTCGCCGCGTGAGGGAGGATGACGGAGTAGGTGACATCCTGTCCGTGCAGAACGATCCCGCCGCCCGTCCAGCGACGCACCAGCTCGCGGTCGCTTTCTTCATCGGCAACGTCGCTGAAAGAGCCGAAATAACCGAAGGAGAGAGCGGGACGTGCCCAGCGATAGAATCGCAATGTTGGGCGTGACGCGGTTTGCAAGAGCGCTTCGTCGATCGCCATGTTCATGGCAGCGGAGCGAGGTTCCACATCATCAAAAACCTCCAGCTCGTCGATCACGTCCATCACGTGCATCGGCACCTTACGAACCGGCAACCTCGCTGACGATGACGCGAACTGCTTCACGCGGATCCGCGTGTGCTGTGACCGGACGACCAATCACCAGATAATCCGCGCCGTTCTGAATGGCTTCGCGCGGCGTGGTGAAGCGCTTCTGATCGTCCGCCGCCGCCCAGCTCGGCCGCACGCCGGGCGTGACGATGCTCATCCCGGCTGGCAACGCCTGGCGCAAAGCAACAACCTCGTGCGGGCTCGCCACGAGCCCGCGAATGCCTGCGTGCGCGCCGAGTTGCGCGAGCCGCAGCGCTTGTTCGGCAACAGGCCGGTTGATTCCGGTTTCGAGCAGCGTCGCTTCATCGGAGCTGGTAAGAACCGTCACACCGAGGAGCAGGAGTTCTGGCGGGGCGGCGGCGACAGCGGCTTCGACCATCCGGCTTCCGCCGCTCAAATGAATCGTGAGCATCGCAACCTTCAACTCCGCGGCGGCGGTGACGGCTTTCGCAACCGTGTTCGGGATGTCGTGCAACTTCAGGTCGAGGAAGATCCTCGCTCCGGTCGCGGCGATCGCGCGCACGATCTCCGGCCCAGCCGCAGTATAAAGTTGCAGGCCGATTTTGAAGAATGACACGTCGCCAGCCAGAATTCGTGCAAGGTCGATCGCCGCATCCGCACGCGGTAGATCCAGCGCGATGATCAGCTGCTCGCGCGCGTTTTTCAGCCTGCCTTCCGAGTTCATCCTGTATTGTCGCCGCTGTGGTGAAGAGACTCGATTCTATGCAGCTCCGTGCGCCTGCGAAGATCAATCTTTCGTTCCGAATTCATGGGCGCCGCGCCGATGGTTTCCATGAAATCGAGACGCTGATGGTGCCGATTTCACTAGCGGATCGCCTCACGATGACGCGGCTGGAAAGCGGCGAGGGTATTCAGTTCGAGTGTGATGATCCATCGCTGCCCACCGCTGACGACAACCTTGTTGTTCGTGCCGCGCGTCTGTTCTTCGCGGCGACCAATCGCGATCCTGCGGTGCGGATCGAACTGGGGAAAGAGATTCCGCATGGTGCCGGTCTCGGCGGCGGCAGCAGCGATGCGGCGGCTGCTCTTCTGGGAATGAACGAGCTTTTAGAGGTGGATCTGCCGCTGGAGCGGCTGGCGGCGCTCGCCAGCGCGATTGGCTCCGACGTTCCGTTTTTTTTGTTTCGTTCGGCTGCGATTTGCCGGGGGCGAGGGGAGTTGGTGGCTCCGGTGCCGCTGAGTCAGCGGCTGCCGCTCCTGCTTCTGAAACCGGCGTTCGGCGTGCCGACGCCGTCGGCGTACTCGCGGTGGAAAGACTCGCGCGAGCTCCCGAACGTCGTCTACGCCGCGCAGGAGTTTGCCGGTTTCACGTTCGTGAATGACCTCGAGCGGCCGGTCTTCGAGAAGCATGTTTTTCTTGCGGCAGCGAAGATGTGGCTGCTCAGCCAACCCGAAGTCGCCGTAGCAATGATGTCGGGTTCCGGCTCGACGTTGTTTGCTGTTCTCCGCGAGGCCAGCGCTGCCGAGTCCTTAGCGGTGCGCGCCAGGAGCGAACTGGACGCGGAGCTCTGGACGCACGCGTGCGAAACGGTGTAGCCGCTGGGTATCGCGTCGGTCTACGCGCGCCGAACTCTATTCCCCGACTTTCTTCCGCAGTGTCGCCATCGCGTATTCGCGATTCAGCTTGGCAATAAAGCTGGCGCTAATTTCCGCCGGGCAGACTGCTTCGCACTCGTAAGTGTTCGAGCAGTTACCGAATCCCTCCGCATCCATTTGCGCCACCATGTTCAGCACACGATCCGTTCGCTCCGGATCACCCTGCGGCAACAGTGCGAGATGCGAGACCTTCGCTGACGTGAACAGCATCGCCGAGGCGTTCGGGCAGGCAGCGGCACAGGCGCCGCAGCCGATGCACGCGGCCGCTTCCATCGCGAGATCTGCGTTGTGCTTCGGCACCGGCACGGAGTTCGCCTCCGGCGCAGAGCCGGAGCGAGCCGAGACGAAGCCGCCAGCTTGGACAATCCGATCGAGGGCGCCGCGGTCGACCACCAGATCGCGGATCAATTTGAATGGCCTCGCGCGAAACGGCTCCACCGTGATGGTCTCGCCCTCCGCAAAGCGCCGCATGTAAAGCTGGCAGGCTGCGCCGGGATGATCCGGGCCATGCGCCTCACCATTGATCGTTAACGAGCAGGTGCCGCAGATCCCTTCACGGCAATCCGACTCGAATTCGATCGGCGCCTCGCCGCGCTCGACGAGGTTCTCATTCAGAGAATCGAGCATCTCGAGAAACGACGTATTCGGCGAGACATCGGTCGCGTTGTAATCGACGAGCGTGCCTTCGCTATCGGCGGCTTGCTGGCGCCAGACTCTGAGTTTGAAGTTCATTTGTAGCTTCTCTGGGCCAGCTCCACGCTCTCAAAATTCAGCGGCTCCCGATGCAGCTTCGGTGGCTCGATTGCGCCGTTCCCGTGAAACTCCCACGCGAAGACCGCCGCGAAACTCTCGTCATTCCGCAAAGCTTCGCCGTCCGGCGTCTGGTGTTCCTCGCGGAAATGGCCACCGCACGATTCGTCCCGCTCCAGGGCATCGATGCAAATCAATTCACCGAATTCGAGGTAATCGGCGACGCGTCCCGCGCGTTCGAGCGACTGGTTGTACTCGTCGCCCGTTCCCGGGATGCGAACGTTCTGCCAAAATTCTTCCCGCAGCGTGGGAATTCGGGCGAGTGCCTCGCGCAAGCCGCTGGCATTGCGGGCCATGCCGCACTTGTCCCAAAGGAGGAGGCCAAGTTCACGATGGAACGAATCGACCGTCCGCGTGCCGTTCACGTCGATCATCTTCTTGATGCGAGCGCGAACGTCGGCCTCAGCCTTCGCGAATTCCGGATGATCGCTGGACGGACGTTTGCCGATTTGTCCCGCCAGATAAGTCGGCAACGTGTACGGGAGCACAAAGTAGCCGTCGGCGAGGCCTTGCATGAGGGCGCTGGCGCCGAGGCGATTCGCGCCGTGATCCGAGAAATTCGCTTCGCCGATCACGTGCAGCCCCGGCACGTTGCTCATTAAATTGTAATCAACCCAGAGCCCGCCCATCGTGTAATGCACGGCGGGATAGATGCGCATCGGCTGCTCGTAGGCGTTCTCGCCCGTGATCTTGTCGTAAATGTCGAAGAGATTTCCGTAGCGCTCCCGGATGGTCGTCTCGCCGAGGCGCGCGATCGCGTCTGCGAAATCGAGGTAAACTCCACGACCGCTTTCGCCCACACCGCGCCCGGCATCGCACGCTTCCTTGGCGCTGCGTGAGGAGATGTCTCGCGGCGCGAGGTTTCCGTAGCTCGGATATTTGCGCTCGAGATAATAGTCACGCTCCTCTTCTGGAATGTCGGACGGGCGGCGCTTATCGCCTTCTTTCTTCGGAACCCAGACGCGGCCGTCATTGCGGAGCGACTCGGACATCAGCGTCAGCTTCGATTGATGCTGGCCGCTGACGGGAATGCACGTCGGGTGGATCTGCGTGAAACACGGATTCGCGAAGAGCGCGCCCTTTTTATAGGCGCGGTAGGTAGCGGTGACGTTCGAGCCGCGCGCGTTCGTCGACAGATAAAAGA
>JACDCC010000183.1 GCA_013694595.1 Chthoniobacterales bacterium
AGTGACCGCGCGAGCGCCTGCGAGAGGGTCGTTTTGCCGACGCCGGGAATATCTTCAATCAGCAAATGACCGCGCGCCAGGAGGCAGGCGACGGCGAGCTTCACCGTCTCGGTTTTGCCGACGATGACTTCACAAATCTGCTTCGTGAATGCATCGATCCGATCTTTCACGCCGAAATTGTCCGCGCGAAGCAGCGGCGGCGCAATTGCTTTGCCGACGCGTAAAGCCGTCGCTAGACTAGGGCTCCGGCGCGCAGGAAATGCGACCTTCCGCCGCTCCCATCCTCCCCTATGAATCGACGCAAATTCCTGCAGTACACCGGTCTCACCACCGGATTTCTTTTGGTCCCTAACTGGGCGCGCTCCGGCGGTGTGTTCGGGCAACCCGCGTCGATCCCGGCCTCGGAAAAAAAGAAGCTGGCCGACGCGGCGCTGAACGCGGCTACGAAGAAAGGCGCGAAGTACGTGGACGTGCGGATCGGGCGTTACCTGAACCAGTCGATCTTCACCCGTGAGGACCGCGTCGAGAACATCGTCAGCGGTGAAAGCTACGGCGCCGGCGTGCGCGTGATCGCGGATGGCGCGTGGGGATTCTACGCTACCGATCAGGTGACACCGGAGGGAATCGCGAAGGCCGCGGAGCAGGCGGTCGCCATTGCGAAAGCGAATGCAAAGCTGCAGGACGCGCCGGTAATCCTCGCGCCACAGAAAGGCCTCGGCGAAGTGGCGTGGCGGACTCCGATCGTGAAGAACGCGTTCGAGGTGCCTGTCGCCGACAAGGTCGCACTGCTCATGGAGGTGAACCGGGCCGCGATGGAGAACGGCGCGAACTTCATTAACTCCAGCCTGTTTCAGGTAAATGAGCAGAAGTATTTCGCCAGCAGCGATGGCTCTTACATCGATCAGGATGTGCATCGCATCTGGCCGGTGTTCAACGTCACCGGCATCGATCCAAAAGGCGGGCGGTTCCAGACGCGCGCGTCGCTCGGCACGCCATGCGGTCGCGGCTGGGAGTACATGTCCGGCGCGGAAACCGGCAAGCGGCCGGGCGTTGTGACGCGTTACACCGACTCCTACGACATGATCGAAGACGCGACCGCAGCGGCGAAGCAGGTGAAGGAGAAGGTCGCCGCGAAATCAGTCGGGCCGGGTCAGTACACGCTCGTGCTCGATCCTTCGCATCTCTACCTCACGATCCATGAATCGATCGGTCATCCGACGGAGCTCGATCGCGTGCTAGGTTATGAAGCAAACTACGCCGGCACCTCGTTCGCGACGATCGACAAAGCGAAGAGCAAGGAATTCAAGTACGGCAGCCCGAAGGTAACGGTGCTTGCCGACAAGATCGAGCCGGGCTCGTTAGGCGCAGTGGGTTACGACGACGAAGGCGTGCCGACGAAGCAGTGGCCGATCATCAACGAAGGGATTCTCGTCGACTACCAGAAGACGCGCGATCAAGCGCACATCATGGATCAGAAGGAGAGCGACGGCTGCTCTTACGCCGATCACTGGAGCAACGTGCAGTTCCAACGGATGCCGAACGTTTCCCTTCAGCCGGGCAAGGAGCGGCTGACGCCCGATGAGATGATCAAGGACGTCGAACGCGGGATTTTCATCGTCGGCGCGGGGTCGTTCTCGATCGACCAGCAGCGCTACAACTTCCAGTTCGGCGGTCAGCTGTTTTACGAGATCGAGAAGGGCGAGATCAAAGGCATGCTGCGCGACGTCGCCTATCAATCGAACACGCAGGAGTTCTGGAACTCGTGCGTCGCGATCTGCGACGAAAGCGATTATCGGCTCGGCGGTTCGTTCTTCGACGGCAAAGGGCAGCCGTCACAGGTGAGCGCCGTCTCCCATGGCTCGCCGACGACCCGTTTCGACAAGGTCAACGTCATTAACACCGCCCGGAAGATCGCCTAACAAGAACTAATCCTATGGCTCAATTTAGCGAATCCGAAGCGCAGGCGATCCTGGCGAAAGTCATCGGTTTTTCGAAAGCCGACGAATGCGAAGCGACTTTAACCGGGGGCAAATCCGGCAATCTTCGCTTCGCGCGCAACGCGGTCTCCACCAGCGGCGGCAAAGAGCTCGCAAGCCTCGAGGTGCAGTCGAGCTTCGGTAAGAAAACCGGCACGGCGACGCTCAACGAGTTTGATGATGCTTCACTCGAAAAAGTCGTCCGGCGCGCAGAAGAGATGGCGCAACTCGCACCGGAAAATCCCGAGTATGTAGAGTTCCTCGGCTCGCAGGAGTACCTGAGCCCCAGCGCCTATTTCGAATCGACGGCTGCGATCGATCCTGCCGCCCGCGCGCGCCACGCCGCCGCCAGCATCAAGGTTTGCAAGGATCGCAAGCTCGAGGCGGCGGGCTTTCTCCAGGACGACGCCGGCTTCACCGCCGTGGCGAACTCCCGCGGGTTAAAGGGCTACCATCGCACCTCCGGCATCGACTTCTCAGTCACCGTCCGCACGCCTGACGGCAAAGGCTCCGGCTACGGCATCTGCGATTACAACGACGCGAAGAAGCTCGATACCGCCAGCATCTCCCGAGTCGCCGCGGATAAGGCCGCGCGTTCGCGCGAGACGCGCGCGATCGAGCCCGGAAAGTATACGGTGATTCTCGAGCCGGCTGCGTCGGTCGACCTGATCAGCCACATGATCAACGCGCTCGATGCGCGGCAGGCGGAGGAAGGCCGTAGCTTCATGAGCAAGCCGGGCGGCGAAACGCGGCGCGGCGAAAAGCTCCTCGACGAACGCGTGCACATCTATTCCGACCCGATGAATCCCGACGCTCCGGGAAGCCGCTGGGCGGACGATGGCCGTCCGCGCCGCCCGCTGGATTGGATCAAGGGCGGAACAGTGGCGAACCTCGCGTACTCGCGCTATTGGGCGCTGAAGAAAGGCCTCGATGAGGACCAGGCGCCGCCGCCAGTGGGTGGCGGGTTTGGCGGAGGCGCCGGCAATCGCTCCGTCGCCGCGTTCGAAGGCAACTCAGGCATCCTGATGGAGGGCGGCAACGCCAGCCTGGAAGAGCTGATCAAAGGGGTGAAGCGCGGCGTGCTCGTGACGCGGCTTTGGTACATCCGGCCGGTCGATCCGCAGACGCTGCTCTACACCGGCCTCACGCGTGACGGCACGTTCTACGTCGAGAACGGCGAGATAAAATACGCGGTGAAGAATTTCCGGTTCAACGAGAGCCCGGTGATCATGTTGAACAACCTCGAAGCGCTAGGCAAACCGACGCGCGTGAACGGCAACATGATACCGCCCATGGTGGTGCGGGACTTCACGTTCTCGAGCCTGTCGGAAGCGGTTTGATTATATCTGACTAGACCGACTAGTTCCACACTGCTACCGTGAAGCCGTGAAGACAGTGTGGCAGCTGCAGGATGCGAAAAGCCGGCTGAGTGAGCTCGTCAATCGAGCGCAGCGGAATGGAGCGCAGACGATCACGCGGCATGGCCGGCCGATTGCGGTCGTGCTTTCGGCCGAAAGTTATGCGCGCCTGCAGCCGCGGCGCAAGATTGTGGACGTGCTGCGTGATTGTCCAGAACCAGGCTTCGCGGTAGAACGGCTGAGCGACAAGCCACGCCAGCTGAAGCTGTGACCTACCTGGTCGACGCGAACGTGCTCTCTGAAGGCACGCGTGTGCAACCGGACGCACGCGTCGTCGCATGGCTGGATCGACATGATCCCGTCCTCCACATCTCGACTCTCACGCTCGCCGAGATCCTGAAAGGGATTTACCTCCTGCCGGCCGGCGCGAAACGCACACACCTTGAAGCCTGGTTCGACAGCATGACTGCCAGTTTCGCCGGCAAGATTGTCCCATTCGATGAGGACGCGTGCCGCACTTGGGGTGCCTTTTACGCAAAGCATCAGCAGAAGGGGCGTTTGCTCAGCTCCTTCGACAGCCTCATTGCTGCGACTGCGATCGCACACGGACACACGCTCGCGACACGGAACGCAGCTGATTTCCCGAGCGATGTGCCGGTCGTAAACCCGTGGGAATAGAGCGAGTCTTGGTGCATGGCGGACTTTGTCTTCACCCGGCTGCAGTACGAGTCTGGCGACTGGGACGTCGTCGACCAACGGATGCCGTCGAACTTGATCGACTCGTTAGTCGCTTACACGACGCTCACGGTTGCGGAACGCGAAGCCGTCGTGCCGCTGGCGAACAAAGAGGTTCTCGGCTCCGCCTTCTGCTATCTCAGCGGGCACAAGCTCGTGCAGTTTACCGACCGTGAACGCGAGAATTTCGAGGCATACGTGCGGCGCGGCGGCTTCGTCTTCGTGGATGACTGCAATCACGACATCGATGGCTTGTTCGCGAAATCATTCGAAGCGGAGATGCAGACGATCTTCGGCCCCGACGCGCTGCGGAAGATTCCGAACGACCACTCGCTTTACGATGCGTTCTTCCCTTTCGAAAAAGGACCGCCCACCACTTCGTTCGAGCTGAACGGATGGGGCGACGATCTCGTGCACGATTATCTCAAGGCGATCGAGATCGAAGGCCGCATCGGCGTTCTCTACAGTAACAAAGATTACGGCTGCGAATGGGACTATGACTTCCGCAACAAACGTTTCCTCGCGGAGGACAACACAAAGTTCGGAGTGAACATCGTCATGTATGCGATGACTGCCTGACGAATGAGCGAATCTCCCGCCACTGGCGCAGTTCAAACCGAAGAGGAGATTCAGCACCTCCTCGCCAAACTTCCGCTGCTCCGGCAGCAGATTGGCAAAGTTGTCATCGGTCAGCGCACGGTGATCGAGGAGCTGCTGACCGCCTTTCTGGCAAATGGCCACTGTCTGATCGAAGGGTTGCCCGGCCTGGGCAAAACGCTGCTGATTCGCACGCTCGCCCAGGCGGTACATCTGACGTTTCACCGCATCCAGTTCACGCCGGATCTAATGCCGTCCGATATCATCGGCACCGAGGTGCTGGAAGAGGACCACGTCACTGGGAAACGCTTCTTTCAGTTCAATCCCGGGCCCATCTTCGGGCAGATTATCCTGGCCGATGAAATCAATCGCACCCCGCCCAAGACGCAGGCTGCGTTACTGGAAGCGATGCAGGAAGGGACCGTCACCTATGGCGGTAAGACGCACATTCTGGAGCGGCCGTTTTTCGTCCTCGCGACGCAGAACCCGATCGAGCAATCCGGCACCTATCCGCTGCCGGAGGCGCAACTCGATCGCTTTTTGCTCTACCTGAACATCGGTTATCCGGAAGAAGCCGACGAGCTGTCGATGCTCGTCAGCACGACGGGCAAGCGCGGCGAGGAAGTCGAGCCGGTTCTCACCGTCGAAGAAATTTGTCAGCTGCAGGCGCTCGCCCGCGAAGTGGTGATCAGCGAAGAGTTGCTCCGTTACGTCAATCGACTCGTTAGGGCAACGCGCGACCGTTCGCTTCCTTACATCGAAAAGTGGGTCCGCTGGGGCGCGGGACCGCGCGCCGGCCAGGCGCTCATCTTGTCTGCGAAAGCACGTGCGCTGCTGGCGGGGCGCTTCGCGGTCACGCTCGAGGATTTGCGCGCGTTGGCCGCCCCGGTCTTGCGTCATCGCATCCTCTTGAACTTTGAGGCCGAGACCGAACGGATCCAGCCCGACGATGTGGCACGGGAGCTGTTCCGTCTGGTTCCAGAGCCGAAAAGCCCGTTGCCGCGATGACCGCAACCGGACGCGTCCTCGACCCGCGCGTGCTTGCCGCGACGCGCGGATTGCGCTTAGCGGCCATGCAGATCGTCGCCGGTATTCTGCCCGGTATTCAGGCGAGCCGACAGCCCGGATTGTCGCGCGAGTTCAGCCAGTACCGCGCGTATCTGCCCGGTGATGAACCGCGGCACATCGATTGGAAACTCTTTGCGCGCTCCGATCGCTACTATCTGCGCGAGAGCGAAATTCAAACCGCTGTCACCGTCCGGATCATCCTCGATGCGACGGAATCGATGCTCCAGGCGGACAGCTCTGGACCGGGCGCAGGGATCACAAAGTTCGATGCGGCGCGCGTGCTGGCGGCGGCAATCGCGTACCTGGCACAGGCGCAAGGCGATCCGGTTGGTCTACACGCGGTTGCTGCTGGCGCCGTCACCTCAGTCCAGCCGGGACAGCGCCGCCAACCGTTCGAGCGGATCCTTCACGCCTTGGAAAACTTGAGACCGGCTGGCCGCTGGCCTGATAACCCGCTCGAGCTCGCGGCTGCGGTCATGTCGCGCGCCGCGTCAGTCTCGCCGCCGGCCGGAACGACCCGCGAGCTGACGATCGTGCTCACTGATGGCTTTGAACATGGCGACGAGATCCGCGCTGCGCTCGCGCCTTTGCGGATGCGGCAGCATGAGCTTTTGCTTTTCCACCTTCTCGGGCGCGACGAAGTCGAATTTCCATTCGCCGGGCCCATCCGCTTCGAGGAATGGGAGACGGGCGCCGTTTTTGAAACCGACGCCTCGGCGGCGCGCGCGATGTGGTTGGAGAACCTTGACGTCTCCCTGCGTGAGTGGCGCCACGGCTGGGAAGGAAAACGTTTCGATTACGTGCAATTCAGGACGGACGAACCGCTCGATCGCGCCTTGCGTTCGTACCTGCTGCGCCGCATGAGGCGCTAGCGAGAGGCGCCGGTCGTGTTGCAGCTTCTCTCGCCGCTGGCGCTCTTCGGCCTCGCCGCGCTGGCACTGCCGGCGCTTCTTCATCTCTGGCGCCCGCCCGCCAAAACCGTCCGCCTCGGCACGATCCGCTTCTTCACCGGTCCGGCCGTTCGCCGCCTCACGAAACTCCGCTGGCGCGAGCGGCTGCTGCTGGCGGCACGTCTGCTGTTGTTAACGCTGCTCGTGCTGCTGGTGGCTCAGCCGGTTTGGATGAACCATCCGCCCACGACTGCGCAACGCTGGGCGCTCCTGGAACCAGGGCTGGTTCTCAACGGGACCGCATCCCGGCGGTGGCATGAGCTGGCGCGTGCTGGCTTTGAACCGCGGCTGCTCACGACCGGTTTCCCGCCTGCGTCGCTGGATAGAACGGGCCCGGCGCAACCGACCACAGATCTGTGGTCGCTGCTGCGGGAAGCGGATGCGCAGCTCCCAGCTGGTTCCAAGCTCGCCATGTTTTCAGCTGACCGGCTTGCCTCCTTGCGTGGCGAGCGCCCGGCGATGCGGCACTGCGAGGTTGAATGGATCTCCGTTTCGGACGAGTCGAAAGAGCGGGCGTGGATCCACTCTGTTGAGCTTCTCCATGGAGACGAAGCGGATCACCGACAGGTGCGCGCTGTTGTCACACTGGGGGACGCGGTCCAGAGCCGGAACGTCGCGGCCGTGCTGCCGGCCAGCGTCGGCAAAGCCGCTCTTCCGCGCGCTGATCGATGGTCGCTGGAAATCGCCGGTGGCACGGAGGCGGGTTTCTCCGCGCGTCTCCTCCATGCAGACGCGGCGATCCCGCCGACACCGTGGGTGACGGTGGCGCGGATGAAGCCGCTGAGCGTCGCCATCGTTCCCGCCGCTGATCGCACGGAAGACGCGAGGTATGTCGAAGCCGCAGTTCACGCGCTCGGCCAAACCTCAGCGACTGAAATGAAAATCGTCCGTGATATCGCGGTGGCTGATTGGATTTTCTGGCTGAACGACGAGCCGCCATCTGCCGACGTTGAGCGCGACGTAGCGAGCCGCGGCGCCATCCTTCTCTCCGATGCGGAGGAGACTCGCGCTGCGGCCGTTCCCGTCCTGACCACGATCAACGCGGACGGCGTCGACGATGCTGTTTCGCTGTTTCGCCGGACTCCGCCGCACAGTGACGCGGGGGCAGCCATTTGGACAGATGGTTTCGGCAGTCCGCTGCTGACGTGGGGTGGCGAAGGGCGCGCCGAACGCTGGCACTTCTTCAGCCGCTTTCATCCGGAATGGAATGACCTTCCGCAGAGCAGTGCGCTGGCGGCTTCCTTGCGTCCGCTCCTTCTGCGATCCGGCGATGGACATTCGCCCCGCGCGAGCGAAGACTCGCGCCGGGCAGATCGGAGCCAGAGCCAGCCTGCAGAAGCTTCTTCTGCCCCCGCCGCTGATCTCCG
>JACDCC010000267.1 GCA_013694595.1 Chthoniobacterales bacterium
GCCTTGGCGGTGCCGAATTCCGCCAGGAAGGCAAACGGCGTATAATGGCCGGCATAGCTCCACGAGAAGAAATCCGCTTTGAACTTCCGCTGCGTCTCGGCGTCCGCGTGGGAGTTCGATAAATACCAGCCGCTCTCCGCCCGGAAGAAATTCATGGGCGCACGGCGGTAAACGAGCAGCACCAGGAGAAAGGTGATGGCGAAAATAAAAAGCGCGCGTCGCATACAGGAAGTCCGCTCGCATCGTGCTAGTCAGGCGAAATGGCGGCAACGGAAAATTCCCGTGCCGCGCGAGGTCGACTGCGCGCGGCGCGGCGGGTGCGCTCACCGATTGACAAAGACGGGCGCGTCCCTAATGTAGCCGCTCTTCAACCCCCGGTTAGCGGGGCTCTGTTTTATGAAACGCACTTACCAGGCCTCGAAACGCACCCGCAAACGTCAGCACGGTTTCCGCGCCCGGATGAGCACGAAAGCCGGTCGCGCGTGTCTCGCGCGCCGCCGTCAGCGTGGTCGTAAGCGTCTCCTGCCGAAGGGCGCCGAAGTCGATTACGCGCGCCACACGCAGGCGTAGAATCTCCGGTCCCGGGCAATGCCCGGACTTTGTCACCGGCTCAGTTCGCGCAGCGGACCTGCGTATCCGGTTAGCTCCAGATAACCGCGCCCAACCACTGCTTTGCCGTCACGGCTGCCGGTGACATCCACCGCTCCTTCCCAGTACGCCAGCGGCAGCAACGCTAGCTCCTGCTTCTCAACCGCGGCACGCACGGTAAATCGCAGCCCGCGCCCGGGCACCTCGATCTCCCAGCCGATCGGGTAACGCGCGGGAGTCCGGTCGCTCTTCCAGAACGCGGTCGGCGTCATGCGAAACGCGGAGCTTGGCAGGTGAACACTGCTGCCGTCCGGCGCGACCCACGTGCCGCTGGAAGTCGGGTCGGCCCTCCCATCGCTCAACCGCAGCTGATACAGCATCAGCTCAGCTCCATCATCAAAATGCACCGAGAGCCAGTCCCAGCCGATCTGTCCTTCCGCCAGCTGGTTGGTCGCCCATTCATGATCAAACCAACTGTCGCCTTGCACCTGCAGCGCTTTGTCGCCGACGCGGACTTCACCCGTCGTCGTGAGCCGTGTCAGCGAGTAATAGTGCGACGCGTGCCCCTCCCCCACCGCCTTTTTGCTGACGCCGTTTTCGCCGTGGATCACCGGCGGCTTTGCCGAAACGAGATGCAGATCAATTGCCGCCGCTTCTGAGCTAGCCTTGAGGTGAAACGCGCCGCCGGATGTAAGCTGCAGCGTCCAATCGTCGATCCACGCGAGCCGCTCACCTTCATTGAAGCCCGCCTCGCCGAACGCGCCGCGGCTTGTATTTTGCTGGAAGTGGAACCGCTCGCCCGCAGCATCAGTCACCGTGAAGTGCGCGAACTTCAGGTCGCGCAAAACGAAGCGCGAGAGCTCCGCATCGCCTTGCGAGCGCGGCCGGATTCCGTGGCGGAAAAACGTCAGCTGGTAGCCGTAACGCTCGCCGCGTGAGCCGGTGAGATTGCCCGTGAAGTACCACCACTCGGTTTTGAAATCCGGGTGGATCGCGTGGTCACGCGGAAACTCATAACGCCAGCCGGGCTCGGAAGTCTTCCATTCGGCACCGACTGCCGCGCGCAGCAGAACCGTCACCGTTAAAAGAAAGACGAGACGCTTCATTCGCTTCTGAGAGCTTCTGCCACGACGAGCCGCCCGGCGCGTCGCGCCGGCAACAATCCCGCAGCCACTGCCGCGGCAACGATCCAGAGCGGCGTTAACGCCAGCGAACCCCATGGAAACGCCAGTTGAATCGTCCAGCCGAAGAAGGCGCGGTTGACCACGCCCGTCAGGACAAACGACAGGCAAATACCGGACGCCAGGCCGACCACCGCGGCCAGCAAGCCGATCATCGCAGATTCCCACAGCAGCAGCTTCCGCAGCTGCCCGGCGCTGGCGCCGATCGCCCGCAGCACGCCGAGCTCCCGCGAGCGTTCCGTGATCAATGTCGTGAGCGTGAGGCAGATTCCCGCCACCGCGACGATCACCGCGATCGTCCGCAGCACGTAGGTGACGGCGAACGTCTGATCGAAAATCTCGAAAACACGCTGCCGCAGCTCGCGATTCGAGAAGATCATGAACTGGCGCGTCGCGCTGAACTCCGTGCGAAACGCATTGCTCACTTCCTCGGCTGCGGCGCCGTCGCGGAGATAGACCGAGAGGCTGTTCACGCGGTTATCTTTCCAAAACCGCAGGAACGTCTTCTCGCTCATGAACACCACTCCTTGGTCACGCGTGTAATCATAAAAGGTCGCCGCGATCTGGAACGAACGGAGCCCTTCCGGCGTGGCGAGCTCCAGCAGATCCCCATCTTCGAGGCGATTTCGCCGCGCGAAACTCTCCGATACGACGACCGCATCCTCGTTGTAAAAACGCTGCATGATGCTGTCGCTGTCCCCGCGCAGGAAAGGGAATCGGCGCCGCTCGCTCAGACGCACCACTGCCACCGCGATCGTCTTCTCGCCTAACGAGAGGCCGAGCTCCCGATAGGTATCGACCACCGCCACCTTCGGATGATTCTCTAGAAACTGGATCGCTTCCGGAGGCATAAACGACGCCGGCCCAACCATCTCGTTCGAACCCGGCGCAATGAATAAGTCCGCCACGAGCGTCTGGTCGATCCATGACTCCACTGTGCGACGAAACGAGAACACCATGACGCTGACCCCAATCGTCATCGCGACGGCCGCAGCCAAGGCCGCGATCGTGACAGAGTTCCGTACCAGCGAGCGCGGCACATTCGCGACCGCGAGGCTCGCCTCCACCAATCCGACGCCCGTCCGGCGCGCGGCCGGCCGCAGCATCGCGACAGCGATCCTGCTGCCACGGACCGTGACGTGTGGCACGAGCAGAGAAAAGCCTGCGAGCACGAAAAACGCAGCCCCAAAGCCGAGCCACGGCGGGCCAGTCGTTAGGGCAGCAAAGGAGAGCAACCCGGCAATCCCGATGAACACGAGCCCGCCCCACAGCCAGCCACTTGGGAGATGCGCCGATTGTTCGATAGTCGAGCTGCCGTGGAGCGCGCGAACCGGATCCATCTTCGCCGCCGCTGCCGCCGGCAGCCATGCGGCCACCACCACGGAGACGATCCCGAGCATAACAGCCGAGGCGAACATCCAGGGGGCGAGGGCGACCTCCCTCACGTTCAGCAGGACGTAGAGCGAAGAAATCGTCTGCGAGACCGTGCCGACCAGCACCTGCGCGAGCAGAACGCCACCGGCGAGTCCCACCAGCGCTCCCAATGTACCGAGCGCCACCGCCTCCGCCAGAAACAGCGCCCGCACTTCATTCCGCGTCACGCCTAACGAGCGGAGGATGCCGATCTCGTTGCGCCGCCGCACGACGGATGCAGAGACGGTGTTGTAGATCAGGAACATCCCCACCAGCAGCGAGACCAGGCTCATCGCGGTGAGGTTCAGCTGAAATCCGCCGAGCATGTTCTCCACCTGCTGCCCGCGTTGCGCAGGCGACGTTACATTCGCATCGCGCGGGAGCACACCACGCAACGACGTGATCACAGCCTCGCGCTCCGCGCCCGCGGCGAGTTGCAGCTGGATTGATCCGATCTTTCCCCGGCTGTCGAACAGCTCCTGCGCCCAGCCGATGTCCATCGCCGCGAGTCGCGAATCGGCGGCCGGTCCGCCACTCAGCTCCATCGTGGACGCCACCCGCAGCACGTGTTCGACGCCGTTCGCCTGCCCGCGGATCGAAGCGCCCGGCGCGAGCTTGTGCAAACGCGCGAACTCGCTGGAGATCGCGATGGCGCGGGGATCGCCGAGCCACGTCTGCACGTCGAACTCGCCCGCCGTCCCACCGCGGAGCTCGAAAGTGCGGAAAGGCTCATTCGTGAAAATATCGATGCCGAGCACCTGCAGGTATTCGCCGGGAAAATCCGGGAGCGTTACAAACCCGCGCACCAGCGGCGTCGCGGCGGTGATGCCAGGATGTCTTGCGACTGCGGGAAAAACGTCGTCGGCCAAACCACCGGCGGGAGCTGTCACCTGCAGCTCGGCCTTTCCCGCGACGACATCGATCGTGGCGCGAAATGCGCGGTTCGCGCTGTGGTTCGCAATTTGAATCGCGAGGTAGACGGCGACGCCGAGCGCGACGCTCAGCACATTCAGAAGCGCGAGCAACCGATGCTGCGCAATGTAGCGAAGCACATGCCAGCGGAACAGCCGCAGGTAATGCGATTTCACCCGCTCTGCGTGCATCTCACACCCCACCGCGTCAAGCGGAGTGGCGTTGCTCGTCAGCTTCGTTATCACGCGGCGTCGCAGCTGGAGGTGAACCGTGCAGGTCCAACTTCCGCGTTGTGCACCAGACGGAGATGCGTAATTTGCGACTCCTTCGTCAGGCAGATGCAGCCGGAGCGCCAGAAATCTTGCTGCTAACCTCGCCAGCACGAAAATAAGGTTCAACAGCATTCACCTGGTAGAAGACTACGCACCGCTAGCTCAATTGGCAGAGCAGCTGACTCTTAATCAGCGGGTTGTTGGTTCGATTCCAACGCGGTGCACTTCTTCCGCTCCGCTTTGTGCCGGCGAGCGCGAACTCGCGTTCGTCAGTGACGCGCAGATGATGTGAATCTAACGTGACCGCG
>JACDCC010000280.1 GCA_013694595.1 Chthoniobacterales bacterium
ATGTCCTTCTACGACAGCGAGGATCCGACCTGCAGCGTTCGCACCTACTCGACTGGTGAATCCTTCGTCGACCGCGGGCAAGGCCATGTCCACATCGCCAACAATGAAGGAAGCGTCGATCTGGTGCTGTGGGCCACCTACTTCGATGTGCCGGCCGGCGGTGCATTCCGGATTGATGCTCCTAATCCAGGGGGTTGCAGCGCGAAGCCGGCGAACATTTCGACGCGCGGTGTCGTTCAAACCGGTGACAACGTGATGATCGGCGGCTTTATCCTGCGTGGAGCTAACGAGGCGCGAGTTATCGTGCGGGCGATTGGACCGTCTCTGCCGGTCGCGGGTAAACTCGCAGACCCGACGCTCGAGCTCTTCGACCGGAATGGCACTCCCATCGCCACCAACAACAACTGGCGCGACACACAGGAGCCGGAGGTCACGGCCACCGGCATCCCGCCTAACGACGATCGGGAATCGGCAATCGTCCGTACGCTCGCGCCGGGACCGTACACGGCGGTGGTGCGTGGCGCGAACGACACGACCGGCGTGGCGCTTGTCGAGGTTTACGCGCTGCCGTAGCGCGCCGCCCGGGCGAGGAAGTCGAGAGCTACGGTACGGGTCGTCCGCCCCGCCGGAGCAGAAGAAAGGTGATCATTCAGGCGCTGGGCAGGACTCCAACTCCGACGCCGAAGAAGGCGACGTGGACCCCGCAAGGTGCTCGCCAGACAGGCTCGCACATGCGCTGAGCGGCCCCAGCCCGGTGTTTCGGACGTGGTTAACCACGACGCGGTGGCGGCGGCATGTCCATTCCACAATGTAACTGGCGACTGAGTCGCGCCACTGCCGGGGTGGCAGCGGCCGTCACTCTGGTTTCGACATTCGTCCCGCGGCTCTCCTCGTCAGAAGAGGCGGCGGCGGCGGTCGGCGCACGGCCGATCATCGCAATCGAAGGCGTCAGCGTCGTAGACGTGCTGAGCGGCACCCTTCTCGATGCGCGCACGGTGTTGATTGTGGACGGCCGCATCGCTGCGACCGCCGCAGCGACGGCGGTGGACGTCCCACCCGTCGCCGTCCGGATCGACGGCCGCGGGCGTTATCTCATCCCTGGATTGGTCGACATGCATGTTCACCTCTTCAACAACTTCACGCATCGTGCGCCGAACGAGTGGGCTTTCCCGCTCTTCGTGGCGAATGGGGTAACCGGAGTCCGTGAAATGCAATCTGTGCCGGCAGACATGCCGTCGCTCACGCGCTGGCGCGCGGGGGTCGCGCGAGGCGATCTGATCGCTCCGCACGTGCTGGCGGCTGGCGTGTCGGTTGCCGACGATTCGGTCGCATCCACGCGACGGCAGGTGCGCGAAGCTCACGCTGCGGGCTTGGATTTTGTGAAGATCTTCTCGGGCGTGACCGAGCTGCATTGGGGCGCAATTCTGGAGGAGGCGCGCGCGCTGCAAATGCCGGTGTGCGGACACGTCCCGGCCGCGGTGACTCTGCTCGATGCTGCGAGAGCGGGGCAGCGCAGCAATGAACATCTTGCGCAGGTCTATGAAGCCTGCTCGGCAATGGAACAGCAACTCGTCCGCGGCCGGGAAGCGCGCGGTCGCACGGAGACCGTGAAAGTGCGCGAGGGTCAGGAGCGGGAGGTGCTTGAAAGTTTCGATCAGCTCATCTGTGATCGAATCGCGACGGCACTGGCCACGAGCGGGCAGGTGCAAGTGCCGACACTCGTGCTTCCGCACTTCGAGGCGCGCGGACCCCGCACAGATTTCTGGGATGACGCGCGCTGGGCATATCTGCGCGTGGATGAACAGGCGCGATGGGAGCGGTTTCGCAAAGAACAGCCGGCGAACGACGAGGCGCTGGCGGCGCAACGTCTCGAGGTCTCACGCCGGATTGTGATGACGCTGCATGCGGCGGGGGTGCGCATTCTTGCCGGCACCGATGCGCCAATGCCACTCGTCTATCCTGGCTTCGCGCTGCACGAAGAACTGCAGCTGCTGGCGGACGCGGGGCTGAGTGCCGCCGACGCGCTTCGCGCGGCTACCATCTGGCCGGCCGAGTTTCTCGGACAGAGCGACAGCAGTGGCTCGGTGGCAGTAGGTAAACGTGCCGATCTCGTGCTGCTAGACGAGAATCCGTTAAGCGATATCAGCAATACGCAACGAATCCGGGCGGTGGTCCTTGATGGGCGATTGTTCCGAAGGGCCGATCTCGACGCGCTGCTTCGTGACGCCCGCAGCACCCAGTGACGTTCCCGTCGCGCACCGAGGACGGACTCGTGGCGGTCATCGAACGACGCGCAGGTATCTCCTCCTGCTGCCGTCGCGCGCCTCAATCACGAAATGATCCGCGGTGATCGTCAGTAGTTTGTCGCGGTCGCGTGTGCCCGGTGCAATGCTGCCGGCCGTGTCGCTGGTGTATTCGTAGAGGATTTCATCAGCGGTGAGGGACCATTTGCCGGTGAAGTTCGCCACGATCGCGCCGTCCGCTGTCACGCGCCCGCTAAACGTGCCGTCTTTGACGAAGGTGTAGTCGACGGTCGCCCGCGGATTCGTGGTGCGCCATTGGCCCACGAGCTTGCTTTCTCTGCTGCGCTCGAGAGTAGCGCACGACGCGGCCAAAAGCGCAACGAGCGCGAGAATCGCTTGGAGCCAGGCGGTCAAGCGGACAGGATTACCCGCGCCTGCGCACGGTGCAATCACATCTGCTGCGGAAGGCATGCGCCAACGAAAAAGGCCGGCTCATCGCCGGCCTTTCTTTCAGAGTGGATCTCGCTCCGGATCAGTTCTGAGCGACGAGCGCGCTGGCCGCGCGGAATTTTTTGGCTCCGGCGTAGGCATAGAGCGGGACGTAGGAGCGTTTGCCGACCTTCTCAGCGCGGGTGGCGGTGTAGTTGAAGGTCGGATCGAGGACGTAGCTGCCGTTGCTAGTTTCCCATTCGAGCCAGGCATGGGTCATCCGGCTGGTCGGCGCGCGTTTGCCGATCACGAGGCGGACATTGCTGGCGCCGTTGGCTTTCATCCGGCGATAGAGGGCGACCGCTTTGCCTTTGCAATCGGAAGCTTCGCGAGATTCGACTTCGGAAGGTGTTTTCCAGACGAGGTGGTACTGGTAAGGGATCTCCCGGAGGTCCGTCATCCACTCGTTCACGACGCCGAGGGAAGTGCGATCATTCGCGGCACCCGCGGTGGTGAGCACGGGGCGGATCCGTGACATTTGGTTATCGTAAGGGGTGGCTTTGACGGTGAGAAGCAGAGCATCAGCGAAGGAAGTGGCAGCCGAAGAGAAACCGACAAGAGCGATCAGGAGGAGAAGTGGTTTTTTCATATTCCGTGTAGTACTTGTAGTGACTACAATTACTATAGCAGCGACCATGCCACAGCTGGACTCGTCCGGTGATAAACAGCTCCGCGGCTCATTTGAGCCGGTTACGCGATGCAGAGCCGATTGTAGATGGCCGCGCGCGAGCCACTTATGTTCGGGGAATAAATCCGCGAAGTTGCGAAGTGCTCGGGCGGATTCGCATCGGCACGCTGCCATTCGCAGGTATGACCGGCCTTTCTGGTTTTCACATCGATACAGGCGCGAAGAATGCGGAACGGCCGAGATCGTCGATAAACCCACGGTAGGAAGCTGCGCTTCTAGACTTTCACGAGCATTGTTCGCGTTGAACGCGAATTCACGTTGCACAACCCTCTCGCTCTCCACCGCCACTGACCCGCCGCTCCCAGAATGCCGACCACTGTCATCAACATTTCGAATCGCCTCCCAGTCACCGTGGCGGAGAAAATCACCAAATCATCCGGCGGCCTCGTCGCTGCCCTGGAGGGGCTTTCGCCGGATGAGTACGATTTGAAATGGATCGGATGGCCCGGCGCGGCGATCGCCGATGCGGTGCGACAGCAGGAGGTGGCTGGCATCCTCGAGGAGGAGCACGGCTGCATTCCCGTTTTCCTGAGCGAAGAAGAGGTGGCCGGCCATTATGAGGGCTTCTCGAACTCCAGCGTCTGGCCGTTGCTGCATTACATGCCGAACTACATGCACTACGACAGTGCGTGGTGGGACCATTACGAAACTGTTAACCAGCGCTTTGCAGACAAGGTGCTGGAAATGGCGCATCCCGGCGATCTCGTCTGGGTGCATGATTACCAGCTCATGCTGATGCCCGCGATGCTGCACGAGCGCATGCCGGAGCTGAAGATCGGCTTTTTCCTGCACACGCCGTTCCCCTCCTTTGAGACTTTTCGTTGCCACCCCAAACGCCGGGAACTCGTCGCCGGCATGCTCGGCGCCAATCTGATCGGGTTTCATACCTTCGGCTACATGCGCCATTTCCGGAGCAGCGTGCTGCGCCTGCTCGGCTTGGAATCCGAAATCACCCGCATTCGCATCGACGAGAGCCACGTCAGCGCGCTCGGCGTGTTCCCGATCGGCATCAACTCGCGGAAGTTCGACGAGACACTCGACACCCCGGAATTCGCGCAGCGGCGGGACGAATTCCTCCACGCGAATGCGAGCAAGCGCGTGGTGCTTTCGGTCGAGCGGATGGATTACACGAAAGGCATTCTGCACCGGCTCGATGCGATTGAGGAATTCCTCTCGGAGCTTGATGCCTCGGAGCGGGACGCGATCAAGTTCATCTTCGTCAGCGTCCCGTCGCGCGAGGAAGTCGAGGAATACCAGGAACTTCGCGCGGAGACGGAAGCCCGCGTGGGCCGGATCAATGGTCAGTATGCGACGTTAAACAGCAGCCCGATCCGATTCATCCACGGCTCGGTCGATTTCACTGATCTTTGTGCGCTCTACGCGACCGCCGATGTGGGAATGGTGACGCCGCTCATCGATGGGATGAACCTGGTCGCGAAAGAATACATCGCGTGCCAGCGCGAACATGACGGCGTGCTGATCCTAAGCGAATTCGCCGGTGCGGCAGAGGAGTTGTCGAACGCGATGCTCGTGAACCCGTATGACGCTCGCGCGGTCGCACAGACTCTGGTCGAGGCGCTCGCGCTTTCGGACGAGGAGAAGCGCGCGTGCAACCAACCGATGCGTGATCGCGTGATGAAATACGACGCACAGCACTGGGCGCGCACGTTCATCGGGCAGCTCGGCTCGACCTCGTCGGGCACGATGGCGCTGTTCGAACCTGCGGAACGCGCCGCCGAACAGCTGCGCGACGCTTTGTTGCATCACAAGCGCATCGCGCTGTTCCTCGATTACGATGGGACGTTGCGCGAGATCGAGCGGGACGCGCGCGCCGCGAAGCCGACCGCCGAAGTGATGGCGCTGATCGACTTGCTGCAGGAGCGCGAGAACGTCGAACTCACCATCATCAGCGGCCGCACGGCGGAAGATCTGGAGGGATGGTTCGGTGAGCGCGATATCGGGCTCGTCGCGGAACACGGTGCTGCTGTTCGCCGCGTTGGCACTCGCGATTGGGAGCAGCTGGACCGGAACGTCTCGTACGGCTGGAAGGATGAGGTCCGGGGCGTGTTGCGTCTCTACGAGCAGTCGACACCGGGGAGTTCAGTGGAGGAAAAACGGACGTCGCTCGTCTGGCACCATCGCAAGACAGACCCGGAGTTTGGCACCTGGAAGGCAAACGAACTGATGCATGAACTCGGCACCATGCTCGCGAACGAACCGGTTAAGATCCGGCACGGGCGCAAGATCGTCGAAGTGACAGCCGAGCAAGTCTCGAAAGGGATCGCCGTGCGCCGCCTGCTGAGCGAGAAGCACCCCGGCTTCATGCTCTGCGCCGGCGACGACCAGACGGATGAAAGCATGTTCGAGATCGAGGCCGCGAGTTTTGTGGCTGCCGCGGCGGATTTTGTTTCGATCAAAGTCGGCAATCAGCCATCCCGCGCATGCTTCCATTTACGCGATCCGGCGACGTTCCGGAAGTTCCTCACGGACAATTTCGCGCCGACCGCCAAGCTCGTCACAGACGGCTCGAAGGCTGCGGCTACGCTGTAAACCCGACGCGCTCGAGTTAGTCATCCCGAGGCTGGCGAAGCGCGCCGAAGGACCTCTCGCTCGAAAGACGACTCCCGAACGAGCGAAGCACTCACTACGTGCGTGAGATCCTTCGCCGTCTTCGCGGCTCAGCATGACGCCGGCCGTCGGGAGAGGCTAGGCCGTTTTAGCGACCGCTGCCTCGAGTGTGCGGATGTGCTGGGTCGCCCCGAAACTTGTGGGTCGGCAAGTCTCGAGGTCGAACGAATCACCTTCCGTCAGCACGTGAACTTTCAAGTCATAGACCGCAAGGGTTTTCTCCGGGTTGGCATCGGTTACGTTCGAGTAGCTGATGTAGCGGTCTTCACCGCGTAGACCGCTCCCGTGCCGACCACATAGAAACTCTCGCCGCAATCGATCACCACCGCGGTGTTCTCATCGATGCCCAAGCCGAGCGTCCGCGGATTCTGCGCCACGGCTGCCAGCAACCGCCCCATCCGCCCGCACTCAGCGAAATGCTGATCGATGATCATGTTGCGGATAACGCCGAGGCACGGCGCCATCTGGATCGATTCGCCGAGGCGCGGAGACGTGCGGCCGGTGCCGGCCGTGAGCATCGTCTCGCAGACGACCGATGCGCCCGCAGAAGTGCCGGCCGCGGGTGCATCATCAAGCACACTCAGGATTTTCGGGTTGCTCGCGTCTTTCCGGCTCCGGACCTCGAGGTTTTCCACCTGGGTTCACGCCGAGCGTCCGGAATACTTGATCGTATTCCTCGAACAGACCATCCGCCTCGGAGGATGCGACGTCGGTCACGACCAGCTTTCCGCTGCCGACATGCCGCGCCACCTTCCCGTAGAATCAAGGCATCGCCGATCTTGTCCTCGCGCGCGCCGATAACGATCAACGTCGGGCGCGTTTTGCTGACGGAAGGCTGCAACACCGGAGGCCGGCCCGTCGGACATCCGTTTTGCCTTTCGCCATTCGGTGTCTGTCCGTTCGCGCCATAGGACTCAGCGTTGCTTCTTCACGGAAGCGATCGCCGCAGTCATTTCGGATGTGCGCCAGGCCGTCGCCAGGTGAACGGAGTTGTGCGCCTGCCCGATTTCGCCATGCCGACCGATGACAATGCAGCCGGCTTCGCCACCGACGCGGCGCGCCATCACCGCGAGCGCTTCTTCTGCCGCGCGGTCTGCGTCCGCGCCACTTTGCATCGACTGCACGATGCGATGCGCGAGCGCGAGGCGCATAATCGATTCGCCGTCGCCCGTCATCGAGCACGCGCCGGCGGAGTTGTCCGCATAAAAACCGAGCCCGACGAGAGGTGAGTCGCCGATGCGTCCCGGCATCTTATGCATGATGCCACCGGTAGAAGTGCCTGCGGCGAAAGTGCCGCGCGCATCGAGCGCAACGCAGCCGACGGTGTCGGAGCCGCGCTTTTTGTTCGATGCCTCCCACTTTCTGCGTTGGTCTTCGTGCACCATGCTCTGCGGAGCGCAGAGTTCCGCTCCTTGCTGCTCGGCGAAGTGGTGCGCGCCCGCCGCGCTAAGTAGAACGTGTTCCGTCTTCTCCATCACCTGACGCGCGACGGAAATGGGATGGCGCACGCCGCGGATCGAGGCGACCGCGCCTGCGCGCAGATGCTCTCCTTCCATCAACCCGGCGTCCATCTCCACGTCACCTTCCGAGTTCAACATCGAGCCGAAGCCGGCATTGAAAACCGGATCATCCTCGAGGACGCGAATCGCGGCTTCGACCGCTTCAAGCGCAGACGCGCCCTTCTCCAGCAGCGCCACTCCCGCTTCCACCGCCAGCGTGCAGCCGACGTTGTGCGGCTCGATCTTCTCCGCAGGGATCGTATGCGCGCCGCCGTGAACGATAATTGCCCAGGCCATCTTCAGGTATTCATCTCCCCCTGGATGGACGGCGATGAGGACGCGTGGCCGTTGAATGCAGTGATCTGCTGCCACACGTCGTTGATCAGGTCGGCAAAGATCACCACCAGATCGCGCGGCTGCGCCAGCCGCAACGCGGCGTCCACCGCTTCCCGTTCCGGAAGGACCACGGTGATGTTGCTCGCCGGCAGTCCGGCACGCAGAGCGCCTTCGCGGATCAGCCCGGAAGATTCACCAGACGGGCGGCCTCGGAGGTTCTCGTCCTGTTTCACAACGGTGCCCCGGAGATTTTCCGGCAGGAGCGACTCGACCAGCCGCAACGCAAGACGTGGCCGAGCCACGTTCCTTCGCGCAGCCGCTGAACGAATCCACCCGGCACGCCGTAAGAGCAGGTGTGCTCATCGAGGGTCGGGATCGTCTCGATGAGCCGGTCAGTGAAGTCCCCGAGTTTGCTCGTCGGGTAAGCTTCCAGCTCCCCCAAGTCGAGGGTCATCCGGATTACCCGCCGGTAGGCGTAGATGCTCGGGCCGCGAAAGGCGCGAGCCTCCAGCGCGCGCATCTGGCCGGCGCGGTTGTTTTCCGCCACTCTGTCAGCGGCGGAGGCCTCTGCGGCGGGCGCAGTTTGGGCACTCATGGGAGGTGAGTCGAAGCGGTGCGGAGGGAGTTTGCTGTCATACGCTTTACAGAATGATTTCGCGGCAGCCCACCTCTTCCGCCGTAGGTAAATCTACGCCGGGCAGGCGTAACTCAGGCGCCCTTCGAGCACCTGAGCGGCGGAGGTAAACGGATGCGGCTCATTCTTGTGTTCATTGAGGATGTGAATGACCTCGACTCCGCGCACCTTCAGGTAATCGGATACCAGCGCCCGATGGCAACGCCACCAGACCGCCTCCGCACACATGATCGCCGCCGGACCCGTCGCCGACGCGAGTTCCAGCAGCCGCGCGATGCCCTCCGCGAACTCCGGTGTTTCCATGTGATCCGCATAGCCGCGGAAGGAATCGTTTCGCCAAACGGTATTTAGCGAATCGGGCCGCGGCTTCCGTCGTCCACCTAGCTCCGGGAAATGTTCGTAGCGGATGCGATGCTCGCGTAAAGAGCCCGCCAGCACGGTGGCATTAAAGTGCGGATATCGCCTGGAGCCGGGCAGAAGTCGCACGTCCGCGAGCAGCGCAATCGAGTTTTGCGCCAGCAGCGCGACGAACTCTTCAATCGATCGCGTGGAATGCCCAACGGTCCAGACGCGCGCGAACGCACTGTAGCTCGTCGGATTGTCACTCATCTCGTCCGTTCCTCGCTTCGGGCATTTCAATCCGGATGACGTAGAGCTCGAGCAGAGCTTTCACGCGGGCGCCGATTTCCCGGATGCGTGTCTTTTTCGACATCTGCCATGAGACCGCCCGCGAGCAATACGCATGTGCGTCGATGCCGAAGTGGCGCGCCAGCAGAACTGCGCGCGGTGCATGGAAGTCGTCGGTCACGATTGTGACCGTTGCGACGTCGAAGACCTGCTTCGCCCGCGCGGCAGAATCGAGCGTGCGAAATCCAGCCTCATCGAGCGTCATGGCAGCGGCGGGGACGCCTTTTTGCAGGAGTGCTGCGCGCATCTTTACGGGTTCGTTGTAATGCGCGCTGTGATTCGCGCCGCTGAGCAGGAGCCGCCGCACTTTGCCCGCGTGATACAGTTCGGCCGCAGCCGAGATTCTGCCGGCGAAGAACGGATTCGGACCTCCGTCTGGAACGCGGTCGGAAGTGCCGAGCACCAGTGCGACTTCCGTCGCAGGGACATTTTGCACGGCGTTGTGAATCCGCCCTTGCGTGCGGAGGACGATCCAGAGATTACCCGCCACCAGCATCATCGCGCCAGCGAAGGCACCTCCGCGAATCACCCGCCAGAATCGCATCGGCGAAGTGAGGGCGCCCGCCGCGCTCTGGCTACTCATCTACGCGGCGCGGCTGACGTCGCTCTTACGAGAGCGAGAAGTAGTCGCTGCTCTGGTAATTGCCGTCGATGGTTTTCGCGATCTGCATCAGCACGTCGTTCGCGAGTGTGCTGGCGCCGAAACGAAATAGATCCGGCGTGAGCCAGTCGTCGCCTAGCGTTTCCTTCACCATCACGAGATACGCGAGCGCCTGCTTCGCGGTGCGGATGCCGCCGGCCGGTTTCATGCCGATGCGAATCCCAGTTTCGTAGAAGTAATCGCGAATCGCCTCCAGCATGACGAGCGTCACCGGCATGGTGGCGGCGGGCGACACTTTGCCGGTCGAGGTCTTGATGAAATCCGCGCCCGCCCGCATTGCGATCTCGCTGGCGATGCGGACATTGTCGTACGTCTGCAGTTCGCCGGTTTCGAGGATGACCTTGAGGTGGGCCTCGCCACAGGATTCCTTAGTCGCGGCGATTTCGTCAGCGACGCGGGCGTGATCACCGGCGAGAAAGACGCCGCGGTCGATCACCATATCGATCTCATCAGCGCCGTCGCGCGCCGCGCTCCGGACTTCCTCGAGCTTCAACCGGAGCGGCATGAGCCCACTCGGAAACCCGGTCGCGACGGAAGCGACCTTTACTCCTGAGTCGCCCAGAAACTTCTTCGCTACGCGCACGAGATTTGGGTAAACACAGACGGCAGCGCATGACGGCACCGCGTAGCGGGGATCGGCTGGCTGCATCGCCTTTCGGCAGAGGAATGCCACTTTTCCTGGCGTGTCTTTCCCTTCGAGCGTGGTCAGATCCATCATCGAGATGGCGAGCTTCAGCCCCTCCAGCTTCGCGGAGGTTTTGATGCTTCGTTTGCCAAATGCGCCGGCCCGTTCCTCGACCATGATCTGGTCGATCGTTGCCGACGCCGTGGTGTGGCGGCGCGGAGCGTTCGCTTCCTTCGGCAGAGCCAATGCTTTCATGGGACGTGCAGGCGCAGCAACGCCTTCGGCATTGCTACGGTTGGTCGGACGGCGCTGTCAAGCCAAGGGCGCCCGGCGCTCCGACGTTCAAAAGATACCTGATTGGGCAGAGCTGGGCGCGGCCAGCGTCAGCCCACTGCTACCGCGCGAGGACGACGTCCTTCTTGGTCCAGGAGTGCGTGCCCTGGCAATGCGGGCAGGTCACCTTGTGATCTTTGAGCTTCGTCTCGCCCCAAGCCTCTTCTTCCACCGTTTGCCCCGTCGCGGTGAGTTTGGCAGTGGCCGGACATCTTACTAGGATTCGTTTGGTCATGGGGCTGGGGTGGGTTTGGGGTTGTCGGGGGACAACGGCTGTTTTAACCGAGCCGGTAGACGATGCGAGCTTTATCGACATCGTAAGGCGACATCTGCAGCTTCACGCGGTCGCCGGTGGTGAGGCGGATGAAACGCTTGCGCATTTTACCCGAGATGTGGGCGAGGACAGTGTGATCGTTAGCCAACTGGACGCGGAACATGGTGCCGGCCAGGACGGAAGTGATCTTCCCTTCGAGTTCGATAGCTTTTTCGGAATTCATAGTTGTTTGCAAAGCCGGCGCTCTTTTCAGAGCGCCGGCCGCAGAATCAAATGCGCTTTAAATTAGTAGCGCGAACCGGTGGACTGACGCGGCCGCTCTTCGCGGGGCCGAGCTTCGTTGACGGTGAGGGTGCGTCCCTGCACTTCTTTGCCGTTAAAGGCGTTCATCGCGGCGTTACCTTCGGTCGCGTCGTTCATGGTAACGAACGCAAAGCCGCGTGAGCGGCCGGTGGTGCGATCCATCATGAGAGCCACGTCCATGACTTTGCCGTGTTGTTCGAACATATCCTGAAGATCGTTCTCAGTGGTCTCAAAGGAGAGATTCCCAATGTATAGTTTCATTATGTGATGTGTGTGGAGCAATAACCTGCCAGCTACAGAGCCGTTCCCGCGAATCGGGTTTCAAACCACCACTGAGGAATCCCAGCCGACGATCTACCAAGCAACGAACAGAACAGAACTTAATCCAACGGGCTGATTATCGCTTGTTTTGTGGAGAATACAACTGCCGCGTGCGTCGCGGCGGCCGCGGCGAGGAAGGAGTGCTCGTCGGACGACGAACGGGTGTGAACGACGAATGATTAGCGACCCGGCGAAGCGGCAGCTTCGCGCGCGTTCAATCGCGCGTTCAAGGAAGTGCGTTGATGAACGCCAGCGCCCGGAGGCAGTTACGCCGCGAGCAGCTCGAGATCGTCGAGGGCAGCGATGATCTCGCAGCCGGCGAGGAGCTTCTCGAGGTCGTTGCAATTCTGCAGCGATCCGTCGCAGAGGATGCGCTGCCAGAACGCGGCGGCGGAGGTGTTGTCGGACGAAGCAGGGTGGAGAGTGGGCTTGATCACGAAAGACTGTTTAGCAGCCCCTGTGCCACCGTCTTCGCTCCCGGCGAACTGCCGCGGAACCCGTCGCCCCAAACGAGCGTGACATTGGGGTGGCCAACGGGACTCGAACCCGCAACAGCCAGAATCACAATCTGGAGCTCTACCATTGAGCTATGGCCACCAACGCAGCTGGGATTCTAGTTTTCGCACGCGCGATTGCAAAGGCAAAGGCGCGTGACGGCTGGCACGCCGCCCGCTAAGTAAAACCGGTGCCACCGAGCCGTTGCAACTCCAGCACCCGCGCGTATGATCCGCTTCGCGAAAGCATGAAGAAAATCGGTCTGATTCTGCTCGCCGGTTTGTCGCTTCTCGTCGCGCCGGTGGAACTCCCTGCGCAAGGTGCCGCCGAGGACCCGAGCGAAGTCTTTCTGCGCGCCTACATGACTTCGCAGCAGGGCGAAAAGCTCGAGCACGACAATCAATACCAAGCCGCGCTCGCGAAATTCCGGCTCGCGGGAGGATTACTCGAGGAGCTGCGGAAGACGCACGCGCAATGGCAGCCCGCGATCGTCGACTACCGTGCGCGAAAGATCGGCGAAAGCATCCTCCGGGTGCAGGGAAAAATCGGCACCCAGGCGGACCTTGCCGCCGCTTCCGAGCCTGCAGCTTCGGCGCCAGCTGCGGGAGCCGCTCCAGCCACATCACCGCTCCTGCCGCAGGGCGCCGGCCCGGCTGAGCCCAGCGTCGAAATCGGCAAAACAACGCCTGGCGAAGCGCGGATCCCGCTGCCCACCACCCAGCCGGAGCAGCGCGCGGTAGCTGCCGCGCCGGCGCCGACACCGAGCGAGACGGCCATCAAAGAAGCGACGAAGAAGCTCCAGGAAAAGGTGGATCAGCTGCAAGCCGAGCTGCAGAAATCTCGCTCGCAATACAGCTCGGTGCAGAAAGAAAAAGAGACGCTGACCGGGCGCCTGCAGGAGACAAATTCCAAGCTCGAGAAGGCGCAAACCGAACTCCAAAAAAATGGCGACGCCGAGAAGCAGGTGCGTGATCAACTCGCGCAGGCGCAGGAGTCGCTGAAGAAGGTGCAATCGGCCGGCAGCACCGACACGAAAGCCGCGGAAGCATTGCGTGCAGAAATCGCGCAGCTGAAGAGCGCGGTCGCTCTGGCAGAAGAAGGGCGGGCTGCGGCGGAGAAGGACAAGGAGGCCGCGCGCGCGGGGTTGAATGAGGCCAATACTCAGATCGCCGCCGTCACGAAAGAGCGGGATGAGTTGGTCAGCGAGCTGAAGGACGCGAAGCAGGCGCAGGAGCGGGTGCAAGTGCTGGTGGCCGAAAACTCCGATCTGGTGAAGAAGCTCGCCGATGCCGAGAAGACGGTGCGGGAAATCACCGACGACAAACCGAAGAAAGAGCAGGAGATCGCCGATGTGCGCCGGCAGGTGGAGCAGCTCCGGCAGCAGCTCGCCGCAAGTCAGAAGCAGAACCAGGAGTTTGAAGGGACGGTTGCTGATCTGCGGACGCAGCTTGAGGAGGCCGGCACGGAACTGCGCAACGCGAAGCTGACCGGTGCGAATCCGGAGGAGACGGCACGCCTCACCAAAGAGAACGAGATGCTGCGCAGCATCGTGCTGCGCGAACGGCAGCAGGAGGCGCGGCGCGATCAGGCGCGGAAGCTGATGCTGGCGGAATTCGATAAGCTCCAGATCAAATCCGACACGCTGAACCAGCAGATCGAGCTGCTTGCGCAGCCAGTGACGAAGCTCACTCCGGAAGAGTCGGCCCTGCTGCGCCAGCCGGTGGTGGCGATCTCCGACAGCGCGCCGAGCGCGCCCGCGGTAACGGCAAGCTTTGCGATGGCGAAGGAAGCGCCGCCTGCAGCAGCCGCTCAATCTGGCGCGCCGCAGCAGACTGCCGCAGGACCGCCTGGGACTCCGGGACCGAATGTCGAGACCACAATCAATCCTGCTGTCCCGAAGGAGCTCATCCCGCTCGCATTGAAAGCGAAGGAGAACTTCGACAGCGGTAAATTCCGGGCGTCAGAAAAGCAGTACGAGCAGATCCTCGCGAAGAGCGCGAACAACCTTTACGCGCTTTCAAATCTCGGCGCGGTTTACTTCCGGACTGGTCGTTTGAAGGCGGCCGAGTTGACGCTGAAAAAGGCCGTGACGCTGGCGCCGGAGGATGAATTTTCGCGTCGGACGCTCGGGATTGTTTACTACCGGCAGGCGAAATATGACGAGGCGGTGACGGAGCTGACAAAGGCGCTCGCGATCAATCCGAAGAGCTACATCGCGCACAACTATCTCGGCATCACCGCGAGTGAGAAGGGCTGGCAGGAAGCAGCCGAAAAAGAGATGCTCGAGGCGATTGCGGCGAATCCCGAGTACGTGGACGCGCACTACAATCTGGCGGTGATCTACGCGACGAATAAGCCACCAGCCAAAGAGCTGGCGAAGCGGCATTATTCGAAAGCGATGGAGCTTGGGGCAGAGGCGAATCCGTCGCTCGAGAAGTTGATTCGCTGAGCCAACTTCCGCGGCTACGCTGCAGCGTGCCGCAGCCGTTCCTCACCGCCGAGTGGCGCTATCTCGCGATGCTCAACTACGTCGCGGATCCGAAACTCCTGGCGCCATTGGTGCCCGCCGGAACGGAGCTGGATTTTGACAGTGGGAAGACGTTCGTCAGCGTTGTCGGATTTCTGTTCCTGGACACGCGCGTGATGGGGTTGCCGATTCCGTTTCACCGCAGCTTTGAGGAGCTGAATCTGCGCTTCTACGTGCGGCGGAAAGCGGCGGAGGGATGGCGCCGCGGCGTCACCTTCGTGCGCGAGCTTGTGCCGCGGCACGCGATCGCCTTCGTGGCGCAGAAGTTTTACGACGAGCCTTACTCAGCGGCTGCGCTGCGGCATCGGATTCAACGCGGAAGCGATTTCCTGACGGTCGAGTATCAATGGCGGCTGCGAAACGCGTGGGAGACGCTCGGTATGACCGCAACGGGCGAGCCTCGTGAATCCGCCGCCGGATCTCACGAGGAGTTCATCACGGAACATTACTGGGGCTACACCGCGCGCCGCAGCAAGGGGACGAGCGAATACGCGGTGGAGCATCCGCGCTGGCGCTTCTGGCCGGCTGAGACGTGGAGACTGGAAGCAGACTTAGCGGCGCTCTACGGCGAACGTTTCGTCGGCACGCTCTCGGCCGAGCCCGCCTCTGCATTCATTGCCGAAGGCTCACGTATCCTCGTGAGACCGCGAGCAACCGAGCTCGCATAACGCCGAGCGAGCGGCAGGTGCGTGGCTACTTTCGCGCAACGAGTTCCCGCAGGACGAACGGCAGGATGCCGCCGTGCCGATAGTAATCGATCTCGATCGGCGTATCGATCCGCAGCTTCACCGGGACCGTCTGCTTCGACTTATCCTTGCGCGTGATCTCGAGCGTCACCGTCTGCCCGGGTTGAATCTGGTCCGACAAACCGGTGATGCTGTAGGTCTCTGAGCCGTCGCACCCGAGCGTCTGCGCGGTCGTGCCCTCTTCGAACTGCATCGGGAGCACGCCCATGCCGACGAGGTTTGAACGGTGAATGCGCTCGAAGCTCGCCGCGACCACAGCCTTTACGCCTAACAAACGCGTCCCTTTCGCCGCCCAATCGCGACTTGAACCGGTGCCGTATTCGTGACCGGCGAGGATAACGAGCGGCACGTTCTCTTCGCGATAACGCTCCGCCGCGTCGAAGATCGACATCTGCTCGCCTTCCGGCTGGTGGATTGTCACGCCGCCTTCGACTCCCGGCACCATGAGGTTCTTGATGCGGACGTTCGCAAACGTCCCGCGCGTCATCACCAGATCGTTGCCGCGGCGGCTGCCGTAGCTGTTAAAATCAGCGTGCTCGATGCCGCGCGACTTCAGGTATTGACCAGCCGGAGACGTGGGCTTGATCGCGCCCGCGGGTGAGATGTGATCGGTCGTAACCGAGTCGCCGAAGATGCCCAGCGGCCGCGCATCGCGGAACTTCTCAATTCGCCCGGCTTCCATCCCGAAGTCTTTGAAGAACGGCGGCTCGTGGATGTAATCGCTCGCCTCGTCCCACTCGTAGATGTCGCCGGTGCTCGATGGGATCTCATTCCACTTCGGATTCTGCGCGCTGAAGTCGCGATACAGGCGCTGGAAAACTTCAGGCGTCAGCGCGCTCCGGAGGGTGTCGCGGACTTCCTGCAACGTGGGCCAGAGATCACGCAGGTAGACATCGGTGCCATCGCGGTCTTTGCCGATCGGCTCTTTTGAGAGGTCGATATCCACCCGGCCGGCGAGCGCGAACGCCACCACCAGCGGCGGTGACATCAGGAAGTTTGCCTTGATGCTTTGGTGCACACGCGCCTCGAAATTCCGGTTCCCCGAAAGGACGGAGGCGGCGATCAGGTCATGCTCCGTGATTGTCTTCTCGATCTTCGGATCAAGCGGACCGGAATTGCCGATACACGTCGTGCAGCCGTAACCAACCGTGTTGAAACCGAGCTGGTCGAGGTACGTCTGCAGGCCGGTTTTATTGAGGTAATCGGTCACCACGCGCGAGCCGGGCGCGAGCGAAGTCTTCACCGACGGATCGACGCGCAAGCCACGTTCGACCGCCTTCTTTGCCACCAACCCGGAGGCGAGCATGACGCTCGGATTGCTCGTGTTCGTGCAACTCGTGATCGCAGCGATCAAGACGCTGCCGTGTCCGATCCTGCTGTCGCCATCATTGAATTCCTGCGCGTGCGTTTCGGCGATCAAATCTGCAGGCGTAGCCGTCGGACGATTGGTCACCATCTCGCTCTCGCCAACCGTTTGGCCGATGAATTTGCCGCCACCGATCGGCATCGCCCTGCGCGTATCGGTCGGGCTTTGAACGCTCGCCGCCTTCATGTCCTGCGGGCCTGGCGTGGCGTCGCCGTTCAGGTGAAGCGGAAAGCGATTTCGCAGGGCGTCGAGCGATTTGCCGTAGCCGCCTTCACTCGCGGGCGCGGCGAAGAGCGAGCGGAACTTATCGCCCAGCTCCGGAAGGTTGATGCGGTCCTGCGGACGCTTCGGACCGGCGACGCTGGGTTGCACATCCGCGAGGTCGAGATCGAGATCGACGCTGTAGTCGATCTGCCCTTTGCGCGGCATACCGAACATCTTTTGCGCGCGATAGTAGCTCTCGAATGCCGCGCATTGCTCCTCCGTTCGGCCGGTCGCGCGCAGATAGGCGACCGATTCGCCATCGATGGGGAAGAATCCCATCGTCGCGCCGTACTCCGGCGCCATGTTGCCGATCGTCGCGCGGTCCGCGACCGGCAGCGATGCCGCACCCGGACCGTAGAACTCCACGAACTTGCCGACGACTTTCTGCGCGCGCAGCATCTGCGTGATGTGCAGCGCGAGGTCGGTCGCGGTGACGCCTTCGCGCAGCTCGCCGGTCATATGCACGCCGACGACTTCCGGCGTGAGGAAGTAAACTGGCTGACCGAGCATGCCAGCCTCTGCCTCGATGCCGCCGACGCCCCACCCGACGACGCCGAGACCGTTGATCATCGTTGTGTGTGAGTCAGTGCCGACGAGGGTGTCGGGGTAGTAAACGCGTGCGGACTCGCCATTGATCTGCGCGGCGGTGGCGAGCACGCCTTTCGCCAGATATTCGAGGTTCACCTGGTGCACGATGCCGATGCCCGGCGGGACGAGGCCGAAGGTCTTGAATGCCTGCTGACCCCACTTCAGGAACTCATAGCGCTCGCGATTGCGCGTGAATTCCATGTCCATATTCAGCTGGAGCGCGCGCGCTGATCCCGCGAAATCCACCTGCACGGAGTGGTCAACCACGAGATCGACCGGCACGAGCGGCTCGATGATCTTTGGATCGCCGCCGAGCCGCTTCACCGCGCTGCGCATGGCCGCAAGGTCAACGACCAGCGGGACACCCGTGAAGTCCTGCAAGACGATGCGCGCGACCACGAAAGGGATCTCCTCGTTCGCCGTCGCTTTCGCGTTCCAATTCGCCAGCGTCTTGACGTCTTTCCGCCGGACCTTCTTGCCATCGCAATTCCGCAGCACGGACTCGAGCACGATGCGGATGCTCACCGGCAGGCGCGAGGTGGGGCCGACGCCTTGCTGCTCGAGCGCGTGTAGCGAATGGAAGTAACCTTCGCGGCCGCCACCCGCGTCGAACTTTTGCAGCGTCTGGAATTCATCGTTCATCATGCCATTGCCTCCCGTGAAGACAGGCCGCTGATGTGCAGCATCGGCAGGATGTCGAACAGGCCGTCATCGTCCATTACCACCACGAAACCTTTTTTCTTGAACATGATATGGTCGCGGCTTCGCACGAGAAAACGCCGGCCGCTGCTCATCTCAATAAAAAAAGGAGTGAAGGGAATGGCCTCCACCAATCGCGTCAATTCCTCAAACATACGTTGTGATCTACTTTAGCTCCGCCAGCCGCGCTTTGATCTTCTCAAAATCCGGCAGCTCGCGCGCATCATCGTTGCTCTCGGAATGTTGGATCACGCCCTCACGATCGATGACGAAGACGGCGCGTTTCGGGACGCCGCCCATCGGCAGGTTGAGCTGTGGGAGAAAGGAATCGTACGCGACGTCATACGCGCGGGCGACCTGGTGCTCGTAGTCGCTGAGCAGTGGCACGCTGATGCTCTCCTTCTGCGCCCACGCCTCCTGCGCGAAAGGATTGTCGCCGCTTATTCCGTAAACAGTGGCGTTCAGCTCCCGATATTCGCGCAGGCCGTTACTGATGCCGCACATTTCGGTCGTGCATGTGCCAGTGAAAGCCATCGGGAAGAACAACAGCAACGTGTTCCCGTTGCCGTACTGCTCGCTTAACGTGATCTGCTTCGGTCCATCGGCGGTCTTCGTGGGGAGGGTGAAATCTGGAGCCTTGGTGCCGACAGGGAGTGCCATAGTGAAAAAGGGTGCTTGGACAGCGGAGCGATCACTATAGAAACGCGGTGAACATGGTCAAAAGATTTGCCGAAGCCGGAGGGCTCCGCGCCTAACGATGGATGCGTTATGGTGGCTGATTGCGCTTGCGATCATGGCTGTGGGCCTGCTGGGGACGGTGCTGCCCGTCGTGCCGGGGACGACGGTTATCCTCGGCGCGGCGATCTTGCATCGCGTGATGGTCGGAGCGGAGAAGGGGATGGGTTGGTGGGGATTC
>JACDCC010000304.1 GCA_013694595.1 Chthoniobacterales bacterium
TGTCGATACTTGGAGCGTTGCCGGGCAAAGAGGCACTCGGCACGCATGAGCCGGGCGATGCGATTGCGTCGCCCCGGACAACCCAGCGCATGCGCCAGCCGCGGACTGCCGTAGGTGCGACGACTGCGATCGAACTCCTCATGGATACGGGCCCGGAGATGGGTGTTCTCCAGCTGCCGCGGCCCCGGTCGGTGATGCCGCTCTTTCCAGTCGTAATAGCCGCTGCGCGAGACCAGCAGCGCTTCGCACAACCACGCCACTTTGTATTGGCCGCTCATGAGTTCGATTCGGGCATACCGCTCGGCGGCGCTTCGGAGAAAAGTGGAAGCCGACCGTTCTCAAACGTGTCGGTGCCATGGGTGGCGAAGCGGCGGTGGTAGACGACTTCCGAAAGGCTGCGGAGGACGTAATCCGCCTCCGTGTCGTAATCGCCCGCGTCGACGAAGCGCGTGTCGGGGATGGCTGCCACTACCATTCTTGCGGCTTTGGCGGCAGCGATGCCGGAAAGCGCGGCCTCCTGACAAGGCATGCGTCCGGCGAGGAGTGTGACGAATAAAGGCACCGGAAGCCTCAGCACCCGAAAAGCTGTATCGGCGGGAGCGGTGGCCGTGGTATGAAGGGGGGCAGCCGACGCCATGAACAAAGTTTTCGCGCTAGTCCTGAAGCACCTCGCCAGAGAATTCGTGAATCACCCGGAAGTGCGGGCTCGGGCGAAGCAACTTGCCGATGTCGGCTACACCAAAGCCTCTCAGCTTGTGACCGAATGGGGCGCGAAGAAGAAGTTGAAGGTGGTCCCGAGCATGCCCGCGGATGCATCCAAAGGGCGGACGCCACCAGCAAAAAAGAAATCATCGCGTAAGACAGCGACGAGCCGGAAAACAGCTAAGAGCCCGAAGACACCTACGAAGAAGCGCTGACGCGGCCTGCGTCGGACGGCGCAGAGCTTACCTCGCGACAACTCCGGTGCGGTGCGTTCGCGCACTAAAGCTCCGGGCGAGCTTAAGCTGACGCGCGGGCGCAGCCGTTCGCCGTTGCGCTGATGCAATCAACCAAACCTCACTCACCTGGCGCTGCAGCTTGCGAGAGCTGCCGCGCCATATGGTCTTCTACGGTCGTTGCACCGCCGAAGCGCAGGGCGGCGGGCTCAGTTCCCCAGACGCGGAAGCCGGCGCGTTCGTAAATCCGCTGGGCGGCCGGCGCGGTCGAGCTGACGCTGAGCTGGAGCCACTCGACGCTGCCTAACGAAGGCGCGTGAGCGATCACAGCATCGAGCAGTTGCGGCGCATAGCCGCGTCCGCGTTGCGCAGGGGCGGGCGACGTACATTCCCCAGACGTGGCCAAGGTGGGAACGCTTCAGCTGGCGATCGACGCGGAAGCCAAGCATCCCGACCAGCTCTCCGTCGAACGCGCCGAAGACGACGGAGCCCGGGGCGCGGCCGAGCAATTCGCGTGCAGCTTCCACCGACGCGACGATGTCGTCTTGCGGGGAGGCGGTGAGTGCCAGTGGCGCGTCGAGCAGCGAGCGGCGCCGGAAGTCAAACAACGCCTCGGCGTCGTGCGGGCAGAGCTGCCGGATCATCACGACAACATCTTCGCACAACCGGCAGGTGCAAAGCGCCGGAAGTTGCTCGGCGCTCGCCACCAAAATCGTGGCTTTATGCGCAAAGCCGCCCGGTCGGAAGCTCCCTAGGTCTGCGGTTTTACTGCTGAAGCGCGCCGGGCGCGCGGCCTCGAGATCGCTGTAAGTCGCGGCTCCGCCATGACCGCATGACGCGTGCAACTACGTCAAGTGCAGAGCTCGGTTCTCGTTTGGCGGGTTCGGGATCGCAGAACGAGATGTGCGATGAGCGCGACGATCCAGATAAGGAAAGCCACTGCGCCAGCGGGCAATGTCATTAACATAAGCCAGCCGAGAAAGAACATCGTGAGCAGTGTTTCCCCGCGATCGACGGCACCGATGACACACGGGTTTACGCCGCCTTCGTGCAAGACGCAGCCGTTTGCCTCCGCGATCGCGCTTGCGATGAGAACCGATAGCAGTGGCGCGATCGCAAAGAGAATGATCACTGCCAGGGCGAGCGCATACCAGACCACAGGGAATCGCTTTCCGGGGTGAGGTGGCGCAGGTGCGGGAGTATCCATCTGTGAGTGCCGAACGCGGACAGCTGCCTGCCTACCCAACGTGATCCTCGATCGCCTTCCACACGCGGAGAGGATTGGTGTAGTGGACGCAATGAGGTTCGCCGTCGACGACTATCAGCTCGCCGCGGGGAAGGAGACGCGTGAGGGTGAGCGCGGCGGA
>JACDCC010000311.1 GCA_013694595.1 Chthoniobacterales bacterium
GCGCTTCCTCGAGCAGATACGCGTTCTCCTTTTCCGAGCCGTCGCACCAGAAAACGTTCTCCGGCTGGCAGAGCTGCACGACTTCCTGCACCCAATCCAGCACCTCCTGGTTCGAAGGCTGATTGTCGCCGATACCGCGCGGCGGAGTGATGGCAGGTGCGAGTTTATCCATAATTAACAACTCCCGAATAATGCGTCCCGCCCGTGCGGAAACGTAATTTTGGCTGCCCGCGCGAGTTCTCCAAGCTCTTTTTCCGAGCATGCAACGTCGTCGTGACCGGCGTCACCAATCTTCGTTCGCGGGCGCGACCGAATGAATCGCGACCGGGAGCCCCTGAACTGCTTGCGCGGAGGAACGGCGCGCCGTTTATTCCTGCATGTTCGGGGTGACTACCTCTGACGACGACCAGCCGGTGACGTGGGTGGGGAGCTACCCTGTGCATGTGACAACGCTGCTTGTCGGGCTCCATTCGATCGCTGCGATTCTCGCCTGCTTCTTAAGCGCATTCGGGCTCGGCGGCATCTTGAACCTCATGATGTTCGACAGCGCGGAGGTGCTGAGCGGCGCCGTCTGGCAGATTGGCACCTACGCCTTTGTTCATCCGCCTCGGGACCTCCTCTGGTTGGCCATCGAGATGTACATGCTCTTCATGTTCGGCCGCGAGGTCGAACGCTTCATCGGGCGCCGCGCCTTCGTCACGCTCTACCTGATTCTGCTGCTCGGGCCGTCGTTGCTGCTGACGCTCTGGGGGCTCGGCGAACGCACCGGTCTCGGCGGATCCTCCGCGATCCATTTCGGCGTTTTTGTGGCGTTCGCCACAATCTACCCACGAGTCGAAATGTTCCTGCGGATCATGGTGAAATGGATCGCGCTCGCATTCGGCGCCATCCTCACGCTGCAGCTGCTCGCCTCCCATGCATGGTCGCAGCTCGCGGTGCTGTGGCTCAGCATCGCCGGCGCGTTCCTCTTCATCCGAATGCGGGGCGTCGGACCGGAACTGGAATGGTGGTCGAACCTCAAAGAGAAGTGGCAGCCGAAACCGAAATTTCAGGTCGTGCCCCGCGCGAGCCCACGGCGCGTGGTGGAGCCGGAGGATGTGCACGTCTCAATCGATCCGCTGCTCGAGAAGATCTCGAAGTCCGGCATCAACAGCCTGACGGCGAATGAGCGCCGCGCGCTCGACCGCGCCCGCAATCAGCTGCTGAAGAAGTCGAAGTGAACGGCGGCACGCCTGGCGCCGGAGTCGCCGCTGCCGGTCAGGCGCAGGAGGGCCGAGCCAGCCCTTTTAGAATAACCGTGGTCATCCCATCCTGGCGCGATGCGGGCAATCTCGCCCTCCTCCTGCCAACACTGTCGCGGGTCGAGAATGTCGCGGAGCTGATCGTCGTCGAAGCGGCGCAAGATCCAGCCTCCGAGAAGATCGCGCGCGAGCATGGCGCGACGTTTCTGAAGTGCTCCACGCCGAATCGTGGCGCGCAGATGAACGTCGGCGCGATGTCCGCCTCGGGTGACGCCATCATTTTTCAGCACGCCGACACCGAGCTGCGCGATGCACATATCGCTGCGGTGTGCGCTGTGCTCCGGGATCCAGCCGTCGTGGGCGGTGCGTTTTACCGCAAGTTTGACGAACGCCACCCGCGCCTGATGTGGCTCGAACACGTGGCGCGATTTCTCACGCGCAATGGCGGCACACTCTACGGCGATCAATCGGTTTTCGTCCGGCGCGAAGTGTTCCTGCGCCTGCAGGGTTTCGCCCAGCTCCCGCTGATGGAGGACCTGGAATTCTCGCGCCGGCTGCGCGCGGCGGGCAAAATCGTAGTCCTCGATCCGCCGGTGCGCACCTCTGCGCGCCGCCACGCCCGCGAAGGAGCATGGAAGACGAGCATCCAGAATGGCGTGTTCATTCTGCTCTACAAACTCGGGGTGTCGCCCACGCGTCTCCATCGCTGGTACTACCGCATCGGTGGACGTGCCGCGCGAATCGCAGATCCTCCGGCGGAGCCGCCAACAACCGCCGCCGACCTGGCAGCGCTCCCGAAGCCGCCGCTCCAAAGCTGAGCTACTCCAGCAGCAGCGAACCAACACGCAGCCGCTCCACGAATTCCGCTGGCGTCGTAGCTTCGTCTAAGGCGGCACGCGTCTCATCATCGCGTACCAGCCGGGCCAGCGCTCCCACGCAAACCAAGTAGTCCGTGACCATTTGTTGCGGAACGGCGATCACGAACAAGAGGTGCGCGAGTTCCCCGCCGCCGCCGAACGGCACCCCGTCACGGCTGCGACCAATCCCGAGCACGATCTGCGTCACAAGCGTCGAACGCGCATGCGGAAAAGCGACGCCGCGGCCCATAAACGTGGAATGCGCCTCCTCGCGGGCGATGACCTGCGCGAGCAACTTGTCCGGCTCCATCACCTTTCCGTCGCCTTGCATCGTCGCGACGATCTCCCGCAGCGCCTCCTCGCGCGTTCGCGCGCGCAG
>JACDCC010000312.1 GCA_013694595.1 Chthoniobacterales bacterium
GCGCTTCCTCGAGCAGATACGCGTTCTCCTTTTCCGAGCCGTCGCACCAGAAAACGTTCTCCGGCTGGCAGAGCTGCACGACTTCCTGCACCCAATCCAGCACCTCCTGGTTCGAAGGCTGATTGTCACCGATACCGCGCGGCGGAGTGATGGCAGGTGCGAGTTTATCCATAGTTACAGCTCCCGAATTAATGCGTCCCCCCGCCCTTGCGGAAAAGTAATTTTGGCTGCCTGCGCGAGTTCTCCAAGCTCTTTTTCCACGCACGCTCGCCGCGTCTCTTTGCTGGCGCCGAACCCGCGCGTTCCCTCGCATGCGGCTGCTGGTCATCCCGAGGCTGGCGCAGCGCGCCGAGGGATCTCCCGCCTGGTGATTGGTCGCACTCAGGCTGTGGACACCGACGGACGTGCGCGCGATCCCTCGCCGTCTCCGCGGTTTCCGATGACGCCATGAGCGCGTCGGCGCAAACATGAACAGGCGCAGGTGAATCGCCTCCACCGCGCCCGAACCGCTTGCGCGGAGGAACGGCGCGCCGTTTATTCCTGCATGTTCGGGGTCACAACCTCTGACGACGACCAGCCGGTGACGTGGGTGGGGAGCTACCCTGTGCATGTCACCACGTTGCTCGTCGGACTGCATTCCATCGCCGCCATTCTCGCGTGTTTTCTGAGTGCTTTCGGGCTCGCCGGAATCCTGAACCTGATGATGTTCGACAGCGCGGAGGTGCTCAGCGGTGCCGTCTGGCAGATCGGCACCTACGCCTTCGTTCATCCGCCCTCGGGCCTGCTCTGGTTTGCGATCGAGATGTATATGCTCTTCATGTTCGGCCGCGAGGTCGAACGCTTCATCGGGCGCCGTGCCTTCATTACGCTGTATCTCATTCTTCTACTGGGGCCGTCGCTGCTGCTGACGCTCTGGGGCCTCGGCGAACGCACCGGACTCGCCGGCTCGTCCGCAATTCACTTCGGTGTTTTCGTCGCCTTCGCCACCATCTATCCGCGTGTGGAAATGTTCCTTCGGATCATGGTGAAATGGATCGCGCTCGCCTTCGGCGCCATTCTTACCCTGCAGCTGCTCGCCTCGCACGCGTGGTCGCAGCTCGCCGTCCTTTGGCTCAGCATCGCCGGCGCATTCTTGTTTATCAGGATGCGTGGCGTCGGCCCGGAGCTGGAATGGTGGTCGAACCTAAAGGAAAAGTGGCAGCCGAAACCGAAGTTTCAGGTCGTGCCTCGCTCGAGCCCGCGGCGCGTCGTGGAGCCGGAAGACGTGCACGTCTCGATCGATCCATTGCTTGAGAAAATCTCGAAGTCCGGCATTAACAGCCTCACCGCGAATGAGCGCCGCGCGCTCGACCGCGCTCGCAATCAGCTCCTGAAAAAGTCGAAGTGAACGGCGGCACGCCTCGCGCCGCAGTCACCGCCGATGCCGGGGCGCAGGAGAGCACGGCTGCGGCCTTCCGAATCAGCGTCGTGATTCCGTCGTGGCGCGACGCGGAGAATCTCGCGAGGCTCCTCCCCGGGCTTTCGGGAGTGGAGAACGTCGGCGAGTTGATCGTCGTTGATGCGTCGGGCGACCCCGCTTCGGAGAAAATCGCGCGGGAGAATGGCGCCACGTTCCTGAAGTGCTCCGCGCCGAATCGCGGCGCGCAGATGAATGTCGGCGCGAAGCTCGCAGCTGGCGACGCAATCATCTTTCAACATGCGGATACCGAACTGCGTTCCGCGCATGTCGCTGCGGTTTGCGCTGCGCTCCGCAATCCGGCGATCGTGGGTGGTGCGTTTTACCGCAAATTTGACGAACGCCACCCGCGCCTGATGTGGCTGGAACACGTGGCGCGATTTCTTACTCGCCACGGCGGCACGCTCTACGGAGATCAATCCGTTTTCGTCCGGCGCGAAGTGTTCCTGCGCCTGCAGGGTTTCGCGCAGATCCCGCTGATGGAAGACATGGAGTTCTCGCGCCGGCTGCGCGCCACGGGTAAAATCGCGGTGCTCGATCCACCGGTACGCACCTCTGCGCGCCGCCACGCCCGCGAAGGCGCGTGGAAAACGAGCATCCAGAACGGCCTCTTCATCCTTCTGTACAAACTCGGCGTCTCGCCCGCGCGTCTCCATCGCTGGTACTACCGCATCGGCGGACGTACGGCGCGAGCCGCAGATCTTCCGAAGGTGCCAACAACCGCAGGCGACCTGGCAGCGGTCCCGAAGCCGCCGCTCCAAAGCTGAGCTACTCCAGCAGCAGCGAACCAACACGCAGCCGCTCCACGAATTCCGCTGGCGTCGTGGCTGCGTCCAAGGCGGCACGCGTCTCATCATCGCGCACCAGTCGCGCCAACGCTCCCACGCAAACCAGGTAATCCGTCACCATCCGTTGCGGAACGGCGATCACGAACAACAGGTGCGCGAGTTCCCCTCCGCCGCCGAACGGCACACCGTCATGGCTGCGACCAATCCCAAGCACGATCTGCGTCACGAGCGTCGTACGCGCATGCGGAAAAGCGACGCCGCGGCCCATAAACGTGGAATGCGCCTCCTCGCGGGTGATGACCTGCGCGAGCAACTTGTCCGGCTCCATCACCTTTCCGTCGCCTTGCATCGTCGCGACGATCTCCCGCAGCGCCTCCTCGCGCGTTCGCGCGCGCAGGTCCAGCGTCACATGCTCTTCCGCGAGGAGATCAGCGAGCACGACAGCCATGGAGAGTCGCCGAGGAATTGATGGATTATCCCGGCAAAGACAGTTATCCAGTTAACCACTCGCCCGTGGCAAACGAAAACACTCCGCCGGAAGGCAGCACCACTGAGCGAACGGTCTCGCT
>JACDCC010000319.1 GCA_013694595.1 Chthoniobacterales bacterium
TGCCCCTTTATCGCTTCGGCCTTTCCTTGAGCCGCAAGGAATCCGATGCGTTCGATCTCACGCAGCACACGTTCCTGACCTGGGCGACGAAAGGCCACCAGTTGCGCGACCCATCGAAGGTGAAGACATGGCTGTTTACGACCCTCTATCGGGAATTCCTCGCGAATAAACGGCGCGCGGCACACTTCGCGGAGGCGCAGGACGATGCGCAATTCGTCGAGCCGCCGCATGTCTCGCCGTCAGTCGTGAATGCAATCGACGTCGGCATCGTGCAGAAGGCGCTCCACGATCTCGACGATCGTTACCGCGCCCCCGTCACTCTATTTTACATGAAGCAGCATTCGTATCGCGAGATCGCCGAAATCCTCGAAATCCCAATCGGCACTGTCATGTCCCGGATCTCGCGAGGCAAAGCCGAGATGCGCACGCGGCTTACCGACCTGGCTGCGGTCGACGCGCGCAAAGTGGTTTCCATGCCGAGGGAGCAACGCTATGAACGAAGCTGAAGCGCGCGCCATCTTAAGCGTTTACCGGCCCGGCGAATCCGAGGCGGCGGATGGGCGTTTCGAAGAAGCGAAGCGTTTTCTGCAGACGCATCCCGAGGTGGCGCAATGGTGGGCCGAGCAGGAGGAGCTCGACCGGCTCATTTCCGCCAAGCTCGAGAGCACACCCGTGCCGGCGGATCTAAAAACGCGGTTGACCGCGTGGGAGCAACGCGCCGTTCGCCGCACCACTTGGAGCCGCGCCACCATGCTCCTCGCCGCGTCCGTCGTCGCGGCGGCGGTGATGTTCAGCTCGTGGCGGGGACCGTTCCAGCCGCAGGTCTCGCTCGGCGATTTCCGTGAAGAGATGGTGAGCTTTATCAAGCTCGATCCGAGCCTTGAACTGGAGACCGGCCCGCTGGCGCGGGTGCAAGAATTTCTGGGCGAAGCGCAAGCGCCCGCGCAATGGACTCTCCCGGAAAAGCTGCAACCTCTGGAACCGCTTGGGTGCCGGGTTCTTCGCTTCCGCGGCCGCAACGTCTCGTTAGTCTGCTTCGCGCGTACCGAAGAAAAGTTGATCCACCTGTTTGTCATTGACGCTGCCGCTCTGCCGCGCTCGGACACTCCTCAGTTTGGACAGGAAGGCGAATGGATAACGGTCACCTGGACCGAAGGTGACCACGCGTTCCTGATGACGTTGCAAGGCGATCGTGCGCTGGCCGAGAAATACTTAAGCAGCTCCTGATGGCATTTTTCTGATGGCAACCCCTCGCAAATCCAGCGCCCGCAAAACTGCACCGACGCCACGCATCAAGAAGGAGGCCACAGGCATGCTGGTGGGGTATTCGGAGAAAAAGAAACCGCTCGGCGGCTATGCGGTGCTGGCTGCGCTATTCACTTTGGCCTTGGGAAGTGTAGTCGCTTCTGCGGAAACAGCCGACGAGGAACTGCCAGAACTGAGTTGGAGCGATCTGCTGTTGCTGGGCGTCGCCACGCACAAGCTCAGTCGCATCGTCACAAAGGACCTCGTCACGAGTCCGTTCCGTGCGCCCTTTGTGAAGTTCAAGAAATCAGCCGGCGCAGGCGAGGTGGAAGATGAAGCGCGCGGCGAAGGAATACAGGAAGCAGTCGGAGATCTGATCACCTGCCCTTATTGCATAGCACCCTGGCTTGCATCGGCGCTCGTCTTCGGATTCCAACGCGCGCCTCGAACCACCCGTGTGCTCAGCGGGATTTTCTGCATCACAGCGGCGTCAGATTTTCTGAACCAGCTTTACGTGAAAGCGAAAGACTAGAAGCGAGCGGCAAGAGATCTCTTCCTCAGCTCCAACCCTCGCCTGCGCCGTAAACAAGTTCATGGAGAAGCTGGAGACGACGCGGTTCTGAAGCGAACAACCAGCAAGGTTCGCGGACAAACTCTGGCACAAGTCGGCAGTCCGATGTAACTGACCGATATGCCAGGGTGGCGAAATTGGCAGACGCGCCAGACTTAGGATCTGGTGGAGCAATCCTTAGGGGTTCGAGTCCCCTCCCTGGTACACCCGCCCGCATGAAAGATCCGCACCTCGAGATCGAGCGAAAATT
>JACDCC010000361.1 GCA_013694595.1 Chthoniobacterales bacterium
AGCAGTCGCACTTCCCGGAGCTGGCGCAGAAGAGTTCCGAGATCGCATTTCTCGAGGAGTGGCTCGAGGAAGTCGGCTCGAAGCGGCCGCTCTCGAAGCTGGAAATCATGCAGCGCGAGATGGAAGGGGCGATCGCGAGCGAACTCTACGAGCGCGCCGCGGAATTGCGCGATGCCATCAAACTGCTGCAGACGCGCGACACCACAGTCTGATCAGCGGCGCGAACGCGGCGGTGTTCCCCGCGGTGTGATTCAGCGCAAAACTCGGCTGCACTGGGTCTAGCTCAGCATGACACAGCGAACGAAGCCGGTTCTGGCGGTCGCTCTACTGCCCGTTTGACGGCATGGCCGACTCACCATCCAGCAGGCTCTGGATCGTCTCTTCCAGCCGCTCGAAGTTGATCGGTTTCGTCAGATGTTCGGAGAATCCAGCGGCGCGCGCCCGGCTGATGTCGCTGTCCATTCCGAACCCACTGAGCGCGATGCCACGCAGCGATTTACTTGCGCGCAGTTCCTGCATCAGCTCGTAGCCGGAGCGGTCCGGGAGGCCGATGTCGCTGATGAGCAGGTCGAACTCTTCTTCGTTCGCACGTTCCACGGCCTGGTCGGCGGTGTGGGCGAGCGTCACCCGATACCCGCGGCGCTCGAGCATCATTTTCATGCCGATGCAGGTGTCGTAGTGATCGTCTACCACGAGCAAACGGACCGTCTCCCCGTTCGCACGGCTTTTCGCGCCGTCGCGACTTCCTGCTGGGCTACGGCGTGGCACCGCTTTTGATTCCGCTGGTGCCGCCACAGTTTGCAAGGTGACGGTAAAGGTGGCGCCCTGATCTTTCCCGGCGCTCTCCGCCGTGATGGTGCCGTTATGAGCGGAGACCATCGCTTTCGAGATCGCCAACCCCAGGCCGAGCCCGCCAAAGCGTCGCGTGATCGAGCTCTGCCCCTGCTCGAAGGCGTTGAAGATCTTGTCGATTTTGTCCGCCTCGATCCCGATGCCGGTATCGGTGGTCCGGATTTCGATCTGCTCGGGCGAAGGATTGAACGTCTCGATGACGATCCGGCCGTGTTCCGGCGTGAACTTCACGCTGTTCTTCAGCAGGTTCCAGAACACCTGCTGCAAACGTGCCGGATCGGCTTCCACGTGCACCTCATCGGCGCGGAGCCGGAACTCGACCTGGAGGTTCTTGGCCACGATCTCCTCGCGGCAGATCTCGTAGGCGCGCTGCAGGATCTCGTGCACGCTGACGGTTTCCAGCGCGAGCTGCAGCTTCCCTTTCGCGATGCGGGTGACGTCGAGCAGGTCATCGATCAACCGCGCCTCCAGCTCGACGTTGCGGCGGATCACCTCGAGTGCTCGTCGCACTTCGGGTGAATCGGGCGCGTTTGCCTCCAATTCGCCGACCATCGCAATGACGGGCGAGAGCGGATTGCGCAGCTCATGGGAGAGGAGCGCGAGGAATTGATCCTTGGCCGCGTTCGCGCCGATCAGCTCCTGGCGCAATGTCACATCGCGCGTTTTATCTTCGACCAGGTAGAGGACACCCTGAATGCGCTGCTCCGCACCTTGCAGGCGCAGCAGATTAACGTTCACGAATCGCGTCATGCCGGCGCGATCGGTGAACGGTTGCTCGATCATCTGGTAGGGTGCGCCGAACGCGAGCACCTTCTCGATCGCCTCCGAGGGCGCGATTTTTACCTCATCGTAGGAGGCGTCGTAGATATCCTTTTCCTCCGAGAGGCTGCCGAAGTGTTTCGCCATCTCAGCGAAGGCGCCATTGGCCTGGAGGAATGTGCGGGAGCTTGGATCCACCAGCGCGATTCCGCTCGGCATATTCGCGAGGATCTTCTCGTTGAAAATGACTTCACGCTCGATCCGGCGAGCCGCTTCAGCCTGCCGTCGGGTGAACTTCCCGGCCAGCCAGGCACCGACTGCTGTGAGCAGAATGAGCCACACGGCGGGAAAGGTAATTTTGCCAAGTAGATCCCGGAGCGGCTTGTACGCGACGTCTTTCGGCTGCTCGACCACGGCAACCCAGCCGGTGGCATCGATGGGCGTGAAGGAGTACAGATTCCCGTGGCGATCGACGTGCCCTTTCTTCTGCTTTCGGATCTCATCGATCAACGTCCGTGCCTGAGGGGCCACGGAGCCGGTGTTTGGCTCGAAATTATTCGTGAACAGTGCCGCGCCGGTCTGATCGATGACCTGGCAGACCGCCTTGTCGGCAAACTCGACCGACGAAAGACGGCGGCCCATCCGCTCCACCAGCACGTCAACCCCGACGTAACCGACGATCGTGCCGTTCGGCGTGCGACGAACCGCGCCAACGATGTCGGCCGCCATGCGCTTGTCCGAGAGGCGCGGGTAAACAGGCGAGACGTAAATCCCAGCCGTGTTCGCGGCCGCCTCCCGCCAGAGGTCGGATCTAAATTCGCGCATCACCTCCGGTGCGAGCATTGGCAAAGAGGCAACGAGTCTGCCGTCCGCCGCGGCGATGAACATGCCGTCAATCCGCGGGTGCGAGTAGAACGTCTGGTTCAGCCATTGCTGCGCCACCGCCTCTGGATTCGGTCCGGTCAGGATCCGCGCGAGGTCGGGTTGCGTCTGGTAATACTCGATGATCCCGGCGGTACGGCTGAAATCGTCGCCCACGAGGTGAGCGACCAGCTGAACGAACGTCTGGCGATCCCGCAGGATCTTGGACTCCAGGGTTTTCGTGAGGATCGTGTAGGAGACGACCAGCATCAGGATCGAGGGCACCCAGCCGGCGAGGAGAATGGCGACGACGATATTGAAGCGCTCGAAGCGGTCGGAATCGCTTCGTTTGAACAGCCTGCCGAGGCGGATGGATTTCAGCAGCGCCATGGGAGACTGAAAACTCTACCCGCCAGCGGTCTGCAGCAAGGTCGGAATCCCGCTGTCGAGGGTGCAGAGCGGAAGCGGCCGCTCTCGCTCTCCGGTGGCAGGACCGTAGCCGTGGTCAGCTTGCCGGTCGCTCCAGCCGGTCGGGTCTCGTGTCTCCGCGAACGCAATATTGACGGCATTTCCGGAGCGGAAGTGGCCCGTTTTGCGAGGGAAAACTCCCATTTTTGATTTGACGGACGCACCGGAAGCAGCAACATGTCGCCCTTGCCGAACCTGACTGGCCGGCACGCCCCATTTACCGTTATGCAAGGAAGCGTTGGATATCTCATCTGGACCATTTGCTACCTGACGGTGCTGCTGGGGCTCTCGACCTACGGAATTCATCGCTACTTCATCATCTACCTCTTTTTGAAACACCGGAAGCGGCCCACCTTGCCGCTCTCGCACTTCCAAGACCTGCCGAAGGTGACGATGCAGCTCCCGATCTTCAACGAAGTCTACGTGGTGGAGCGGCTGCTGAAGTCGGTGAGCGAGATCGACTACCCGCGAGACCGGCTGCAAATCCAGGTGCTGGATGATTCCACCGACGACACGCGCGAGATCACGCAACGTGCTGTCGAGGAGTTGCAGGGCAAGGGATTGAACGTGGAACTCATCCACCGCATCGACCGGACAGGTTTCAAGGCCGGCGCGCTCGAAGTCGGCCTCGAAACGGCAGAAGGCGAGTTTGTCTGCATCCTCGATGCCGACTTTGTCCCGCAACCCGATCTCCTGCAGAAGACGATCCATTACTTCACCGACCCGAAGATCGGGATGATCCAGACGCGCTGGGGCCATCTGAACCGCACCTACTCGCTGCTGACGCGCGTGCAGGCGATGTTCCTGGACGGACACTTGTTGCTCGAGCAGACCGCGCGCAGCCGGAGCGGTCGATTCTTCAATTTCAACGGCACAGCGGGCATATGGCGTCGCTCCTGCATCGAGGAGGCTGGCGGCTGGCAACACGACACCTTGACGGAAGATCTCGACCTGAGTTATCGGGCGCAGCTCGCGGGCTGGAGATTCGTGTTTCTGCCGGAGGTGATTACGCCGGCTGAATTGCCGGTCGACATGAACGGCTTCAAGTCTCAGCAGCATCGCTGGACAAAAGGGTCGATCCAGACCTGTAAGAAATTGTTGCCCACGATCTGGCGGAGCAAGCTGCCGTTCCCGATCAAGCTCGAGGCAACCGCGCATCTCACGTCGAACTTCGCCTACTTGCTGCTGGCTTCGTTATGCGTGCTTCTCCACCCCTCCCTCGGCGGCCCCCAGACAGGGTGGCTCCGGATGTTGCTGGTCGATGTGCCGATTTTCCTGACCGCGTCGTGCTCCGTCGGTGTCTTCTATATTTGCGCGCAACGGGAGCTGAATCCCCGCACCTGGATAAAAGAGATCCTGTTCCTGCCGGCTTTGCTGGCGCTCGGCGTTGGTCTCTCGCTCAACAACGCCCGCGCTGTGCTCGAGGCGATGTTCAACCATCAGTCGGAATTCGCACGCACACCGAAGTACGGCATCGAACGCAAACGCCAACCGTGGCGGAACGCGCGCTACATGCCGCTGAAGTCGCTGCTTCCGTTCGTGGAGATGGGGTTCGCGATCTATTTCACCTACTTCCTTTGGTTCGCCATTTCGCACCGCCAATACCTTTCGGTGCCGTTTTTGGCGATGTTCCAGATTGGCTTCCTTTACGTGTCGGTGAGCTCGTTGAGCCAATGGTGGCCGAAATTTAATCTCGGCCCTTCACGCGCAGAAGTGACAATTCCCGCGTGACCAAAAGTGTAAATCGAGTAAAAAAAGCAGCAATGTTCCGCTCCCCCCTGCTTCTTGCGGCTTCTCTTTCTCTTATTTCCGTTCTCCACGTCAGCGCGAATTCGGCGCCGCCCGCGCCGGAGAGCATTCGCAATGAAGTCATCGTCAGTGTGAAGGAGCAGAAGCTGATGCTTCTGCAGAACGGCGCAAAGGTCACCACGTATCCTGTTTCCACGTCGAAGTTCGGGCTGGGGGATGGGTTCGGCAGAATGACCACGCCTGTCGGTGCGATGGCAGTGGCTCAGAAGATCGGCGATCACGCGCCCGTCGGCGCGGTCTTTCACCGCCGCCGCTTTACCGGCGAGATCCTCAAACCGAACGCTCCCGGCCGAGACCCGATCATCACACGGATCATCTGGTTGCGCGGCTTGGAAGCTTCAACGGCGCGCGCGTTCGCCCGCTGCATTTACATCCACGGTACGCCGGAGGAGAAGCGGATCGGGAAGCCGGCGAGCTACGGCTGCATCCGGATGAAGTCCAAGGATGTTGCTGCGCTCTATAGCCAGTTGCCCGTGGGCGCAGTGGTGCAGGTCGTGACCGACAAACTGCCGCGGGTGCGGAAAGCGAAAGTGATTTACGACATCAAGGCGCCTGACGCTCCCGTCGAAAAAGGACGCCCTTCTCCTTTGGTTAACTCACCGGGGCAAACGGGCGCAACGCAGAAGAATGCAGCCGCGCGCGCCGGCCGAAGCCCGAGGGCGTAGGCTGTTCTCCCTCGTCGCGCGCGCTGACTCCGAGTTGACAAAGCAGTAGCGCGCCCCGAACCTGCACGCCCGGAAATTTCCCGTCTTTTACCATGGCCAACACCAAATCCGCCGCTAAACGCTCACGCCAGACGGCGACGCGCTCACTTCGCAATCGCAGCGTCCTCACGCGTCTGCGGAAGATGCAAAAGAGTGTGGCGGGCGAAGGCGGAATGAAGGACAACCAGAGCGTGCAAGCGCTCATCTCCGCGGTCGATAAAGCCGCCAAACGCGGCATCATCCACCGCAACGCTGCGAACCGTCGCAAAGCGCGCTTGAACAAAGCGCGCACTGCCGGCGCTGCTACGGCTGCCCTCGCAGTCTAGCTGTAGAGGCGCTTGTGCCAAGCGCCTGACGCGCACACTAGTCTCGCTGCCATCGGCGTTTGACACAAACGCCGCTACAAGGCCGCCCGCGACAGCGACAAACCGCATTGCATATCGCTCAGGACGGGCCAAAATTCATGCCGATGATCCCTGCCTTTTTCCTCATTTTGCTCGTCATCGCCTATCGGATTGCGGCGGGCATCCTAATCCAGTCCGGCTCCACGGGATTGTCGAATTTCGCCCCGCTGGCGGCGATCGCGTTGTGCGGCGCTGTGTATTTCCCGGGCAAATACAAGTTCACGGTGCCGCTGCTGGCGCTGCTTGTCTCGGACATCGTCCTGAACGCCTACTACGCGGCCCCGCTCCTGCATCCGCTGATCATCGGGCGCTATGTGGCGCTCATAGCCATCGGTTGTCTTGGGCTACTGCTGCAGCGTCGCGCCTCCCTCAAAACTCTCCTGCCGGCGTCGCTGGCCGGCTCAGTGGTCTTTTACGTCATCAGCAACTTCTTCTCCTGGCTGAGCGATCCCGGCTACGTGAAGAGCGTCGCTGGTTTTATTCAGGCGCTCACCGTTGGCTTGCCAGCTTACAGCGCCACTCCCACGTGGATGTTTTTCCGGAACTCGGTCGTGAGCGACCTTGTCTTTACCTGCCTCTTCGGCGCCTGCGTACACTTCAGCCGCGGTTCTGAACGCGCGCGCGTCAACTCTCCGCTGCCTCGCGCTGCGTAATCCGGCATGCAAATGCCGGAGCAACGCGACGAAGTCGAAATGCTCTCGCTGATGCTGCTGGTTCGGCGTTTCGAGGAACGCGCGAGCCAGCAATATCAGGCGCAGAAGATCGGCGGCTTTTGTCACCTTTACATCGGACAGGAAGCGGTCATCGCCGGTGCGATTGCTGCGACGCGTGACGATGATTACCTGATCACCGCGTACCGCGACCACGCGCACGCGCTCGCGCGCGGCACGAGCACCGACGCCTGTATGGCCGAACTCTTCGGCAAGGCGACCGGTTGCTCGCGCGGTCTCGGCGGCTCGATGCATTACTTCGATAAGGAGCGCCACATGTATGGCGGTCACGCGATCGTAGGCGCGCACGTGCCACTCGCCGCCGGGATGGCGTTTGCCTCAAAATACCGCAACGAAGATCGCGTTACCCTCTGCTTCTTCGGGGACGGTGCGATCAACCAGGGCGGGTTCCACGAGGCGCTCAACATGGCTGGCTTGATGAAGCTGCCGGTGATCTTCATCTGCGAAAACAACCTTTACGCCATGGGCACGTCGGTGGAGCGCTCGACGTCGCTCAAGCAAATCGTCGATCGCGCCGAGGGTTACGACATTGCCGGCTATGTCGCTGACGGCATGAACTTCCGGGAGGTGCGCGACAAACTGACGGAAGTCGTCGAGTCGATCCGCAAAGATCCGCATCCGGCGTTCATCGAGATCCGGACTTACCGCTATCGCGGTCATTCGATGTCGGACCCCGCGAGCTATCGCACCAAGGAGCAGCTCGAGCAGTATCGGATGGATGATCCGATCACGCGGTTGCGCGCGCAGCTCACGCGCGAGGGCAAGCTGACGAACGAGCAGTTCGACGCCATGGACAAAAAGGCAAAGGACACCGCGCTCGCGAGCGTCAAGTTTGCCGAGGAAAGCGCCGAGCCGCCGCTCGAGGAGCTCTACAACTACACCTACGTCAACGGCGACCAGACGGAGCTCGTCCGCATGAATTCAACCGACGCTCCGCCATTTTGATGCGCGAGATCACCTATCGACAGGCGCTGAACGAAGCGCTCGCCGAAGAGCTGGAGCGCGACCCGAACGTCTTCCTCATGGGCGAGGAAGTCGCGCAATACAACGGCGCCTACAAAGTCAGTCAGGGGTTGCTTGATCGCTTTGGCGCGAACCGCATCATAGACACGCCGATCAGCGAAAACGGCTTCGCCGGCATGGGCATCGGCGCGGCGATGGTTGGGCTGCGACCCATTGTGGAGTTCATGACGTTCAGCTTCTCGTTAGTCGCCTTTGACCAGGTCGTGAACAACGCGCCGAACATGCTCACGATGTCCGGCGGCCAGTTCAACATTCCGATCACTTTCCGCGGACCGAACGGCCCGGCGCACCAGCTCGGCGCCACGCACTCGCACGCCACCGAGTGTCTCTATGCGAACTTCCCCGGCCTGAAGATCTGCACGCCGGCGACGCCGCGCGACGCCAAGGGATTGCTGAAGACTGCGATCCGCGACAACAACCCGGTGCTCGTCCTCGAATCCGAGCTGCTCTACAGCTCGAAAGGCATGATCGAGCCTGCCGATCAGGAGCTGCTGATCCCATTGGGCCGGGCTGAGCTCAAGCGCGAAGGCACCGACGTCACGATCATCTGCTACGCGCAGACGGTGCCGCTCGCTCTCGCGGCCGCCGAGCAGCTCGAAGAGGAAGAGATCAGCGCCGAGGTGCTCGATCTCCGCTCCATCAAGCCACTCGATCACGACGCGATTTTTAAGTCGGTCTCAAAGACGCACCGCGTTGTCGTGGCCGAGCAGGACCGTCCCTTCTGCGGCATCGGTGCGGAGCTTTGCTATCGCATTCAAAAGAATATCTTCGACGAGCTCGATGCGCCAATCGCGCGCGTCTCGCAGGAAGATGTGCCGATGCCGTATAACGAGCGGCTGGAGAAAGCCGTCCTGCCGAGCGCCGAAAAAATCATCGCCGCCGTCAAGAAAGTCTGTCACGCCTAACGAGGAGTTCCGCCATGCCCGAAATCCAGATGCCGAAGCTGAGCGACACGATGACGGAAGGCACGCTCGTCACCTGGAAGAAGAAAAAGGGCGAGCAAGTCTCCACCGGTGACGTCATCGCCGAAATCGAGACCGACAAGGCGACAATGGAATGGGAATCGCCGGAAGATGGCGTGCTCACCGAGATCTACGTCGAAGAAGGCGGCAAAGTAGAGGTCGGCCAGAAGATCGCCTTCATCGGCGACAAGGGCGAGGCCGCGCCCGCGGCGGAGCCGAAGAAGGAAGCGGCGCCGCAAAAGGAGCAGCCGAAAGCCGAGCCGGAGGCAAAGCAGCCTGCAGAGACGGAACAGCCCGCTCCCGCTGAAGAGCAGTCGGAGGAAATAGCACCACCACAATCCGAGCAACAGAAGCCGACGCGCCTGGACGCGCCCTCAACGACCGGCCGAGCATCAACGCCGCCGCCTGCGCCGCAACCGAGCTCCAATGGCTCGCGGGTCAAAGCATCTCCGCTCGCGCGGCGCGTTGCCGCGGAGCAAGGGCTCGACATTTCGCAAATCAAAGGCACCGGACCCGAAGGCCGCGTGACGGAGACCGACGTCCGCACGGCGATGAAGTCGCAGTCAGCGCGACCGCCAGCCGCCGCCCCGCAGAAGAAATCACCCGGGCCGGCGAAACCGCTCGAAGGTGCGCGCATTCATCTCTCCGGCATGCGCAAAGTCATCGCCGAGCGCCTCGTCGCCAGCAAAGGCCCGGTCCCGCATTTCTATCTCAGCATCGAAGTCGATGCCGGCCCGCTGATGTCGGCGCGCGCCGAGCTGAAAGCAGGCGGCGAGGGGAGCGACACGGCGAAGATCACCGTCAATGATTTCATCCTCAAAGCCTCGGTCGACGCAGCCGTGAAGGTACCGAAGGTGAACGCCTCGTTTGATGAAGACGCGATCGTCCAATATCAGGACGTCGATCTTGCAATCGCCGTCGCGATTGAAGACGGCCTCGTCACGCCAGTCGTTCGCGCCGCGCAGAACAAGTCGCTGCGCGAGATCAGCGAAGCGGTGAAAGACCTCGCCCATCGTGCGCGGAACAAGCGGATGAAGCCGGAGGAATTCCAGGGCGGCACCTTCACCGTCTCGAATCTCGGCGGCTACGGAATCGACTCGTTCTCCGCGATCATCAATCCGCCGCAAGGTTTCATCCTCGCGGTCGGTGCGGTTTCGAAGCGGGCGGTTGTCGATGATTGCGACAACATCAGCGTTGGCCATCGCATGGCGATCACGATGAGCTGCGATCATCGCGTGATCGATGGCGCGCTCGGCGCCGATTACCTGAAGGAACTGCGGCGCCTGCTCGAAAACCCGACGCTGCTGCTGATTTAGCTTTTCGTGGCCATGGAAACCGGGCCGCCAGAAGAAGAGAGCTTGAAGGTTGGGTCGTTCGCGACGCATTCGGCACGCGGCGTGATCCGTGACCCGCGGGTGCGGCGGAAAACAATGTTCGCACTGCTGGCCATTGCGGTGCTGATGGTGATCACCGGCGCGACTGTCCTACAGGAATTTCTGAATCCGCGGGACCACGCGATCCGCTTCATCCTGTTCTGGCTCGCCTGCGGTTGGGTTACGATCACATCGCTCCTGCTCGCGCTCTTCGATGTGCTGATGGCGCGCGCGCAGGCGCGTGCAGCGCGGCGGATGTTGCGCGAGCAGATGCTAGGTGATCCGGACGAGGATGACGACGCTCGCGGCGACTCCGCATGAGCTGGAAAACGCGTGAGCAAATGGAGGCAGACGAGCAGCGGGTGCTCGCCCCTTTCGCGCAAAAGTCCGGCGACTCGCGGGGCCGAAAATATCCGCAGCTGCCGCACGCGTATCGCACAGAGTTCCAGCGCGACCGTGCGCGACTCATCCACGCCCGCGCGTTTCGCCGCCTCGAATACAAGACCCAGGTGTTCCTCAACGGCACCGGTGACCACCTGCGCACCCGCTTGACGCATACGATCGAAGTTGCGTCCATCAGCCGTACGATCGCGCGCGCTCTCTCGTTGAACGAAGACCTCGCCGAAGCGATCGCGCTCGCTCACGATCTCGGGCATCCACCGTTCGGCCATTCGGGCGAGGAGATACTGGCCGAATGCATGCAAGGTCACGGCGGCTTCGAGCACAACCAGCAGAGCCTGCGCGTCGTCGACCTGCTCGAGGAGGTGTACCCCGGATTTCCGGGGCTGAATCTCACGTTCGAGGTGCGCGGAGGCATCCAGAAACACCAGGCGTTTTACGATCCTCCGGAGCCCGGCGCGGCGAAATACCGTTGTCCGTCACTGGAGGCGCAGATCGCGAATCTGGCTGACGAGATCACCTACTACAGTCACGACCTCGACGACGCCGTCGACTTCGAAATCCTCAGCTCAGACCAGCTCGAGGAAGTCTCCGTTTGGCGCAGCAATCACGCCGCCGTCAGCGCGCGTTATCCCGACGCGCGCGAACCGGAGCTGCACAAACTCATCATCCGCGACATCATCGATGTGCAGGTGCGCGATGTGATCACCTCGAGCGCGGAGTCGATCGACCGCGCCGGCGTGCAAACAGCCGACGAAGTGCGGCGTCAGGAGCGGCCGCTGATTTGCTACAGCGAGCACCTGCTGCGCGCGAACCGCGAGCTGCGGCGCTTCCTTTACAAGAACGTCTATTTTCATCCACGCGTCTCGGAGGTGAACCGTCGCGCGTGTGGAATGCTGCGTGCGGTCTTCGACGCGTATGTGCTTTCGCCGGACTTGTTAGGCGAAGCCGCCGCGAGACGCATCGAAGCGGAGGGGCTTCATCGCACGGTCTGCGACTACATCGCCGGCATGACCGACCGGTATCTGATGGAAGAATACGGGCGGCTCGTGCAGCGTTCTGCCGCGTAGGCGCGAGCTACGCGGCGGCGGGGCCGCCTTCTTCGCGCAGGAATTGCACGAGCAGGCGCAGCCGCTCGGCGAGGGACAATTCTTCGAGCAATTCCTGCCGGCGTGCCGCGTCGCTGATGAAGGTGGCCGCCATCAAATCCGCGAGCATTTCCGGATCGCGCAGATCGGAGAGGTAGCGGTCGACGGTTTCCGGAAACTGCCGGCCGGTTCCCTTGAAGCGCGCGTAAAACTCGAGCACGTCGCGCGCGAGTTCGTCGATCTCGTCGTGCGGGGCGCCGGTGGACGAGTTCAGCTGCTCGATGTGCGCGATCGGGAAGGGGTGGTCCTGGTCGAAGCCCGTGAAACGGACGCGTTGCAGACCCTGCAGGATCAGATTCGACGTGCCGTCGCCGCGGCCGACGCAGGCGCGGATTAAACCGATCGTGGCAACGTCGCAGAAATCATCGACGGAATTCCACTGCCCGCAGTTCGGCTTGGTCAAGGTGACGCAGAACATGCGATGGGCCGAGAGGGCGTGCTGGAGCATCGCGCGGTAGCGCATTTCAAAGATGTAGAGCGGCAGGAGCGCGTGCGGAAAGAGCAGCGCGCCGGGGAGCGGCATCACCGGCACTGCAGCTGGTAAATCAATGGAATCCGTCATGATGCTGCCGTGGCTCGTCGTGCAATATACGTGCCGCACGCTCGCGGAGATGGCCGGAACGTCGGCGCGGGAAACTTAGCGCCCGAGGAGACCTCGCAGCTCCGGAACCGACAGCTGTCCTTCTGCAGCCGCGGTGCCGAGGTGCCCATAGTGCAGAGCGGCCCCACGCCGCGCGAACCAGAGGCGGCTTTCACGCCCGAGTTTGCCCACGCCCATTGCGCTGATCGGCAGCTCGTGCGCGTGTTGATCATAGAACTGCTGGAGACGCAGCAATTCGTCAGCGGTGTCAGTCCGGACAGCGAGCTTCAGGATGTCGGCTCGTGCCGCGACCCCTTCTTGGGCGATCTGCGCGAGGCGCGCGCTGCCTGGTGTGGTGCGGAAATCGTGAACCGAAATAATGACGCTGACGTGCGAAGCGCGAGCGACGTCGATCACGATGCGCAGTGACTCCGTCGAGTGTAACTCCACATCGATATATCTGGCGAACGGCAAAAAACGCAGGAGCAGCGCGCGTCGGGCACTGGCCGCCAGGTCGTGTGCGCCGCCTTCCGCAGGACGCCGCGCCGTGATGATGAACGGCGCTCGCAACCTCGGCATGGCCGCTTCAAGTTCATCCAGCACATCAACAAGCGCGTCGAGCCGCAGCTCGAAGAGATCCGGCGTTCTCCGCAATCGGCTCGCGCGGGCGAGATCGGCGGCCGAGGCGATCACGGCGACAAGTTGCGCGCGATGACGTGCGGCTTTGGCCGATCTTTCGCTGTTCATTATTGTAGAACTTCGCCCGTTGCTCTGCACCATCAGGCGCTCACGCCTGCCATCATGCTGGCCCGCCGCCAGGATTAAACACCCAGCTGCAGCAGATGTTCGATTCGTTTCTGCTCGCCCCTCCGCTGCTCGGCGCACATGTGCTGCGATATCACAGCACGACGCGGTTGATCTGAACCTTTTCGCCGCTGGCACACGCAGCTGAATCTCGCCGAGCGCAATCGGCGCGTGCGAAGTGGAAGGAGAAGGAGTGTCCGTTTGGCTGGTGGCGGATTTCATTCAAACATCGATCGCGAAGCCGGACGTCGACGGCTTCGCGGGGCGACCGATGCTCGTGTTTCGCTCCACGACCGTTGGTCATTCGGCCTCGATTTAAATCCTCGCGCGGACTCTGCCGGCGGTGCTGTTCGGCCCTCGGCGAAAAAGCTGCGTGGCTAGTCTTGCGGCGCGAAGCGCGTGAGCATCCGCTCCACGTACTTAGCCAGCAGGTCGAATTCAACGTTTAGCCGGTCATCGGGCGCGATGGCGCGGAGATTCGTGTGTCGTCGCGTGTGTGGGATGATCCAGACGGCGAAGCTCTCCGGCAGCACTTCCGCCACGGTCAAGCTGATGCCGTTGATCGCGACGGAGCCCTTGTCAGCGACGTAGTGCGCGAAATCGGGCGGCAGCTCGATCTCGAGGCGATGATCGGCGCCCCTCTCTTCGCATGCGAGCGCGCGGACAGCGCAATCGATGTGGCCTTGCACAAAGTGGCCACCGAGCCGCGCCCCGGCGGCGAGGGCGCGCTCCAGATTCACCGGCGTGTCGCGACCGAGCGTGCGAAGATTGGTGCGGTCGAGTGTTTCCTCCAGGAGATCAAAGGTCAGCTGCTCACGCCGAGAGGCGGTGACGGTGAGGCAGCAGCCGTTCACGGCGACGCTGTCACCGATGCGGATGTCCTGCGCGATACCCGGTGCTGCAATCTGCAGCTGGGTGCCCCCCTCCGTCGCCCGGACCCAGAGGACGGTGCCGACTTCTTCGACGAGGCCAGTGAACATAAGCGCGTGGCTGCAATTAACGCCGTCGGTGCGCTGCTGCAACGCGCGTGGACCGGCGGCGGATTCTCGGGATGTGAACAGTTGCGAAGGAACGGAGTTCGATCAGCTTTCCCGCGATGCAGATGGCACACCGCACAACGGGGCAGCGTCCATGATTCGAGCGCGCCGGCTGCGGGTTGGTTTCCACCGGATGTTCTTCGCGTGGGCCGCGCTGCTGACCGCTACTGTGCGGGCGGTTCATGCCGCTCCTCCGGCGCCCGGATCTCCACAAACTTTGATGTTCGGTCAGCACCGCATCGAATGGCGCGGCGCTGTGCGCGGCGCACCTACAGGCGATGAAGTGCCGGTATTTCTGCAAACAAATCGGGGCCAGATTCCTGGCCGCTACCACCCTGCGCCAGCGGGTTCGGCGCGGAAGAATCAAGGAGTCATCCTGGTGTCGGGCGCTGGCGGTGGAGTCGAGGGCCCGGCGCGGGGCCTTTATCCGGACGTCGCTCAGCGGCTGCAGGCCATGGGAATCGGCAGCCTGCGCCTGGATTATCGGAAGCCACAGGATCTGAACGGTTGCGTGCTCGACACGTTGTGCGGCGTCGCGTTTTTCGCGGGCGAAGGCGTCAGCCGGGTGGTGCTTGTCGGCCACAGCTTCGGTGGTGGCGTGGTGATTGCGGCCGGGGCGAGTTCGCCGCGGGTGCGGGCGGTGGTCCCGATGGCGAGCCAGACGTTTGCCGGGCTGCAGATGGCGCCTTACCTCGCACCGCGTGCGATGCTATTGATTCACGGCACTCGCGACAAAGTGCTGCCGGTTTCAAACGCGCGGAAAATCTACGAAGCAGCGGGGCAACCGAAGGAACTCAAGCTGTTCGAGGACGCCGGTCACGGGCTCGGCCACGCGCGACAGGACATTCTGGAGCTGCTGCTGCAATGGATTCCACGGCAGCTGAGCCGCTCCGGCTAACGAGCAGAAGGGACGCTGCGCGTGCCTCTGCGGCAATGGCTCGCCCACCCGCGGCCGTGTGCCACCACTCGTTAGGCGAGATTCGGGAGTACAATGCGGGCCGCATTTCTGACCACGTTGCTGTTTCCGTTTCTGCGGTGACCGCCGCGTACTAACGCCTTCCTCCGCGGCGTCGTGATCGCGGCACTGATTCTCTCGTTCACAGCGAAACGCTCACCACGTGTGCTGGAGCCAGCGCTCGAGAGCAGCGAAGCAGTAGCCCGGCCGCCGCGCGACGGCGGAACAGCGCGCTCGGCCTCCATCTACGTGCTCATCAACGGAGTCACCGGCCCAGTACCAGGCGTCAGCTGCTTTCAGTGGGCCCTCCGGAGGACGCCAGCGGCATTGTGCTGCCGATAGTCGCCACCACGCCGCTCGTCATCATGCCTGTATCCCGCCACACGGAAGGCGAGGGAATCGGAGTCCGCGGCCTCTTCGCCGTGATCCGCGCGGTAGCGCTAAACATCCGCTGCTGAGCGAAAGCGCGGCACCGGAACAGGCTCCCGGAACGCGAGTATCGGAGCCGAGGAGACATTCGCCTCCGCAGCGGCGTTCAAAAAATCTTCAAAAATGTGAAAAAAAGTCTTGTCACCCCTCTGCCGGATCACTATTCCTCACCCCCAAACCTAACCAAACCAATGGAGAAACTAATGATAAGAAATGTGCTTTATAAGCTCGGATCGCTCCGCTCGGCTCTCGCAGTCGG
>JACDCC010000389.1 GCA_013694595.1 Chthoniobacterales bacterium
CGTTCGCAACGCGCTGGAGATCTTCACGCGTGACTGCGAGATACTTCTCCAGTTCCGTGTTGATCAGGTTCGTGTCGCCGTAGAACACGTGATACCGCGCCAGACTCCGGGCGCGGCTCTGCATCGAGCCGAACGCGGAGGCGAGTTCCATCTCCTTCTGATTTCGCGCCTTCTCGAATTCCTCGGGCGTGACGTTATGTTCGCGCACCTTCGCGATCTCTTCGTTGATCAGCTGGTCGAGCCGCGAGAGGGCAACACCACGGTTGCCCATCGCGAAAACGCCCACCATGCCTGCCTTCTCGAGTAGCGACGGGAACGCCTGAATCTCGACCGCGGCCTGCTCCTGATTGACGAGCCGTTGGTAAAGTCGCGAGCTTCTGCCACGCGCGAGAATGTTCGTCAGCAGATCGATGGCGTATGCATCCGGTGACGTCTCGATCGGCCCGCGCCACGCGTGCAGCGCGGCCGGCAACGGCGTGTTTTCCTTCTCGACTACCTTGAGCTTCGGGCCGTTCTGTGGCGTCAGATTTACCTCAGGGCGCGGGATTTCCGGACCCCGGGGAATCTCCGCGAAATACTCCTCGATGAGCCGTTTGGCGTTCTCCACCTCGAAATCGCCAGCGACGACGAGCGTCGCATTGCTGGGCACGTAGTAGCGTTTGTAGAAGTCGCGGAACTCGTCGATCTGCGCCTGGTCGATGTACTGCGCAGAGCCAATCGGCGTCCACTCGTACGGCGTGCCTTCAAAGACCAAACCCGCGAGGTTCTCGAAGAGCGTCCCGTAGGGCTGATTATCCACACGGCGGCGCCGCTCCTCCTTCACGACCTGTCGCTGCGTCTCAACTCCCGTTTCGTCCACCTTCGCGTGGAGCATCCGTTCCGATTCGATCCACAGCGCTAGCGCTAACTGATTCGACGGGACGTTGAAGTAGTAGTCGGTCAGGTCGAACGATGTTGAAGCGTTCAGGTTCCCACCAGCGCCGGAAATCAACTTGTCGATGCGGCCGCGTGGAATGTTCTCCGAGCCTTCGAACATCAGATGTTCGAAGAAGTGGGCGAAGCCGGTGCGGTCCGGGCGCTCGTCTTTGCTGCCGACGTGGTAAAGCACGTAGGTGGCGATCACCGGCGCCGAGCGATCCTGATGCAGGATTACGTGAAGCCCATTCGCGAGATCGTACTCGACGAACTCGATCTTCTTCGTCGCCGGAGGAACGACAGCTTCGATCGGGCCTGGCGGTGTCGCTAACGCCGACACCGCGAGCGCTGCCAGTAGCAAACAAAGCAGGATGAAGCGCATCAAAGGCATCTCGATGGAATGCGTTCTCACGTCTTGGACTTCGGCGTTATGTCGAGTTGCGCGAAAAGGAAAGCGTAGATGTCGGCGAGTTGGTTGATGCGCTCGCTGAGCGCGGTGCCCATCCCATGTCCGCTTGAGCCAGTGCGCAAGAGGATCGGATGCGAGGATGCGTTGGCCTCTTGCAGACGCGCGATCATCTTCCGCGAATGATACGGCGCGACACGGCCGTCGTTCGCACCGGTGAGCATCAGGACGGCGGGGTATTTCGTTCCGTCTTTCACGTGGTGATACGGCGAGTAGCCGTGGAGCGCCTTGAATTGCTCCGGATCTTTCACGGTGCCGAATTCGGTCACGTTAAAGGCGCCATTTGGCGCGAGCTCCACCCGAAGCATGTCGAAGATGGCGACCGACGCGACGACGGCGCGCATCAATTGCGGATGCTGTGTGATCATCGCGCCCATCAATAGCCCGCCATTGCTCCCGCCCATCATCGCGAGTTTCTCGGGACGCGTGTACCTGCGCTCGATCAGGTGCTGCGCGGCAGCAGCAAAATCATCGAAGACGTTCTGCTTCTTCGTGAGGTTCCCCTGCTTGTGCCATTCCTCGCCGAACTCGCCGCCGCCACGGATGTTCGCGACCACGTAAATGCCCCCGCGATCGAACCAGAGCCGCCGAGTGAAATCGAAGCTCGGCGACATGCTGATGCCGTAGCCGCCGTAGCCATAGAGCAGCGTCGGGTTGTTGCCGTCCAGCTTCGTTCCCTTTCGCCGCACGATGTTCAGCGGGACTTTGGTGCCGTCTTTCGAAGTCGCGAACTCACGCGTCACTTCGATGTCGTCGAACGACACGGGCGACGTCATATGCAGCGCTGTCTTCTGCGGTTCGCTGCCACCTTTGCGCCAATGGAACCACGCCGGTGGCTCCGTGTAGCTGACCGCGCGAAACAGGAGCGAGCCGTCTTCGAGTGCCTCCATCTCCTGAACGGCGGAAATCTCGGGAACCGGAATCATCTGCCCTTCGATACCGTCGAGATCGAAGCGCCGGATCTCGATCGGTCCACCGAGCAAGTCGCCGACGTAGATCGTGTCAGCAGTCGCAACAACCTGTTGAATCACCGGCTCGCCGGCCGGCACGATGGTCACCGCCTTCTCGAGCGTCGGCGACGAAAGCGGGAGACGCAGCACTTTGCCATGAGGCGCGTCCGCTCGCGAGACGAGGTAGAGAGCGTCATCGCGGCCGAACGTCGCGGATTTAACCTGGTCGGCGAACTGCGTGATCTGCGTCCAAACGCCACTTGGATGCTCCCAGTTCCCGTCCGCACCGGGACCGAGGAGATAATGCGCGTAGTCCCCGCCGTCGCCGTTCGCGACCGACGCGAGGATGTAGCGCCCGTCGTGCGACGCTTCGAGTTCGATTTCCGCGATGCGCGGGAACTCTTTCCCGATGGCGTAAACATCCTCCGCCTCAGGCGTGCCGAGTTTATGAAAGTAGACCTGCTGGTAGAAGTTGAGATCGGCCTCGGGCCGCTCACACTTCCGAGGAAAGCGGGTGTAATAAATCCCGGTGCCAGTGCCGTTCCATGCGGCGCTTCCGCCTGCAGTCGGATATTGCACGCGTGGAATCGTGTCCGGCAACGCCTGGCCGGTCTCCACGTCGTAGAAGTGCAACGCGCCTTCTTCGCTTCCATCCTTTGACAGCGAGACCGCGACTTTCTTGCCATCGAGCGAAGGCACGAACCAGTCGATCGCGGTGGCGCCCTTCGCATCGAGTGTGTTTGGGTCGACCAAAACCCTCTCTGACTTCAAGTCGTTAGGCGACGCGAGCGTCACCAGCATCGGCTGCTGCTTCGGCGGCTGAAATTT
>JACDCC010000397.1 GCA_013694595.1 Chthoniobacterales bacterium
GCTTTACGAGTTGCTGAGCTTTGCCGTTCCTCCGACTCTACCCAAGCGACGCGGGAGACGACCGAGGTGGTTGTTGGAGGCTGCTCATGCTGCTTGACTGCTCTCCACGGTTGAATGGGGTACTACCACCGTCCCTGGGTTCATCCAGAAATGCACCTTCTTGTTTTTGCGCAGCCTTTCGCAATCCTCCCTATTCTGCAAGCTGTCCCATTGCTCCTTGCTCTCGAACGTGGTGCTGGTCCGTTCGTGAGACACAGTTCGAAACAGGTGATCCAGGTCCTGAAGCGGCTCGACTCTCCGTGAGAGTACGCATACATCGTTCGGATGTACATGCCACTCTTCAAGTACCTCACGGATGCGGGTAAATACCTCGTCGATGGGAGCGTTAGGTGCAAGGAATGAGTACCGTAAGCGTTGCTCTTCGGCAAACAACTCTTTCTGTTCTGGAATTTCGATCTCGTCGAGATCGTATCGGTTCTCAAAGAAGCGGTCTTGGTACTCGAAGGCGAGATGGATCACCTTATTGTTGGACCTGAACGAGTCGTTGAGTTCCTTCCACGCCCCGGTAATTGTGGTGTTGGGGCGCTTATCTTCGCCGAGCACTCGACGATAGACGTTCTGCTTTTCGTCGCCGAACACGACGAACTCGCCGCCCTCGTGCAGGAAGTAATCCTTGACGATGCGGATCCATTCGCTGTTGTAGTCCTGGATCTCGTCGATAAAGACAGCGCCGAACTTGGTGATCTTGTCCTTCACCAGCTCGAAAAAGCCTTCGTTCTGGTAATCAGCCAGTCCCTGGATCGGCAGGCCGTGGTTGTTCGCTTGAGTGTTGAAGAACTGGTGGTAGTTGACGATGTAAAAGTTATCCCAGGGAAAGTCTTCTCGAATCTCGCTGATCGCGTCGTGGATGTAGTTCCGCAGTGTTATGTTGTACGTAAGTATTAGGATTCGACCGCCTGTGCGAAGGTGGGCATTTACGGCCCTGCGGGCAAGCACTTTGGTCTTCCCCGATCCGGCGACACCCCGGATTTTCTGCTGAACCGGCCGGCTTTCCGACAGAGCCTTCTGCTTGGGCGTAGGGATCGTCTCCTTGCCCTGGTCACGTGTGTGTCGCGGGGGCTGCAAATAACGGTGGAAGCGGTTATACAAGTCGTCGTCGAAGTAGGTAGATGTTTTGCTGAGCCAAGTTCGGTGCAAGATCCGCTCGAAGTTCTCCTCTGTGAGCGAATCGGGAGTGAGAAGCTCCATGTGCTCCACCTGACCGCAGAGTTCGTCGAGTTGCGATTGATCGGCACGGTGAAAGTACACCCCGCACGCGACGACCGCGAATAGGTTACGGTTCTCTAACTGCCGCTCAAGCAGGTGCTTGATGTGCAGATTGAATAAGTTGTCCCGGTAGGTGCGCACCTGTTCGAAGGGTGATTTTATCCGATGATGTCCTCCCGCGTGAACATACCAGTTCCCGTTGCTGTCTACGGAATAGTGGCTCAGATCCCAGTCCTTGACCTCAATGACCAGAACTCCGGAGCCCTTGCGCATGACAACAATATCTGGCCGGTCACCGTTTAAGAACGGTTGGAAGTAGACCTCGTACTCGTTGCCGAGTGCCTGATCCAGAAAGGCCAGCAGGTGTAATTCCCCTTCTTCAGGACAAACCTTGAACTGCCGGGCCTGATCAAGTGTGGGGATCAGTTGCGCCATGAGTGTACTAGCTTGGCACAAAGGAATCCGTAGATGACACCGGCCACATTTACTGAAAACACCAACCTACCCTCCCCTTTGCGAATGGGAAGGAACTTATCCCCGCCCCATCGCTCGAATTACGCTGCTATACACCGTACAACATCCTTCAGAAAGGTATCGTACCCTAATGGGCCACACTGGCTCACCGATCCCCAACCTGCTTACCGAAGTCTTCTCCCTTACTCGATGAGGTCAGTAAGGTCATGCGCCTCAAGCACATGAGCCGCTGGTCCGAAGACTCGTCCTTACAGTACACCATGCGCTTCATCCGGTTTTGAGGTAAGCAACGCTGCTCTCAACATATCCTCGGCAGCGGATCTCCAACCAGCATGTCTATAATGCTGGCGCCGCCGAAGTCCGTGTGCATCACTACCACGCGCGTGGGCTCCTCGCAAATCTCGCCGATGATAGCTGCCTCTTCCTGCCTTTGGACTATGTTTACGGCTTTGAGCGCGATAGCCATCATATCCTCTACGAGACCTTCCGTTCGAGCCGCTCGGCGATCCAGACCTTGATGATGGATTGACGAGTGACCCCGAGACGCCTGGCCTCGCGGTCGAGGGACTGGATCATCCACAAAGGAAAGTCGACGTTGACGCGCCGCTGTTCTTGTGCGGGTCTACG
>JACDCC010000025.1 GCA_013694595.1 Chthoniobacterales bacterium
CATCGATGCCGCTTTTGCCGAGGTCGATGCGCTACTCGACCGCTTTAGTGTAGTGACGAGTCCGCGGCACCGAAAGTTCAAACGCCTCGATCTAGTTTGGCACTTCCAAGGCTCACCGCAGGCGTTCGCTGCAGCTCATGCGCATTGCCGCCATCCGATGATCCACCGACCCGCCATCGACTACGGGAATGGAGGCCTGGAATGGCGTGGTTCGACCCGAATCACGATGTACGACAAGGTTCTTAAACAAACAAAACGGCCCGGGAACGTCATTCGCTTGGAAGTCGAGCTGCGAGGGAAGAAACTCGCGCAACTGTTGAACAGCGGCATTCCGGTAACCTCTCTAGACTTTCGTGTGTGTTACGGCGCGTATCGCAGGATCGTGCAGATGTTTAGGCCGATCGCGTCGCCACAATGTCGCGATACACTCGATTTGATCGCGTTCACTGCACAGCGCTATAGCATCGACTTATGGCCGCACTGGAAGACCGTCTATAAAAACCGACAGAGCGCGAATCGCGCACGCAGACGGCTTCTCGGGCTGAAGCTTTCGTACTACAAAATTGACTGGGCAACTCTTCTACCGAACAGCCGGCCTCGTGTGCGCATCGACGTTGCGAAGGGCAAGGTAACGAAAACACTCTTACTAACGATCTGCCCGCCTACCGGCAACAAACGATCGGGCATGATGTGAGAGTGAACGACGTTCGATTCGTCGGGCAAAGTTTAGGTCCTAAACTCTGGAGAACCCGATCTAATGCTGGGGCACAGTTTGAACTACCCCAGCTGATACCTTGACGCACGAATAACCGTGTTGCCTCAATGAAAAAAGACACCGAGCAGAAGATTTCGTGTGAAGCCATGGGAGGCGGAGCGCGGGGCTGAACAAACTAGCCCACAGCTGGACGGCGGAGCCGCCGTTTGTCATGCCCGCGCGGCTCAGGCCGCTTGCGCGAAGGAGCGGCGGATCTCGTGGCGCAGAAGCGCGCGCAGCTTGCGCTCGATCTGTTGCTTCAAGGTAAAAGGATCGAGCGTAGCCAGGAGCTTTTCCAAGCGCGCGAGTTGGAGCGGATCGGCCTGGGGAGAGGCTTTGAGGCGCGCGAAAGGGGTGGCCGCCTGATCATAAATGCGCCGTTTGCGACTGCCTGTGATCTCGGTGCGCAGATGCTTCATGACCGGGCAGAAGAAATTGCGAAAAGCGCTCCATTCCCGCCGGTAAAGGGCATCGAGGAGCTCGGCGCTACGCTCTCCCTCGAGCCGGCCGTAGCCGACCAGTTGCCGCACATGGGTCCAGTTCTTTTGTTCCACCCGGGCGTTGTCGTTTTTGTGATAAGCGCGCGAGCGAGTGAAGCGGACCGGAGCGGGCCGTTGGCCGAAGTAGGCGAGCAAATGCCAGTTCAGGAACTCGCCTCCGTTATCGGTATCGAAGCCCAGGATGGGGAAAGGCAGGCTCGCTTCGATCTGGGCGATGCGCGCAGCGACCGCGGCCTGGCCCCGGTTGGGCACGGCGCGAGTCTCGGTCCATTGGGTATGGACATCGGTCACGGTGATGCTCCAGCAAAATTCTCCCGCCATGCTTTGACCACAGTGAGCCACGGTATCGGCTTCGAGGAAGCCAGGGCCGCTCACCTCCCAGTGCTCGGTGCGGATCGGGATCTGGCTGCGCAGGAGCGTGCCGGGCCGTGTCCCGCAGCGGCCGCGCTCCCCAAGGCCACCCGGCAGGGTGCCAGCAACCGGTCGAGCGTGGCCGCGCTCGCTCCGAGCACCCGCTGGCGCAGCGCATCCGCCAACGCACCATGCCGCTTCTCATAGTACGGCAGCCATAACGGCAGTGCCGGGCCCAAGCGCTTCCCGCACGGCTGCTCCGCCGTCAGCCAGATGGCCTTGATCACTTCGCGCTCCGCCGCGCCATAGCGAGCCGGCGAACCTCCGCGCCGCCTTCCGCCACGACCCACGAGCGCACGTCTCTCTGCCAGCACTTTGCTCGCATACTTGCGTTCGTAGCCACACAGCGCGCAGACTTCATCCAGGAGCCGACTGCGCCCCTCCCTGCCTCGGTTTTGATAGCGCGCCCGAGCCTGCGCCAACACTTCCCCACGACTGTTTGCACTCATTTTTAAAGCCACCCCGCCACGGTGTCTTTTTCATTGAGGCAACGAATCCTTTTCGCCCTCCTCGCTGAAACCCGCTCGGTGTCTTTTCATTTGAGTCAATTCGCAGCCCAGGGTAAAGAGAGTTTATTGCTCGCGTTACTTGTGCGCGGCAAGATGCTAAACTCCGCAGTCCGCCGAAGGTGGTCACATGTTATAATGCGCTGGTTCCTCTTAGCCCCGCTCTGTCTCCTGCTAGCCTCCGGAGGATGCTCGAAACGCGATCATTCACCTGCGAGTGAATCAAACGCGTCTTCGCCGCCGCCGCCGAGCGCCCGTGCTATTGACGCGTGTGCGCTCGTAACCGCAGAAGAAGTCGAGGCAACGCAGGGTTTCGCCCTAAAAGAGGCGAAATCGAGCGAGACACGCGACGGTGCCATCGCCGTTTCGCAGTGTTACCTAGCTCTTCCGACGGCAGCCGATTCGCTGGCGCTAGTAGTCATGCAAAAGACCGGGGAGGATCCGCGCGATCCCCGTTCTGTCTGGAACGAAATTTTTCACAAAGAAAAGAAACCGAAAATTGGCCGCGACGGCAAAGAGAAGAAGCAGGCAGATCCTGAAAAAGTTGAGGGCTTGGGCGATGAAGCGTTCTGGGTGGGGATGCAGATCGGGAGTACTCTGTACGTTTTGAAAAATGAGACAGTGATCAACATCAGCACGGGCGGACCAGGAGATCCTGCGGCAAAGCGCGAAAAGCTGAAGGCCCTTGCGGCAGTCGTGCTTAGAAGCCTTTAAGCGTAGCCCTGCTTCTTTGCGCGGCGTTCACGCCTGAGTGTAAATCTTCAGTTCAGCAGAGGAGAATAACGGGACGCGCCGATAAGAATCGATGCTGTGTCTCGTTAATGGTGACGAAGCAGCCTTGCCAGCTTTATCGGCCGTTCCCGCTCGGCTTGTTCTCGGTGATTTACTAGGTGCTCCGGGTCAAGAGTCCGAGGACGCGCTGCAGGAGCATTGCGCCGGCCTAACAACCTGGCCCCACTCTTTCCGACCCGCGCTTTCGATGGTAGCATCGCCGCTCCGCGATGGCCGTTAATTACAAAGAGACGCTGACCCTTCCCCGAACAGATTTCCCGATGAAGGCGAGCCTGACGACGCAGGAGCCGGAGATTTTGAAAGTGTGGCAGGAGACGCGCCTTTACGAGCAGATTCAAAGGGCGCGGGAGGGCGCGGAGTTATTCGTGCTGCATGATGGCCCGCCATTTGCCAACCGATGTGCACATGGGCACGGCTCTGAACAAGATCCTCAAGGATCTCGTGGTGAAATCGAAGACGATGGCCGGCTTCCGGGCTCCGTACGTGCCGGGCTGGGACTGCCATGGGCTGCCGATCGAGTACAATGAACGAGCGTTTCAGGAATGTCGCCGCCGTGCAGGTCGAGATAGGCGTCCGCGTGCACCACGAATTCGTTGATCAGCGCGTGCGTCATCTGCTCGCTGTAGCTGCCGTGCGCGTCGCCCGGGAAGACGCGGTTCGGATTTACGTTATCGATCGGGCAGACGAACATGGTGCGACTCCAGAACGCCGGCAGGTTCAAGACCGGCATCAGGATCACCGTGCCCGATAGCTCCGCCGAATCGAGCATGGTGCTGAGGCGGATGACTGCTTCGATCGGCGGATATTCACCGCCGTGCACACCTGACCCGACGAAGAGCACAGGGCCAGGTTGCTCCCCGGTAATGGTCGTCACCGGCCGCGGCTCGTCTGCCAGCGCTGCACCGGGCAAAGTGACGAGATGACGCTGAACGGTGCCGCGTCGCAGTGCGCCGAGGAGCGGGATTTCCGCCGGATGCTTCGTCGCCATCGTTCCGCGACTATTCGGCAGACGCGGGCACGGTGTGAGAGACACCGTCCGAAACTGGCGCGGGCAGATACGGCGCGAACACCTCGAGTGATCGCGTTGGAATCGTCGCCACGACGTGCGTGAAATCGTGCTCGTAACGCACGTCGCGCACCGTGCCGTCGCGGTGCAATCGCGCGAGCAGATCCGCACGCGCCGGGGGCAGCCGCAGCTCCACTGTCATCGTGCCGCGCGCGACGAACTCCGAGATTCGCTCCACCAGTTCGTCCATGCCTTCGCCGGTCTGGATCGAAACGAAGACCGCATCCGGAAAATGCCGACGCAATGCCGGAACCGCATACGAGTCCTCGACTTTGTCGATCTTGTTGAAAACCACGAGCATCTGCTTCGTGTCGGCGCCGAGGTCGGCCAGCACGCGCATGGTCGTGTTATAGAATTCCATCACCTCCTGCTGTGAGGCATCGAGGACGTGGATGAGGAAATCCGAAAGTGCTGCTTCCTCGAGCGTCGCATTGAACGCCTCGATCAGCTGGTGGGGCAGGTTGCGCACGAATCCGACGGTGTCGGTGAGCAGCAGCGGCTGTTTGTTCGGCAACGCGATCTTCCGCGTGGTGGTGTCGAGCGTCGCAAAGAGTTTGTTCTCCACGAACACATCCGCGCCGGTGAGCTGGCGGAGGAGCGACGATTTGCCGACGTTTGTATAGCCGACAATCGCGGCGTTCGGCACCGGCACGCGCTTCCGGTCTTTCCGCTGCGTCGCGCGGACGCTGCGCACTGCCTCCAGCTCTCGCTTCAGGCGGTCGATCTGCAGCCGGATTTTCCGCTTATCCTGCTCGAGCTGGCTTTCGCCTTCGCCTTTCGCGCCGATTCCGCCGCCCTGCTGCCCAAGGTGGCTCCAGGCGCGGGTCAACCGCGGCAGCGAATACTCCATGCGCGCGAGATCCACCTGGATGCGCGCTTCGCGGGTTTGGGCGCGCGCGCCGAAGATATCGAGAATGATCTCGTGCCGATCGGCCACCGTCATCCCGGAGAGCTCCTCCCAGTTTCGCTGCTGCGACGGGCTCAGCTCGTTGTCGAAGATCAACACGTCGCACTCGTGTTCCTTCGCGAAGTCGACCAGCTCCTGCGCCTTGCCGGAACCGATCAGGTAGCGCGCGTGGTTCTCCCGATGATGCACCAGCTTCCGCTCGATGACAGGCACGCCGAGCGTGTCGACGAGTTCCTCCAGCTCCTCGAGCAGGCTCTGCGCGTCCGTCTTCTTCGCCGTGTCGGTGTAGGCGCCGATCAACAGCGCCCGCTCGGTCATTTTCTCCTTCGTGCGAATTTCAAACATGCCGGCGCTACTGGCGCGGCGGCTCGCCGCTCTTCACTGCGTCCGGCTTCTGTTCCGCCGGGTTCTCGGGCTGCGAAGGGATATTCTCCTGCTCGATAAATTCTTCCTGAGGCGCATCGGTCGTGGCCGCGGTGACCTTTTTCTTCGGGTGCGGGTCTTCGTAGTTGCTCATGTAAAAGGGGAATCGTGCGCGCACGCTTGCGCGGTTCCGACGCGCTCGACGTGAGATCAGCCCGTCTTCGCCTGTGACGCGGGTCCTTGGAAAACAACGGAGGTGGTGAACCGGCAGGGGACAGGTTTTCCGTTCCGAAACGCCGGGATGAAGTTTGCGTCGTAGAGCGGCCCTGCTGCGGCAGCGCCGAAGCCGAGGTTCGGCGGGTGCTCGTAGGTTACTTTTGTGTTCAGCACCTTGCCGTTCACATCCATGTCGACGAATACGGAGCCAACACCGGCGACCCCGGGCGCTGCCGGCGGATACCTGAAGCCCTTGTACTTCGTGTTGCCCGGAAGGAACACCAGCTGCGGGGCGATAAAATCTGTATTCCGATTCAGCTCCGACTCCTCCTGGTTCAGAAAGATCCGGAGACGCGGTTTTCCGTCCACGATCGCAAACACCACCGTGCCGTCGATCCAGGCGCCCCGCTTCACGCCACCATGGACGGCCGGTTCGAATTGCGCCTGCCTGCTTCGGGCTAAGAGCTCCTGTTGCAGTTTCTCCGAGTTGGGCGTGCCGCGAAACACCTGCATTCCGTAGCCAAACCCGAGATGGCTCACACCGCAGCTGAACATGACAATCGCGTCGCCCTGACCGCGCTTCACCAGCGCCTCTGTGTTGATGAGATTAATCAGCGATCGCTTGTGGTTGCCGAGCAACGCAGGCCGCATATTCGGCAGCGACTCTGCGCCTGCATTGTTGCCGAAAGCGGCGAAGAAGATCACGGCCGCGAGCGTGGTTACGAAAAGAGCGCGCATTGTTCTTGTATGTTTGAAGTAAGTAGTGATTACCGCCCGCAGAGGGAACACGGCAATCAAATTCTTTGATTCTCTGGTTGCTGACGGTCGAACTCGCAGGTCGCTCGGCGGTTGCGCTCGCGGCGTGCGGCTTGTAGCGTTCGCGCCCGCGGACAGGCTCGGCGACTAAAAGCTGCCGCCCGCCGTTTCGCGGTTTTTTCGTCTCCATGCTCACCATCCGCGATCTCCGCAAAACCATGGGCGGGCGAACTCTGTTTGAGAACGCCACCCTGACGGTGAACTACGGCGAGCGCGTCGCCCTGGTCGGCCCGAATGGCGCGGGTAAATCGACGCTCTTCAACGTGATCCTGAACAAGGACACCCCCGACGCGGGCACCGTCGAGCGCGACGAGTGGACGATGGTCGGCTACCTGCCGCAGGAGAGCGAGCCGGTGGGCGAAGAGACGGTGCTCGATGTTGCCACCGGACGCGCGGGCGAAATCGCGGCGCTTGAGACGCAACTGCACGCGCTGGAAAAAGCCGGCACGGTTTCCGGTCCGGAGTATCTCGAGGCGCACGCGAAACACGAGGCGCTCAGCGATCCGCAGGTCGACGCCAAGGCGAAGAAGATGCTGCGCGGACTCGGTTATCGCGAGAGCGATTTCGACCGCAAAGCAAAGGAGATGAGCGGCGGCTGGGTGATGCGCGCGCATCTGGCGCGGTTGCTGGTGATGGAGCCGGACCTGCTCCTCCTCGATGAGCCGACCAACCATCTTGATCTGCTCTCGCTGCTCTGGCTCCAGGATTATCTGAAGGGCTACTCCGGTGCGCTGCTGCTGATCTCGCATGACCGGCAGTTCATGGATGAGGTGGTCGAGAGCGTCTATGAGATTTCCGAGCAGAAGCTGATCGGCTACACGGGCAACTACTCCGAGTTCCTCCGGCAGCGCGAAGCGAACTACGAGCAGCAGCTCGCCGCCTACAATAACCAGCAGAAGGAGATCGCGCGTCTCCGCGAGTTTTACGATCGCTTCCGGCAGGTCGCTTCCAAGGCATCGCAGGCGATGAGCAAGCTGAAGCAGATCGAGCGGATGGAGCTGATCGAGAAACCGGTGCCGCCGCGGAAGCCGTTCCGGTTCAACATCCCGGCACCGCCGCGTGGTGGCCAGCGCGCCATCACGCTGGAAGGAATTCACCAGGCGTATGACAGCCACAAGGTCTACCAAGGGCTCGATCTCACGATTGAACGAGGCGAGCGCACTGTGTTGGTGGGCCCGAACGGTGCGGGTAAGTCGACCTTGCTCAAGATTCTCGCGGACGTGGTGCCGTTCCAGAAAGGCGAACGCAAGCTCGGACACAACGCGAAGATCGGATACTTCTCGCAGCATCGCGCCGACACGCTCGACGCGAACAAAACCGTGCTGCAGGAGGTGATGGATGCCGCTCCGACACTGGCCGAAAACGAAGCGCGCGGGATTCTCGGTTCGTTCCTGTTCCGCAAGGACGACATCTACAAGAAAACCGGCGTGCTGAGCGGTGGTGAGAAGAGCCGGTTGAACCTCGTGAAGTTCCTCGTCGATCCGCCGAATCTGCTCCTGATGGATGAGCCGACGACGCACCTCGACATTCACGCGGTCGAGTCGTTGATCCTCGCGCTGGGCGCGTATGACGGCACGCTCGTGTTCATCTCGCACGACGTGCATTTCATTCGCAAACTCGCGACGAAGGTGCTGCACGTGAACGCCGGGCAGGTCGCGCCTTATCCCGGCGGCTATGATTATTTCCTGGAGAAAAGCGGCACGATCGTGAAGGACGAACGCGCGGCGCTTACAGCCGGGTAGGGCAGCGCGTTCGGCAGCTGTCATTCGGAGAAATCCAACAAGACGAACGTGATCTGGTGCGGCTTGCGCGAGGTTCCTCCTCGTCGCTAAATTCGGACGCTGCAATGATGGCCTGCATTGAGCAACAATGGTCTTCTGCAGCGGACGGATCGCTTGGCCAACCCAACTAAACTAAGGGTTCGGACCGTCCGAGCTCTTGGATGGGTTGGGGCTGGCGGGACCAGGCGTCTTGTTCAACGTCGCGATGACATCTGCGGTGAAGTCGCCGCGATCTCGCGAAAAGAGAATGGGAGAAAAACGGTTCAAGCTGGCGCCGGACTTGTCGAAAACGAGATCAAGACTGTTTGATTTTACGTGCTCCATCACGACGTCCGTGATCTCCTTTAGAATACCCTCATGCATGCGCTGCATCTGTTGCTGTAGTTGCTGCTCACGCGTCTGCCGGAACTCGTTGATCTCGCGTTCCATGTTCTTGATGTTCGCGATCTTCTCGTCGCGCGCTTTGGCTTTTTGCGCTTTGGCCTCCGGGCTCAGGGCCGGTGCCTCAAGTTGCGCGTTGATCTTGCTGATCTCATCCAGCGCTTTTTTGTAAGCGTCCGCGCGCTCGTCATATTCCTTTTTCGCGGCGTTTTTGGCCTCGTTGATTTTCGCCTCCGCGTCTTTGGTTTTGCTGTATTCCTTAAACACGCGGTTCATGTCCACCGTGCCTACCTTGATCTCTGCCTCTGCCGCTCCCGCGACGAAAAACGGCAACAAGAGAACGAGTGACGTGAGAATGCGTCGGGTGAACATCTGATAATTGGAGCTGACGGGAGTTTGCGGAACGAAGACCAAAACGGCCGATGCCATCGTGGTGCCCTTCACGGCGTCGTGGCTGCTTCTGCCTCGATGAGTATTTGTCTGACTGGAAGGTCAAGTGGGAGGGCCGAGTCATACCGATCCGGCAAATACGCGCGGTTGATCGTCAGCAGCGGCGGCCGAAGGGAGACCAGCTCTATCGTGCTGACCCGGAGTGTGAGGTTATTTCCGGAAGCCGGAAAACTCTCCTCCGAAGACGTTGGTAAGCCCTGATGGGAGGCAGTGCTCGTGGCATCCGGCAATACTTCCAACGCGGCGCCGTCCGATATTCGAGCACCGCTGGTTCCGTTGCTCCAGTCGCTAAGGTGCAGAACGGCGAGAATGAGCACCGTGACCGCCACCGCCACCCGCGCGGGGGTCCTGAGCAGCCCCCATAGTTCATGCAGCCGCATCCGGTAATGTCGGAGCGCCTCGCGTGATTTTTGCGCGGCGCGAAGCGGCGGCAACTGTTCGGCCAAAGCAGCCTCTACGCCCTCCGGAAGAACCGGGACGCGAACGCTCAGCGATTCATCCCGCTGCCTCGCGGCTGCGGATAGCGCCATCTCCACCGGAAGTGCCGATGCCAGGACGGCGTGCAAACGTTGCAGCCGATCGGGCGAGATTGCTCCCTCTTCTCGCAATAGGCGGTCCCGTTGCACCGCTACTTCGCGCATCGCCGCCGCCAGACCATCAAGCCGTTTATCCATCGGCCCTCGTCAGGTTGGAACGAATCAGAAGGTCCAGGAGCTTCGCTTTGCAGCGGGTGAGGCGCGTACAAACCGTCTTCGGATTCATCTTCCGCACGACGCCGATTTCCCGGAACGTGAGTTCGCCAAAAAAGTGCAAATGAACCAGATCGCGATCGTCCTCGGGAAGTTCCTCCAAGGCGCGATGCAAAATTGAAGCACGCTCGCTTTCAGCCGTGGCATCCGAGGGTGACTGCGCGGCTTCGTCGCTGCGGTCTGTCGAATGGCTGATCGGAACCAGGAGCGTCAGGCCCCGTTTTGCTGCCGATTTCCGCCGGAAGAGTGTTCGCGCCTGCTGCGAGGCGATCCCGAAGAGCCACGCGCGAAACAGGCCGCTCCCGGAGAACGTATGGATTCCTTTGATGGCAGCTTCGATTGATGTCTGCGCTACATCCTCAGCGTCCTGCTCGTCGAGCGAATGATAGAGCCGGTTTATAAATGCCACGAGCACTGGCCAAACAACAGGAAACAGCGAACTCCATGCGCCCGAATCCCCCTCTCTGCACCGCTGCCCGAGCAGTTCGATTTCTGCCAGTTTAGGGTCGACTGCACTGTTGCTGGGCCACCTCCTCAAAGGAATTGATGCCGACTCAGCCTCAGCTGCCCTGCTGCCATTCGTGCCTGGGAATGCGGTCACCACGGAAGAGAGCATGACAGGTGTTTAATGTTGCGATTCATGGCGTACTCGAAGGTCGGTGCTGGTCGTGCAGCGCCCACAGTCATCGTAGTAAGCGGGCGCAAAAATACTTCACTTCCTCGCGAATTTTTCGCCCACGTCACGATTAGCAGACGCTTGGCGTCTTCGGAATCCGCATGCCTGAGGCCGCTCAGGAGTATATTCGGGAAGTCCCTCATCGTCGCGCCGCCGCCGAAGCGCCATGGCGGATAGGAGATTTTGCGGATCGAGAGACCGTCGTAGTGATCGACCGCGAGACATCACTGATTGCGAGACGTTAAAGATCAGCCACGGCGTTCACAGCCGAAACACTGCGCGCGAACGATCTTCTGCGTTCATGCCGCAGAAAAACAAGAAGTCGCCGCGCCGCACGGCCACACCAGCCGCGAGCCGGCTCAAAGCGCGGAAGTCCGGGGTGCACGGAAAAGGCGTTTGCGCGACGACTTCGATCCGCAAAGGCACGCGCATCATCGAATACACCGGCGAGCACATCCCGTGGAAGAAGGCGATGGATCTGCCGCCGCATGATCCGAGCGATCCGTATCACACCTTCTACTTTTCGCTCGATAACGGCGACGTGATCGATGCCGGCAAAGGGGGCAACGATTCACGTTGGATCAACCATTCGTGCGATCCGAACTGCGAGACGAGCGAAACGGACAACCGCATTTTCGTCTACGCGCTACGCAGCATCCAGCCCGGCGAAGAACTTTTTTACGACTACAAGATTGTGCCCGCCGAGCGCCGGACGAATGCGCTCGAGAAACAATTCGCCTGTCGCTGCGGCAGCGCGAACTGCCGCGGCACGATGGTCGAGCCCAAGTAGCTACGGCACCGTCATCGTTCGTCGGTGCGGAACGACTGTGCCGCCAACTTACCGGATTGACAATTTCATGATTTTACGTCAGACACGTAGCCGCTCATGAAATTTCCTACAAAAGCCGTTGTGACTGCGGCCCTCACCGTTGCTGCCATCAGTGTCATCGCCCTCCGACCAGCCAGCGCGGCTGCTCTCGCTCCGGACTCGAGCTTTGACGCTCCGCTTTTCACGCTGCCCAGTACAGCCACTCGGATCGTGTTATTGCCGGATGGGAAATTCCTCCGCTACTTGAATACCAACACGCTGGCGGAACAACGCACCGGCCCGATGACGCGATATTTCTCCGATGGAAGCGTCGACACGAGATTTCGGATGGGTAGTGAGTTCGAGAGAGTCGGAGCAGCAGCTGCCGACAGTCTCGGACGCATCATCGTCACCGTCCTGCAGCGGGAGTACAGCGGTGGCACTGAAAAGGTGATGCGGCTGAACGCGGATGGTTCCATTGACGCCAGCTTTAAGGTCTCGGAGATCAGCTCGAACGGAGCATTGGAAGTCCTAGGAATCGTCCCCCTTCCGGACGGAAAGATTGTCGTAAGCGGATCTTTTACGAATTTCGCGGGCACCCGACGAACGACGATCGTCCGGTTGTTCGCTGATGGCACGTTCGATCCGAGCTTTGTCAATGTCACCGCATCGTCGTCGAACGGAACCTTGATCGGAATCGGCAGCCGGCCGGCGTTACAGGCAGACGGTAAATTGGTGATCAGTGGTAATTTTACCAGGGTGAATGGGAGCACTGTCCCGGGCGTGGCTCGGCTGAACCCCGATGGCACGCTGGACAACACTTTCCAGGCTTCGGGCTTCACTCGAACGGGTACGATCCGCGATCCCATCATCCTGCCCGATGGGAAGATCGTTCTCGGCGGACGGTTCTCATCACAATACCCGAGCGGGTCGTACTCCAATCTCCCGCTCATCCGCTTGCACACCAATGGAGCAATCGACCAGAGCTATGGTTACTTGCAGAGCTCGACCGCTGGATCATTTTTGATTCGCAACCTGGCGCTTCAGCAGGACGGAAAGATCGTCGCCGCTGATTTGCTTCAGCGTACGATTTTCCGGTTTAATGGCGACGGATCTCGCGACGCGGGCTTTCGGCAGCCACTGTTCCTCATCAACCGAACAAGGAACATGGCGGTGAGCCCGATCACGGTCGACATCCAGCCGGATAACCGCATTCTGATCGCGGGTAATTTTACTGATGTCGATGACGAGACCGGTCCTTCCAACGGGTCACGGCACGGCATCGCCCGGTTCAACTCTGACGGCACACTCGATCCGACGCTGACCACTTCGCAAAAAACGGCTCTGCTCGATTACCCGGACAGCTTTGCCCGCCTGCCGGATCGCACCACGTTGGTTGGTTTTAGCCGTGCTAGCAATACGGGCGAAGCCGCGGTACCGCACGGTTTCGGACGCTTACGGCCAGACGGGTCGTTGGACACAAGCTTTGATCCTATCGCGGCAACCGATCCGAGCGGCTCGCTGACACCAGCTTTGCTCTCTCAAGGCTTCCGCCTGCTTTTGGACGGAAGAATCTTCGTGTTCGGAATCAAGGAACATCTCGGACCCTTCACTTGCGGACGATTGCTGGCGGATGGGACGGAAGACAAGAGTTTCGTGCCCGACCCGGCGCTCCTAAGTCAATTCTCGAACGGAGCCGATACGGTGCTGCCGCAGCGCGACGGCAAGGTTCTGATCGGCTCCTTCACTCCTCAGGGCGTCGTCAACGGACCATTGCGTCGGATCGAATCAGACGGGTCGATTGACCGTTCGTTCGAGCTGGATCGGCGAATCACGTCGCAACTCATCATGCGAGAAGAAGGCACTGGGCTGATCGTGCGGATCGATGCCTCGAGTCGTCTCCTGGCGGTGCTGCCCGACGGGAAGCTTCTGTTCATCAATAACAACTTCTTGCGGCGTTTAAATCCCGACGGAAGCATCGACGAGACCTTCAAGGGGGTGTCAATCCAAGCGGCATTGTCGCTGACGTATCCGATCATCTTCGATCCGCTCACTGGTCGCTCACTACAGCCGGTGGAAGGCGTAGTCGAAGGTGAAGCGGTCGTGGACACCGCGGTGCAGCCCGACGGCCGGATCATCATCACCGGCCCGTGGATCACGCCGGAAGGAACTGCGGCTCCCGGCATCACACGGCTGAACGCCGACGGTTCGGAGGATCCAAGTTTTCAAGTCGGCAGCGGCCCTCAGTGGACCCAAACCAGTGCAGCCGGGCAAAGGCCGTTGATCGAGCAGATCGAGCGGCAAACGGATGGTCGCCTGCTCGTGGTCGGCACGTTCGAAGCGTTCAACGGCGTCCCTGCGCCGGGAATCGTCAGCCTCAATCCGGATGGATCGGTCGATACTTCCTTCGTCGCTCCTGCTGTCCGCCAGAAATCCGTCGCCGGTCGTGCCAAGCTCGCTCGCCAACCCGATGGATCGTTCCTGCTCAGCGGGCCGTACAGCTATCCCGGCGAAACGGCCGCGCCTTCGTTGCTGCGCATCGTGCCTTCTGCCGTCGCGAACATCTCTACACGCATCTCGGTTGGCACGGGCGAGAACGCGCTCATTGGCGGGTTCATCATTTTGGGCAACGCACCGAAGAAAGTGCTGATCCGCGCGATCGGACCTTCATTGCGGGCCGGCGACCAGCCTGTCTCCGGAAGCTTGCAGGATCCCGTCATCGAACTCCTCAACCGCGACCGGAAACTAGCGTCGAATGACGACTGGCGGAGTCATCAGGAGCAGGAAATCGTCGCCACGACCGTGCCGCCCGCGGACAACCGCGAGTCGGCAATTGTCGCCACCCTCGAACCCGGCGCCTATACCGCGGTGATTCGCGGCAAGAACGACTCGACCGGTATCGGGTTGGTGGAGGTCTACGACTTGGGCACGGCAAGCTTCGACACCGCAAGCGACGCGACACTTGCAAACATTAGCACCCGCGGGCTTGTGCAAACCAACGACAACGTGATGATCGGCGGGTTCATTGTGACCGGCGCGCCGACACGGGTGATTGCGCGCGCGATCGGGCCCTCCTTGTCTGCGGCGGGCGTCACCGGTGCGCTGCAGGACACAACCCTCGATCTTGTTGATGCCAACGGCTTAGTGGTGATCGCGAACGATGACTGGCGTTCCGGTGGGCAGGAGCAGCAGATCATCGACACCGGTGTGCCGCCAGGCGACAACCGGGAATCGGCCGTTGTCGGGACACTCGATCCCGGCGCCTACACTGCGGTAGTACGCGGCAAAAACGGCGCGGTCGGTGTCGCCTTGGTAGAAGTCTACGGACTGCGATAGGCGGTTTCCATGTGCGACGAAGGCGAGACTGCGCCGTAGCGTTGTCCAAGCCTCGCGCGGCGATCTGGTGCTGTTCGCGTGGGAGGCCGGCCTAACGGGGGACCGAGGCTTTCTCCGCATAGGGGCCCGCGCGGAGAAGATCCGCCACGCCGCCCTGGTTTCGCATCAGCGACTTCATGCTCCAATGGATGTGGCCGGGCGAGTTGGTGCCCTGCCGCGTCAACGCGATCTGGTCGACGATCTCCTTTGCAGGGCGGTTCGAGCCGATCCGCTCCGTCGCTATTCCCGGCCAGACGTCCTTGCCGCGGCTTTGCGCGCGCCACCAGTCGAGCAGCACGGGAAAGCTCTGCTTCGCCGGCTGAATGCTCCAGTAAAGCTGCGGCGCCATGTAATCACACCAACCCTCCTGGAGCCACTTGCGCGAGTCAGCGTAAAGTTGCGCATAGGCATCGAGGCCAGCTTCGGTGGTTGCCGGCACGCCCGGGCGCCAGATGCCGAAGGGGCTAATGCCGACGCGGACTGAAGAGCGAGTGCTTTTCACCATCCGATACATGGAACGCACGAAGTCGTTGATGTTTTCACGGCGCCAATCGGCGCGACTGAGGCCGGTTTTCACCCCGTGCCGCTGCCAGGTGGACTCATCCGGGAACGAGGAGGAGCTGCCTTTCACCGGGTAAGGGTAAAAGTAGTCATCAATATGCAGGCCATCGATGTCGTAGCGCCGCACGATGTCCTGAAAAATGCTCAGCACATACTCGCGCGCCGCTGGTTCGCCTGGATCGATCCAAAGCTGCGCGCCGTGGCGCCGCACCCATTCGGGGTGCTGCTTGGCGACGTGATTCGGAGCGAGCGTCGCGCTGGCATTGCTGGCCGCGCGGAATGGGTTCAACCAGACGTGCAACTCGATGCCGCGCGCGTGCGCCTCCGCGATCGCGAACTCCAGTGGGTCGTATCCGGGCGTGACACCCTGTTTGCCCATCAAAAATTGCGACCACGGCTCGCGGCTGGACGCGTAAAGCGCATCGCTCATCGGCCGCACCTGCAGCAGGATCGCGTTCAGCTTTAGCTGAGCGGCGCGGTCGAGAATGGCTCGCAGCTGCGCCTGCTGCGTCGCGGGCGAGAGACCCGGCGCGGATGGCCAGTCGATGTTGTGCACCGTTGCGACCCACGCAGCGCGGAATTCTGCGGCACCGGCAGAGCTGAAAGGAAGCGCGCAGCAAATCGCCACCGCCGCGCAGAAGAAAAGTCGAATGGAGTTCATCGTCGGCTCCTGATAACCCGCGCGCGCGCAATTTCCAGCGTTCGTCGCTGATTATCGCGCAGCAGCAACTCACACTGCCGCGGTCAGTCGCCGGGCGACAATCGGCTCGATCATGCGCCGCCGCCGCGGCACCGCGATGATCGGCGGCGGAGGCGGATACAAAAAGCGGAGGACAGCGTCCATGCGATAGCCCCACGCGGCTTCCGTGTGCTGCGCGCCTTCATCTTCGAAGTAGTGCAGATCGTCGTAGAGCCGCCACCCCTTCTCGACCAGCCCATCGCGCAGAATCGGGGCGCGCTGCCAGCCTTCTTCATGGGTGCCGGTGTCGAGCCAGATCTTAAGCGGCGGCCGCGCTTCTCCATCAATCTTCTCCACCATCTCGAAGAGCACGCTTTCGTCCCACCAGATCGAGGGCGACATGACGGCCAGCCGGCGAAAGACATGCGGAAACCAAAGACCGAGCACCATTGTGGCGAGCCCTCCAAGCGAAGATCCGCCAAGTCCGGTGTATTCGGGACCGGTGAGCGTGCGGTAACGCGCATCGATAAACGGCTTCAGCTCGTTGATGAGGAAGCTGCCGTACTGGCGGAGGAGACCTTTGCTCCGCTTGCGCTTGCCCGATTCGAGACGGCCGCGCGTCGGGGCGTATTCGTGAATGCGCGCTTCGCCGGCATTCGCCACCGCCACGATGATGACCGGCTCGATCAGTTTTTCCTCGACCAACCGCTGCGCGGTTTCGTCGACTCCCCATTCCACGCCACCAAACGAGGTGGCGGCGTCGAACACATTCTGCCCATCCTGCAGATAGAGCACAGGATAACGGCGGGTGCGCGATCGCCGATAGCCGGGCGGCAAGTACACGAGCACGTCGCGCCGGTTCCCGAGCAGTTTCGAAGCGAAACCGGGATGGCTCTGGATGTTGCCGGTGAGGGTATGCTCGCTCATTCCGAATAATTTATGGCGGAGGAGATACGAGTTGTCCATGCGCCCCGGACGTTCCGGATTTCCCGTGTTACGCCGCGCCCCAGAGATTGCGCGCGCCGGACGCGAAGACATTTCTGGACTTCGCCCGCAGCTTTGCTCGAAATGCGCACGCCAACTACATGGGGCATCATCCCCGGCACCGGCGAATGAGATAACCCGCCGCGAGAGGCTGCGGCTGTCAGCGATCCTGACTTTACGGGCCACCGCTGTAGGCCGCGGTCTCCTGACCCGGCGAGGAGTGATGGGGCAACGCTTCACGCGTTCGAAGTCGCCACACCCAATCCCCGCCGCGTGGGGACACGCGGCCTACACCGGGGACGACGCGAGGCAAACCGCTCAAGGAACCTTCCTCTGCGCGGAATCCCTCAAGCGCAACGCGCGCAGTCGCTTTCAAAATCTGTGTAAATCGGTGTAATCTGTGGATGACTCTATTTTGAGCACTCCCAACTTATGAAAAAAATCGGAATCCTCTTCGGCCAGGAAAACACCTTCCCGCCGGCCTTTGTTGAACGCGTGAACCAGAAAGCGGGCGGCGAAATGCAAGCCGAGTTTGTCCGCATCGATAAAGTCGTCCAAGGCGAGCCATGCGGTTACGACGTGATCGTCGACCGCATTTCGCAGGACGTCCCGTTCTATCGCGGGTTCCTCAAAAACGCCGCGCTCACCGGCACCGCCGTCATCAACAACCCCTTCTGGTGGAGCGCCGACGAGAAATTCTTTAACAACGCGCTCGCCACCAAAATCGGCGTCGCGGTGCCGCGCACTGTCCTGCTGCCGTCGCATCAGGTGCCGCCGGACACGAGCGATCGCTCGTTCCGCAATCTCGCGTACCCGATGGACTGGGAGGGGATCTTCGCCTACGTCGGCTGGCCGGCCTACTTCAAGCCTTTCGCGGGCGGCGGCTGGAAGAACGTCTACAAGCTTAACAATCCGGAGGAATTTTTCCGCGCCTATAGCGAAACCGGTCAGCTCGTCATGATGCTGCAGGAAGAGGTCGTATTCGACATGTACTTCCGCTGTTACTCGATCGATCAACGTCATGTGCGGATCATGAACTACGAGCCGCGGCATCCGTTTCACCTCCGTTACGTGACGGATTGGCAGGCGCCGCACGACATTCTTGAAAAGGTGCACGCCGGCGTCCAAACCCTGAACGAATATCTCGGCTACGATCTCAATACGGTGGAGTTCGCGATCCGCGACGGTGTCCCGCTCGCGATCGATTTCTGCAACCCCGCGCCCGACGCGGAGGTGACGAGCGTGGGGCAGGAGAATTTTGACTGGGTGGTGGAAGCGGTCTCCGAGATGGCGATCCGGAAAGCGCGCGAGCATGTCGCCGGCCGCGACAATCTGACCTGGGGTAAGTTCGTGCAGGCTGGCGCGACGCAGCGGATGTTACACGAGCTGACGTAGGCGGGACCCGGGCGCCTCGGTGCGTTGCGCAGCGGTCATGCCGAGTCGCAGAGACGGCGAGGGACCTCACGCCAGCAGGGTCGGCGCCGGTCCTCGTGTTTGTGTGGCTTGGGTAATCTGCGAAATCCTTCAGCGTCGCCGCGCTTCAGGATGACGAGCCCGCTCGTGCGCCTCAGCTACTCGCGAGCTACGGCAGAGGACGCCCGACGATGACAATGTCGCGCGCCACGCCGTCGAGGCGCGCCACGCTTGGCAGCACGCCCCACCGTTCGAACCCAAGCCGCTCGAAGAGCTCCAGGCTGGCAGCGTTATGCCCCATGATCAGCCCGGTCATCGCTGTAATTCCGAGCCGTGGAGCCTGCGCGATGCCGTGCTCGAGCAACGTGCGCGCAACGCCGCGGCGCCGGAATTGTTCATGCACATACACGCTGACCTCTACCGTGCCGCGGTAGGCACAGCGCGTCAGAAACGAATGTAAGCTCAGCCAGCCGGCAATCTGCCCGTCGAGTTCGAGCACCCAGAGTGGATGCCGATCAGCGGAGTGCTCGTGAAACCAGGTACGGCGCTCATCGACCGAAACCGGCTCCATTACGGCCGTCGACGTGCGCGTCGGCACGGTGGCGTTGAAGATGTCGACGATCGCCGGGAGATCCGGTTCGACCGCGTCGCGGATCGTCATCTTCTGTAGCGGCGGTCTATGACTGCCGACATCTTCGACGTGGCGCGCGCTTTCGGCGGTCATAGACCGCCGCTACAGGGCTGCTTCCTGGAGGCGCGGCGACGGGAAGAACAAGTCGTCGAAGGTCGGCTGAAACGCGCCGGCAATCGTCTCGCCGATCCGGAAACGGCTGCTGATCTCCCGTTGATCGGCGCAAAAAACTTCCACCTGTTCGCGCCCGCACTTGGCGAGCAGTGCCTGCACCGCGCCTTTTGCGAGTTCCGGGTTGTTGCAATCGCGGCTGAGATGACCAAGGACGACGCGCTCGATTTTCCCCGGGAGCAGCTGTTCGATCACGCTCGCCGCCGCCGTGTTCGACAGGTGGCCGTGCCGCGACATGATCCGCTGTTTCACCGGCCACGGCCGATATTGGCAGGCCTGGAGCAGTTTCTCGTCGTGGTTGGTCTCAATCACGAGCGTGTGCACCTCGCGGAGTCGCTCCACCAGCATCTTCGTCGCGTAACCGAGATCGGTGATGAACCCCAGGCCGCACTTGCCAGCGTGAAACGCGTAGCCCACCGGCTCCACCGCATCGTGCGGCACCGGGAATGTCTGCACCGTGATGTCACAGATCGAAAACTCGGCGCCGGTGCGAAAAATCCGCCAGTGGCGATGTTTGCCTAACGAGCCGCAACGGATCGCCTCCGCGGTCAGTGCGTTGCAATAAATCGGCACCTCAAACTTGCGGCAGAGCACCTCGAGCCCGCAGACGTGATCGCCGTGTTCGTGAGTCAGCAGCACGCCATCGAGCTGCTCCGGTTTCACCCCGCAGAGTTCGAGCCGCACCATCAGTTGGCGCGCGCTTAGTCCGCCATCGACGAGCAGTCGGCAATGATCGGTTGCGATCAGCGCCGCATTTCCGGCGCTGCCACTCCCGAGCATCGTGAGGCTGAACATGCTGGGATTAACTAGCGAATCTGCCGTCGCTTCACAAACTCAAAAGCACAACTGCGTGCGAGAATCAGGAGTTTTTCATCGCCCTGAGCCCAATCCGTAGCTTATCGGCCGAGTCGCAGCGCGAGCCGGTCGGAATTCGCCAGCCCCAGCACGCCGAAGATTCCGACCGCGCACAAAAACGTCCCGGCGTAGTCAGTGAAATCGCGCTCGAACCGGAAGCGATAGGTGCCCGGGAGCAGCGGCACCTCCATAAACGCGGAACGCTCCACGTCAGGATCAGTCACGGGGGTAATCGGCACCTCCACATCGTCGCGCGCGGCGTGCCCTTCGGGAAGTAGGAGACATTCAAACGTAGCCTGCCGTGCGCGCCCGCGCCGGCGCGCAGCACGATTTCCTCGCCTTCGAATTTGATCAGCTCGACCTCGCCAGCGCCTTCGGAGATCACGAACGGGCCAGGGTTCCATTCCTTGAACTCGTAGACGTTGAGCTGCGGAGGAAAGATCGTGACGAGCTGGAGGTCTTCGCGGTCGAGCGGCGCGCCGGAGAGAACGTAGCGGACGTTGGTCGCGCGGAATGCTTCCGGCGAAGAGGCGTCGATGTTGTGCTTGAAGTGGCCGGTCGGGGTGAACGACGCCTTGTAAAACGGATACGGAAGGTAAAGCGCGAGGTCGCTCAGCCGATGGCCATCTTCGCCTATTCCGTGCGCGATCCGGAAGAACCCCGGCGTGTTTTGAAACTCGGTTTGCGCCCATTCCGCGAACGCCACACGCGCGCTGCGATCCTCCCGTTTCGAGTTCCATTCGGTGAGGCGCAAGACTTCGTTCCGCATAAACGCGCGCGTGGCCTGGAAGAGAAGCGGTGCGACCATTACGGCGACGAAAACCAGCAGCGCAGCACGCCGGATCGCGCTCGCCGTGCGCGTTCGCGTCGCCTCGCCGGCGCGTCCCGCCACCATGATGCATTGGACCAGGAGCCATGCTCCCGCGACGTACCAGAATGGCTTCGCCAGCATGAGGAAGCGCGGAAACACGATCCGGTCATGTGCGCGCTCCACGATTTCGGTTCCGAAGAGTTGCAAATAGGAGGAACTCGAGAGCGCCAGGCAGACGAAAACCATCAACCCGCTGAACAACACCAGCGGAGTCCGCGCCTTCAGCAAAAGGAGCGAACCGACCAGCCCGAAAGCCATCGCCAGCGGCAGCATCCGCGAGAACAAATCTCCCGCGACGATTCCGTTGCCCAGATCCGCCAGAGTCGGCCCGGGCGTGCCGATCTCCGAAGCGTACGCCGCCGCCGAGAAATACGGCACCAGCCAGAAGCTGGCAATCAGCGCCCCCGACAACAGCGCGCCCACGAGCAGCAGCAGGGCGGGACGCCAGGCTGTGTGTTCTTCTGAGTAAAAGCGACAGGCGCAGAGCAACGGCACAGCGATCGCGAAGTAGACCAGATGAATCGGGTGACACAGCAACGCGAGGCCGACGCAGACAGCCACGCCGGCCGCGGTGCGGCCGCGCGGTCTCGCAAGCAGTGCGGCGATTCGGGCAGTGCCGATCAGCGCCGGGATGAGCCCCAGCGCAGCCGTCCAGACGCCGGCATCCACCCAGCCAGAACCAGCCGCCGACGTCGCTATTGCCCGCGTCACTGAGCAGAAACAGGGCTGCGACAAGCGCGATCGGTCGCGACCGGAATGCCTGCCGGGCAAAGCGGAAAATGCCGTAACCGTAGAGCGCGTAGAACAGCCAGAACGCGACGCCATAAGCCTTCGTGATGCTGAGCGTGCCGAACGACAACGCGTGAACTGCGAGCACATACAGATCGGCGCCGATCGGATACCCGACGTTCTCCGGGTAACCGGCGAACCAGCGGTGACTCCACGCCCACGGCATGCCGTGGGCGAGAATCGTCTGCTTCAGCTGCGCGATCCGGACGACGTGCACCGGATGATCGTGCCCGACCGGCCAATCGCCGCGGAGCGCCGGATGCAGCATTGCGGTTGCCACCGCGACGATGAACACGATGCAGGCCAGCTCGCGCATCACGGCGGAGCGCGACGCTGCGGCGACGAACGGAAACCGGTGTTGCAAGGAAAAGAGCCAGCGGGTGGTCACGCAGAGCTGCGAGCATCGCGTTCATCAAAGCCGGCGGATAGACAAAAAGCGCTCGCGCGCGGTCATCCTCGAGCGGGCGCTAGATTTTTGCCCGACCGTTCGTGAGCGCGAGCACTCGCACCTTCTTCGCGCCGTAGTCTAACGAGCGGAACATCCGGATTTCGTCGAGCCGGCGCATGCCGTTGAGCGTGTCGAGGTAGCGCGTGTAGTTGGACGCGAGCTCCGTCGTCTCGAGATACCGACCGCGGAGATTCTCGCAGTGGAACGCGCCCGGGTTCTGCGACGCGAAAAGGTGAAAGCGCAACCAGCGGCGGTCGGTGCGCGACACCTTTTGCGTCTTGCGGAAGAACGCGACGAACAGCAGCAGCACGAGATAGGTGTCGACCTGCGCCTGCAGCTCCAGGTTCCGCGCGTAATCTTCCGATTCGATTTCGCGTTGACCCTGCTTGAACTGCAGCGCCGCGTGCAGCGCGTGGTTGATCTCCTCCACGAACGCGATCAACGAACGAATGTTCGCGTTATTCAGGCCGCTCCGCGGGTCGTGACGCTCCAGCTGTTCGACCAACCAGCGTGAGTAGTAGATGCCGACGTAGAGCTGATCGTCCGCGCTGCGAATGAACGTGCGCGCCAGCTCGCTCAGCTCCCGTGCGGATGCGCCCGCCGCTTTGGTCAGCTGCGCGCAACGCGTCCGATCAATCAGGCAATCTTCCAGATTGATCCCCACCTGCGCGTAGGTGCGCTCGAAGAGCCGCTGGATCTGACTGAAGAGCGTCTCGTTCATCGTTCGTGTGTCGGCCGCGATCTTATTCCCCTCATCCTAGTCTTCTCCCCCGAGGAGAAGGGACTGCAGGCGAAATCGCGCGACGGAATCTGGTCTGTCCGAAAGTAAGCTGCGCCACAAACTCCTCTCCCGTGGGAGAGGGTTGGGGTGAGGGGCGGTTGAAGTATTGTCATTGTTGCAACACTTCGTCAGAAGATCTTCGGCGCGTTGTAGTCGCCGTCGAGGTTTAGCAGCTGCTCGGCGAGCTGGTTCAACGCGAGCCGCACCTCACGGAAACGCTCCGCGAGCTCTTCGTACACGTCGTTCAGCTCGCAGCGTCGCGCCGTCGCGTGGCTTGCTACCACGCCGTAATTCGTGCGCCCGATCTGCTCGTAGAACTTCAGGTCGGGGCCTCCCCGAAGACTGCGGCGCTGCGTGTTCTCATGAAAGATGCCGCTGATGAAGAGCGAGTAATTTCCAACATGCGCGCGGAGAAGGAACGCCTGTTCTGGCGTGGCTTTCGTCAGCGCGATCAACATGTCGGAGATGTACTGGCGCCCGCGTTCGTCCGCCATGTGCGGAGCTTGCATACCGCTGATCCGAGAAAAGGTCTCGAGTAACGAGGCGACGTAATCGCACAGCTTGCGATCATTGATCCCCGCCTGCCGCAGAACGTGCCGCGCCAGGACGTAGAAGTAGAACTGCGACGAGATTGCGAGGTGTCCCGCATTCGACAGAATCGAATCGACGAGCTGCGGGTTATCGAGCACCGAGTCGCGCGTGTCGGCGTCGCTCAGGAGATCGACCAGCGACACGTGATCCGTTTGCGATCGCGCCAATGTCCGCACGACGAAGTCGAAATCCGAGGCGGTAAACCGCTCCCGACAATTCGCGCGAATCATCGAGTTCTGACTATGAGCATCGGATGTGCCACTGGCAAGTCACCGTCTGACAACCTCTGCATGCGCTTCCTTCTGATCCCCGGAGCCGGTTCAGCGTCCGGCTCGTCGTGAGCAATTCGCTGCGTCCACGGCATCTGGTTGCCCGATTCCGACGGCGAGAGGTGCGCACGTATTCGGAAAGATGCGGGACCACCCCAGCTTCGGCGATGCGCGCCGCCGCTCCGACCTACAAGCCGGCGGGATGTCGCACTTCGAACCCGCGAGGCGGACGCGCCGTAGCTTGCCAACGAGGCGCGCGACTGTCCTCGCGCCGACGCGTGTTGTACGTTGTCGTGTCGAGCCGCAGTCCGGCGATGACGGCAAAGGTGTGACCGTTGCGCGCGTAAACCGTGATCCATTTGCCGTGGCCGCGCGCACCGAACTTCTTGAAGCGCGATGACGGCATCGGGAATTTCACCAAGCCCGCCGCGCCGAGAGCGTACGACACGGTGCCGGAGCAATCGTAGCCGGAATCGTTGAAGGAACGGTGGCCGCCGCCGTAGCGGTATGGCTTCGAGCGAAGCTGATTCGCGGCCCAGATCGCGCGTTTCACCTCGAGCGGTGCCGCCGCTGGGGCAGCTGCGCACGCGTGCCGGGAACCATCGGGCCCGAGGTCGGAAACGGGCTGTTATTAGCTAAACCACCTCCAAACACGCTCGGCGCCAGGAAGGAGCGCGCTGGCGAAAACGATGAGACCGCGAAGCTTCACTGCCGCAGTGTTTAGCTGGCCACATGCCAGAGGACAAAACTTTTCTGCACGGAGATACGGCCAGCGGTCCCGCTTACTGCGAACACGAGGCTCTCCTCAACTAGCGGCCAGGGAAAGAAGGGGTGGGATGATCGATGCTGGGGCATGGCTCCGCCAGGTTAGAGCTACGGCTTCACAATGGCCTGCGCTGCGCGCGTGATTGGCGGTCGAACGGCGTTCGAATCTCCGACGATCGGCCGCGCACGCGGTCGCCACGTTCAGCAATGTGCCTGACCGGAGGGAGATGGCGGAAGGGGTGGGATTATCGATGCTGATGCATCGCTCCGCGAAGTCAGTGCTACCGCTCGGTTAATATTTGCGCTTCGCGCCTGACGAGCGGTCGAATCTCCGAAGTTCGTACGCAACTGAGCTGGCGAACGCGTCACGGCTCGCGACCGCGTGTGACGTGGCGGAAGGGGTGGGATTCGAACCCACGGTGAGTTTAACCCCACGTTCGATTTCGAGTCGAGTGCCTTAAACCGGGCTCAGCCACCCTTCCTGTTCTAATTCAATTACTTATACAGTTACTTAAATTCGATATTTGACTTTTCAACGGTCGTTTTCTACGGTCTTCGGTATGAGCACTGCCAATGCCGTCAAAAAGCAAACCGTTTGGAGTCCCACTCAGGTTCAGTTTCTCTACAAGCACAAGAACGGGCGCTACTATGTTCGCGTTTTTGCCTGCGGCAAGGAGAAATGGACCAGTCTAAAGACCAAGCTTCTTTCTGTCGCCAAGAACCGGATGAGGGAACATATTGATGCCGCAGAGCGTCAGCGCACCACGGGCAATTCCGCTGAAGCCGTGGGCCGCCTCAACTTCGGCGAAGCAATGGCGATGTATCGAAAGTATCTGGGAACCGCGGATATTCGACCGAATACCAAGGCCTATCGTGAAGCGGGATTGAAGCTGGTCGTGCGCTCTTGGGAAGGCGTGGAAGGGCTGAACGTGCGCCGCATCACTTCAAAAATGGTGGAGGAATGGCTTCGTCGCTTCAAGGCGACAGCCGTGCCATATGTCCCGCCGCGGGCCAAGACGGCCGCAAGGAATTCGACCGGGGCAAGTATGACCACGATCAAATGTGCTCTCGATGCCGTCCGGCAGGTTTTGGACGTTG
>JACDCC010000065.1 GCA_013694595.1 Chthoniobacterales bacterium
GGCGGGGCGAACCCGATTCGTGTTCAGTCGATGATTACGTGCGATACGATGGATACGGAAGCGTCCATCGCGCAGACGATCGAGCTCGCGGACGTCGGCTGTGAGATCGTGCGCATCACGGCGCCAACGGTGAAAGATGCGGCGAACTTGCAGCCCATCGTGCGCGGTCTACGCGAGCGCGGCTGTGAGGTGCCGATCGTCGCCGATATTCACTTCAAACCCGAAGCCGCGATGGAAGCGGCGAAGTGGGTGGACAAAGTCCGGATCAATCCGGGTAACTACGCCGACTCGAAGAAGTTCAAGATCATCGAGTACACCGACGAGCAATATGCGGCCGAGATCGAGCGGATCCGGCAGCGGTTCACGCCCCTGGTGCTGCTGTGCAAAGAGCGCGGAATCGCGATGCGCATCGGCACGAATCACGGATCGCTTTCTGATCGCATCCTGAACCGCTACGGCGACACGCCGCTCGGCATGGTGGAAAGCGCGCTGGAGTTCGCCCGGATTGCGCGCGAACTGGATTACCACGCGTTCGTCTTCTCGATGAAGTCCAGCAACCCGAAGGTCATGATCAACGCCTATCGCCTGCTGGTCGCGCGGCTGCAGGAGGAGGGCGAAGACTGGAACTACCCGATCCACCTCGGCGTAACCGAAGCCGGCGAAGGCGAGGATGCGCGGATCAAGAGCGCGATCGGGATCGGCTCTCTGCTGGCTGACGGGATCGGCGACACCATCCGGGTGTCCCTCACCGAGGACAGCATTCACGAGATCCCCGTCGCCCAGGCGCTGGTCAGAACTGTAGCGGCGGTCTATGACCGCCGTCCGTCAGGGCCAGTGCTCGCCGATTCGGCGGTCGCAGACCGCCGCTACAGCTACGATCCGTTTTCCTATCAACGCCGGCGCTCGGAAACAATTCACCTCGGCGGCATCAGCGGCGACGTGTCGTTAGGCGGAGAGGAAATCGTGCGCGTCGTCGTGCGGCAGGCGAGCTTCGACAAGGTGGCCCACAAGGTCGATCGAATGGGCGATTACAAGCCGGAGATCATCTACGAGAATGCCGCCGTGGTGGAGATTGATCCTAGGGATGATGCGGCCATCGCGCAGCTGAATGCGAGCGAACACTCGCAGCTCGTCGCGATCAAAGATGGAACACAGTTGCCGGTTATCTCCGCTTATCGGTTGCTCGGCGCGAAGGTCGCGCCGCGTCACCCGATTTTGTTGAAAGACACATTTCACGGTCATTCCGAGCGCAGTGCAGCGAAGCGGAACGCAGTCGAGGAACCCCGTGGCGGAAGCTTAGAGGTGACACCACGGGGTCCCTCGGCTTCGCTCGGAATGACGGGCGATTTCCTCTGCACACTGCTTAACGCTTCCACGAACATCGGTTCACTCCTGTGCGACGGGGTCGGCGACGCCATCCTGGTGCAGGGCGAAGAAGCACCGGGCCAGGCGTTGCGACTCAGCTACAACATCCTGCAGGCGGCAGGCACCCGCATCTTCAAGACCGATTACGTGGCTTGTCCGTCATGCGGCCGGACGCTCTTCAACCTGCAAACGACCACGGCGCGGATCAAAGCGGCCACCTTGCACCTCAAGGGCGTGAAGATCGCCGTCATGGGCTGTATCGTGAATGGACCGGGTGAGATGGCGGACGCCGATTTTGGCTACGTCGGTGGCGCGCCCGGCAAAATCAACCTCTACGTCGGGAAGACCGCGGTGAAGTTCAACATTCCCGAAGCGGAAGCAGTCGATCGCCTGCAGGATCTAATCCGCGAGCACGGGAAGTGGATTGATCCGGTGGCGCAAGCCGAGCCAGCTCTGCTCTGAGCGGCGCATTCCGTTAGCCGTCAGCCTGAGGCGGCCAAGCGTGCCGAAGGATCTCACGCGGGCTGGCTGACTACGCTTAGCAGTGATGCCAATCCCGAGTGCCGGCGTGAGGTCCTTCGCCGTCTGCGCGGCTCAGGATGACCGCGCGCACGGTCGCGCAGCTGTCACTCGCGCGTCTTGTAATGCAGCTGCCGCGAGAGCAGCCAACGCACGCCAAACATATCGACCGTCGCCCGCACCGCACGGTTGCCGAGACCGTATTTGCTTTGGCCGAATTTCCGCGGCCGGTGATTCACCGGCACCTCCACCAGGCTGTAGCCGGCGCCTTTGATCAACGCCGGAATGAAACGGTGCATGCCTTTGAACGGCACCAACGCCTCCACGCATTCCCGCCGCATTGCTTTCAACGTGCAGCCGGTGTCACGCACGCCGTCTTTGGTGAAGCGACTCCGGACGAAATTTGCGACGCGACTCGTTAGGCGTTTCACCGTCGTGTCCTTGCGCACCGCGCGGTAGCCGCAGACCAGGTCGGCGCCTTGCTCGATCTCGCGCAGGAGCTTCTGGATGTCGGCCGGGTCGTTTTGCAAATCGCCATCGAGCAACACGACCGTGGCGCCGTTCGCCGCCTGAAGACCGGCATACATGGCGGCACTCTGGCCGGCATTCCGCGGGAAGCGCAATACGTGCACGCGTGGGCCGGCGGTAATGCGCTCCACGGTGCGGTCGGTGGAGCCGTCATCAACGAAAATGATTTCGTGATCAACTCCAGCGAGCGCAGCGGAAATCTCCGCCTGCAGGATCGGCACGCTCTCCTCCTCGTTGAACATTGGAACAACCACCGAAACCGCGGGCGCGTTCGTCATAGCGGCAGCGTGCGGTAATTCTTGCAGACGTGAACAACGTAGCTGCGAATCACGCGGCCGAAGCGTCGCACCTCGATCGTGGCAAACGGCTCGACGCTCTGAAACGCGGCGCGGATATTCCGCGCGGGCTCTGCTTTGCCGTTCGCCTGGATGAACATCGCCGTGCGCCCCTCAAACGCGTTCACACCGTCTTCCTCGGTGTAAACGTCCCCCTCCTGCGCGGCGGTGTTGCGCGGCGCTGGAACGAACTCGTCATAACGCGGCCAAAACGAGAACTGATTCAGGATGTCCTGTGACTCCACGATGTAGACCGGCGGGTGGCCCGGCCCTTCCACCCGCTTCTCTTTCAGGTAAAACGAAAGCTCGGAAGCGCGATCACGTTCGTCGGCAATCAGGAAGACACGTTCCCCGAGCTGCGCCTCCAC
>JACDCC010000087.1 GCA_013694595.1 Chthoniobacterales bacterium
GCCGCTGGCGCTACGGGTGCTGGCGTCCGCGGGCTAACCGGGCAGGTGCCGGTAAGCCGAATTTCGGGCAGGATTCCTCAGCGGAAGTGTTTGTTGATTGTGAGTTGCCCCTCACCTGGCGCTGCGCGTCCTCCTCTCCCTGAGGGAGAGGATTGAGGTGAGGGCGAATCTGCCGTCCAGGCTGACAATGCGCGAACACTACCCTTCCCCAGCCCGGGGGCCGATTTCAGAATCGACAAGAATTTCCCGCTGCGATACTCTCGTTTGATGCGCCTGTCCGGCCGTAAACCTTCGTCGCTCCGGCGGCCGTGGATACAGCGCCAGCGCGTCGTTCTTCTCACGCTGATCAGCCTGAATGTGGCGGTGTATGTCATGCAGTTGGTGCTCGACGGCTACACTCCCGGTCTCGTCCGCGATTACCTCGGCCTCAGCGAACGCGGGCTGCAAAAAGCGTACGCGTGGCAATTTCTCACCGCGCCTTTCCTGCACAGCGGTCCCTGGCATCTGCTTGGCAATATGATCGTGCTTTATCTGCTCGGCAGGGACGTGGAGTCGATCCTCGGGCAGCGTCACTTCTTCTTCCTCTATGTAGCCGGCGCAGCTGCGGGTGAACTCGGCCATCTCTTTCTGATGCCTTCATCCGCGATCCTGCTTGCTGGCTCCGGAGGCGCCGTGGCGGTGCTGATGGCTTACGCCACAATCCTGCCGGAGCTGGAGATCGCATCCGGGCCGTCAGTTGCGCGGCTGCTCCGCCTCAAGGCGAAACATCTCGCCTACGGCATGGTCCTCCTCGGCCTCGCACTGCTCATCGTCGACCGCACCGGCACGCTTGTGCACAGCGCGCTGCTCGGCGGATGCGCGGCCGGGTGGCTCTATGCGCACCTGCTGGGGTTCGGCCGCCCGTCATATCTGCAGCGCACGCTTCACCAGCGCAAGGTAGAGGCGGATCGCTACCACCACATGGATGCGGAACAATTCATCGCCGAGGAGGTGGATCCGCTCCTGGAGAAGATCTCGCGTGAAGGACTTGCGAGCCTCACCCGGCGGGAGCGTCGCACCCTGGCGCGCGGGCGGGACAAGCTCGCCGGAAAAGCGTAATCGCCGAGCGGCTTCCGAGGCGTTCTGTGTTATCCGCAGACGTCGTTTGCTCCCGCGGGTCAGACGCGCTTTATCTGTGCGATGAGCGAAGCGCCCGAATGGGTCCGCGCGAAGGCGGCAGCAAGTCTCCATCCGGCGCAGGTCGAGAGAACTCTGGCGTCGCTGGCTGACCGTTGGCCGGCTGAGCAGGGCGAGCTCCCCGCCGTCCTCGAGCAGTTCCCGATCGGTGAAAAGGCGCTGCTGCATCTGATCTCGGTCTCGAGCATTTGCGCGACGCGACTCGCGAACGACCCGCAGATCCTTGTCTGGCTGCAACACCCCGACGTCTGCGGAAGCGGACGCGGCCCGGGCCGCATGGCAGCCGATCTTCGCCGCGCCACCGTCACCGAGCCCGTCAGCCTGGATAACTTTCGCCCGCTTCGCCTCTGGAAAGGGCGCGAAATGCTCCGGATCGCATTGCGCGAAATCGCAGAGCTAGCGCCGCTGGAAGAAACAACCGCCGAGCTGTCGCAGCTCGCGGAAATCTGCGTCGAGCAGGTGCTCGAACATTGGGACGCAGACCTCCGCAGGCGTCTAGGGTCTCCGAAGGCGGAGTTCGCCGGCCTAGGCCTCGGCAAGCTCGGCGGGCGAGAGCTGAATCACAGCTCCGACATTGATCTAATTTTCCTCTACGACGAGGAGGGACAGGTCTCGGGCAACCTGAGTCACCACCAATGGTTCAATCGGCTCGCCACGAAAGTGCTGGAAACATTTTCCGCCAGTCATCCAGCCGGGCCGCTGTTCCGTATCGATCTACGGCTCCGGCCGGAAGGCACGTCCGGTCCAATGACCCGCTCGCTGGAAAGCATGGAGAATTACTATGCCGGTTTCGGCGAAACCTGGGAACGCCTTGCGCTCATCAAAGCCCGCGGCATCTGCGGCAGCGAAGAGCTGGCCTACGATTTTCTGCGGCAGCACCAGCCGTTCATTTATCCGAAGAGCCCCAGCCCGGAATTGCTCGACGAAATCGCGGCCATCAAACGGCGGATCGAGCGTGACATCGTCGGACACGAAAATCTCGAGCGGAACGTGAAGCTCGGCGCCGGCGGTATTCGCGAGATCGAGTTCGTCGTGCAAGCGCTGCAGCTTTTGCACGGGGCGCGCCAGCCGTTCCTGCAGGAGACGAGCACGATGAAAGCCCTCCCCGCATTGGCTGAGCTCGACCTTCTGCCACGCGAAGAAGCGATCGACCTGGAGAAAGCATATCGCTTTCTGCGCCGGGTCGAGCATCGACTGCAGATCGAAGGGGAACAGCAGACGCACACCATCCCCGGGGAAGGCGAGCAGTTGACTCTTCTCGCGCGCAGCCTCGGCTTCGCAAGCGATCTCGAGTTTCTCGAAACCTTGCACGATGAAATGCAGCGCGTGCGCGCAATTTTCGAGCGCGTGATCTCTGAGCGCCCGCAGGACAAGGAGGCGGGCGCCGTCAGCCTTGCATTTTTTCGCGATCAGCAGAGCGCCACGAAAGCACTTGCCGAGCTCGCGCAGGGACGCGGCAGCTTTCACGTCGCACCGCGCACCCGGCAGATCTTCCGCAAGCTGAAGCCGATGTTGCTGAGCCGCCTCGAGGAAACGGTCGATCCGGACGTGACGCTAACGCAGTTCGTACGATTCGTTGAGGCGTACGGGATGCGTAGTTTGCTGTTCGAGCTGCTGGTCGCGAATCCGCGACTGCTCGAGCTGCTGGTGAAAACGTTGGACGCCAGTCGGCAGGTATCTGCGCTCCTGATTCGACGGCCACAGCTCCTTGAAGACGTCACTCGCAGCGGCACGCTCGACGGGGATGTCTCCGTTCGCGAGCATTTGGCGGTGCAGCATGCAAGTGGGGCAACGCTTGGAAATCTGAACCCCGTCCGAGCCTACCACCAGGCACAGCGGTTGCGGATCTTGATTCGCGACGTGCTCCAAATCGCGGATCTGCAGGCACTGCAGGCCGAGCATTCCGCGTTGGCTGAAGCCGCGCTCTCCTTCGTCCACAGCGTCGTGGTGGGTGAAGACGATCTGACGGTCATCGCGCTCGGAAAGTTCGGTGGCTCCGATCTGAGCTATGGAGGCGACCTCGATATCGTCTTCGTGGGCGAGAATGTTCGCGCGGCACAGGATCTCGCGGTCGAGATGAGCCGCTCCACACCGGAGGGCGCGATTGCTCCGCTCGATGCCCGATTACGGCCGGACGGCGAAAAAGGTCCACTCACCTGCTCGCTCGAAACGTTCGCGGCGTACTACGAAACGCGCGCACAACTCTGGGAGCTACAGGCGCTCACACGCGCGCGGCCGATCTGCGGCCCACGCGGCGCAGCGTTCGTCGAAGTGGCGCAGCGAGCATGGAGGCTAGCGGGGCAGCGCGCGGACTTGTTCGCGCAAATCGACGCGATGCGCGAGAGAATCCGTCGGGACCGCGGCACGGGCGCCGAAATCCTGGATTTCAAAACAGGGCTCGGCGGAATCGTGGAAGCTGAGTTCCTGCTGCAGGCTCTACAAATGCGCGCCGGCGCATGGAACCCGCAGTTTAGCGCGGCACTCGATGATCTGCGCGAGCGCGCCATCGTCTCTGCCGAAGATGCTGCAGCTCTGCAGCAGGCCTACGAGTTCCTCCGGCTCGTCGAATCAGTGCTGCGCCGCATGGAATATAAAAGCGTCTCGCATTTGCCACCGGATGAGGATCAGCAGCGGAAGTTGGCCCTGCGCGTCGGTGCGGACGATTTCGCCTCCTTTGGGGATCAATATCGCGGAGCGCGCGAGGTGATCCACGCGATCTACCTGCGCTACCTGCAGGGAGGCGAGCTTACCAGCCGGGCGTGAGCTTGATCAGTTGCTGCAGCAACCAAAGGCTCACCGCGATCCCGGTGCAGATGATCAGAACAAGCGCCAGGAGCACACCGACGACAAACACCCAGTCGCTGCGGGTCGCGGTGCGGCGCGCGCCGGTGCTGAACTTCTTGATCAGCTCGTAATTCCGCGCGTTCGACTTAAACCAGACGGAGAACGCATCGCCAAACACCGGCACGACTCCGACGATTTGGTTCACGAGGATGTTCGTGGCCATCCGGGCAAGGACGATTTTCGGCAAGCCGAGTCGCGCCGCCTGGATCAGCGCCATCGCCGAAACCATCGCCGCACCTGTATCTCCGATGCCGGGAATGAGCCCGATGATCGGGTCAAGACCAATCTTGAACTGCGTCCCTGGCACGCGGAACAAGTTGTCCATGACCAGCGCGATTAACTTGAAGAGCGGCTCGGCCGGCTTCGCGCCAGCCGCCTCGCTTTCCGGCGGCAGAACTTCCCATTCGTCGCCCTCTAGCGGCGGTGTATAACCGCCGGATCGTTCGCGTGGCACGGCTTCGAGACGGCGGTCATAGACGCGCCGCTACAGGTTATCCCGGGATTTCCTTCAGCATCTGCGTGTTGGTCGGGAACTTCTTCACGAACATCAGCAA
>JACDCC010000091.1 GCA_013694595.1 Chthoniobacterales bacterium
CTGCGCGCGCGCGAGAAGCTGGTGATCATTCCCGTCACCCTGCTGATGTTCGCGATCGGCATCGCGCCGCAATTCCTCTTCAACATCTTCAACAGCACCGTCGTGCACCTGGCGCAGTTGTTTGCGTGATCGCGATGAGCGAAGACGTCATTCCGGTCGAGCGGGTCGCGCAGACAATCTTCGTGCTGCGAGGCCACAAGGTGATGCTTAGCCGACACCTGGCGGAGCTTTACGGCGTTCCGGTGAAGGCCCTGCACCAGGCTGTAAAGCGGCATGCGGATCGTTTCCCGCCAGACTTTACATTTCAGCTGACGGCGGAGGAGTTCGAAAACTTGAAGTCACATTTTGGGACTTCAAGTTGGGGCGGTATTCGGCGTGCGCTCCCTTACGCGTTCACCGAACAGGGCGTGGCGATGCTGTCGAGCGTCCTTCGCAGCGAACGCGCGGTGAAGGTGAACATCGCGATCATGCGCGCGTTTGTGCGACTGCGCGAGGCACTGGAGACGAACAGCGCGCTGGCGCGCAAGTTCGCCGAGCTCGAGAAGATGATTGGCAAACACGACAAGGAGATCGGCGCGATTATCGAGGCGATCCGCCAGCTGATGGCTCCACCTGAAAAACCTAAGCGCGAGATCGGATTCCACGTCCGCGAAGCCGCGCCGCGCTACCGCACCCGCAAGAAGATCTGATGATCGCCTGGACGATCTATCTTACTTTCGGCGGTGCGCTGGTGGCGCTTCTCGCGCCGGGGGTGCTCGCGCGCTGGACGGCGCTGGTGACTACAGCCGCGGGTTTCGTCCTCAGCCTGCTCGCCCTCATTGACATCGTCGACGCGGGAGTGTTCCAAACCATCACGCGTCGCGAATGGGTCCCGCTGCTTGGGATGCAGTACCACCTCGCGGCGGACGGCATCAGCCTCACGCTCTGCCTTGTGACCGGACTGACGGCGTTTTGCGCAGTCCTGTTCTCCTGGGACGTCGAGCGACGGCCTAACGAGTTCTTTTTCTCGCTTCTGCTGGTAGTGACGGGTTCGTATGGAGTCTTTTTGAGTGCCGATCTTTTCCTTTTTTTCGTCTTCTACGAGGTGGTGATCGTCCCGAAGTACTTCCTGATCGCGATCTGGGGTTCCACGAACAGGGAGTACGGCGCGATGAAGCTCACGCTCTATTCGTTCCTCGGCGGTGCTCTCGTCATGATCGGCCTCATTGCGATCTACGCCACGGCCGGGAAGGAGAGCGTGGCGACAGCACTCGACCTGCAAGAGCTCGCACGTTTTCCGATCGCAGCCGACGTGCAGGCATGGGTGTTTCCGGTGCTGTTCCTTGGTTTCGCGATTCTCGGAGGTGTCTGGCCGCTACACACCTGGGCGCCAACCGGCCACGTCGCCGCACCTACGGCGGGTTCGATGCTGCTGGCGGGCATTGTGATGAAACTCGGCGCCTACGGCGCGCTCCGCGTTGCCATGAACCTTCTCCCGGCCGGGTTCCAGCTGTGGCGCGACTGGATCGTGGTGGCGGCAGTCATCGGCATTCTCTACGCGGCGGCGGTGGCGTTGCGGCAGCGTGATCTTAAGTTCGTGATCGGCTATTCCAGCGTCAGCCACATGGGGTTCGTGCTGCTGGGGCTCGCCTCGGCCACCGCGCTGGGCGCCGGCGGCGCCGTCCTTCAAATGTTCTCGCACGGCGTCATCGGCGCGCTGCTCTTCGCGATCGCCGGCATGGTTTATCGCCGCACGCACACGCGCGACATCGATGCACTTTCCGGCATGGCACTGAACCGGACGCTGCCGTTCGCCGCGTTCGCCTTCGTCATCGCATCGGCTGCGTCCATGGGGATTCCGGGCTTCAGCGGATTCGCGGCGGAGATCACGATTCTGATTGGCACGTGGAAGAACTATCCGCACGCCGTGTGGATTACCGGCATCGGGATGGTGCTGGTGGCGGCATTCACGCTACGCGCGCTGAAGACGGCCTTCTTCGGTGATGCGATTCCGTCCGGCGAAGGCAATGCTACGCTCGCGCCGATCACCGTGCCCGAGAAAGTGGGCGCTGGGCTGCTGATGTTCAGCACCCTCGCGATCGGAATCTATCCCAAGTTCCTGCTCGACCGCATCATGCCGGCCGTTGAAGCAATGGCGTTTTTGAAGCCGTGAACTACCTGGAACTGCTCCAGCTTGCGGCGCCGGAAGCGATCGTCGTGGTGACGGCGCTGCTCGTGCTCACGATCGGCCTCGCCCGCGCAGGCGCGGACGCGATCTCATCATTGGTCGCGCGCCTCGGACTCATCGCCGCCGGCGGCGCCGTGCTGATGCTGCCGCGCGACGCGAACTTGCTCGGAGGCATGCTCGTCGTGAGCCCGCTGACGTCGTTGTTCAAGATCATCTGCCTGGTACTCGCGCTGTTCACGATCGCGCTCACGCGCAGGAACAGTCTCCCGCGCCACCATTCCGAATACCTCGCGTTGCTTTTGCTCGCGACGGTCGGCTTGATGCTCCTCGTCGGGAGCGAAGAGCTGCTCATGATTTTCATCGGGTTCGAGCTGACCGGGTTGGCGCTTTACCTGATGACCGCTTTCGATAAAAGCGACCGGTATTCCGCGGAAGCCGGCCTGAAGTATTTCCTCTTTGGCAGCACGGCAAGCGCGTTCACGCTCTTCGGCCTGAGCTTCGTCTACGGATCGACCGGCACCACCGCGCTCGCTGCGATTGGCGAAAAGGTCACCGCGGGGCCTCTCGAACCACTTCTCGCGGCGGGCATTGTCATGACACTCGTCGGGCTCGCCTTCAAAGTCGCCGCCGCGCCGTTTCACCTTTGGGCGCCGGATACCTACGAAGCGGCGCCGATCTCTTCCGCAGCGTTCATCGCCTCCGCATCAAAAGTGGCAGCGTTCGTGGTCCTCGGGAAGGTCCTGCTCATTGGGTTCGCGCGGGCACAAGGGAGCGCTGAATGGTACGCGCTCACGCCCGGCTGGTCGCCGATCCTCGCCGCCCTCGCCGCGCTTTCGATCGTCGTCGGGAATCTGGTCGCGCTCGCGCAGACGAATGTCCGCCGACTCCTCGCCTACTCGGCCGTGGCGCATGCGGGATACACGCTGCTCGGGATCATGGCCGGCCCCGCAGGTTTTGCGGCAACGCTGTTCTACACGACGATCTACGCGCTGACGCTGCTCGGCGCGTTCGGTGTCGTCGCCTGGGTGCGCGACGCGACCGGCGGCGACGATCTATCGCACTTCGTCGGCTTGCGGACCCGATCACCGATGCTCGCCGGCTGCATGGCCATCTTCATGCTCTCGCTGGCCGGACTACCGCCGCTCGCCGGGTTTTTCGGGAAGTTCTACCTGTTCAGCGTTGCGCTCAGCGCGGGTGAGAAGCATGGCCTCCTCTGGCTGGTGGTGCTCGCGCTGCTCGGCAGCCTCGTCTCGCTCTACTACTACCTGGCGGTCCTGAAGGCGATCTTCGTGGAGGACGCCGCTCATGACGCGCCGACCATCATCCCGGAGTCCGCGCACCGCATCACGCTCACGGTGCTCGCGGCCGCGGTTGTGATCGTTGGCATCCTGCCGACGAACCTGGTCGCGCGGATCGTCGCTTCATTACAATAGATCGCTCGGGGAGCAGGCGCGCTCCGAGTCTTTCCCGGCGACTTTCGCCGCCGCCTCCAGCTTGACCGGAGTGCCACGAACGTGAAAATCAGCGTCATGAATCCTCCCAATGTTACCCCCGGAAATGTGCGCAGATGGCGTTCTGCGAGTCGGTTAATCACCACGTCCGTGGCCGCGGTTCTGTTCGCCGCCAGCGCGAGCGCGCAGGTGCCGACAATCTCCCCCAACTCCGCTTCCATTCCGAGCGACAGCCCGGTCACGGGAACGAAGCCATCTGGCCCCACCACCACGACCTCGTCGCCATCGTCCGCCACCGGCGCTCAGCCTTCCGAAGCCGAGATGATGCAGATGATGATGGAAATGGGGAAGCTGAACGAAAACCACAAGCTTCTCGCGGAACTGGTCGGCGACTGGACCTACACCGTCAAAATGTGGATGGCGCCTGGTGCGCCGCCGTCCCAATCGAAAGGAACGGCCACACGCAAAGCGGAGATGGGCGGCCGCTATTTCATCGCGCACGTGAGCGGAAAATTCCAGATGCCCGGCCCTGACGGCAAGATGCAGGACGTGGATTTCAAGGGGATGGCGGTCGAGGGCTACGACAACGCGAAGAAGAAATTCGTCTCGTCGTGGATCGATAGCCTGAGCACCGGCATTATGCTCGCCGAAGGCACCTACGATCCCGCCACGAAGACCTTCACGTATCACGCCGATTACCACATGGCACCGGGAGTGATAACGAAGGTCCGGGAGACGGTGAAGATCACCGACAACGACCACCACGTGATGGAATGGTTCGAGGAGCGCGGCGGTCAGGAAGTGAAAACGATGGAGATCGCCTACACGCGGAAAAAGTAGCGAGGCGGCGCCGGCCAGCGAGCGGGCGAACGAGGTCACTTTGGAGCGGTCCGACGCGCCGGGACACGTCGTCGCGCATTCGGAGGGTGCAGGTTCGCCGATTTGTGCTACAATCCGCGATGGCCAAAGCATCCGGCTCCTCATTCACACGTCGCGCCCCCGATAACATCACCGAAGAACTGGTGGCAGT
>JACDCC010000161.1 GCA_013694595.1 Chthoniobacterales bacterium
ACTTCGCCCTTCGGCACCGTCAGTGTCAGGCCGCGGATGATCTCCTGCCCGGCCACCGTGGCGTGTAAATCCTGGATCTCTAATTGGTTCATTTTGGCGGAGTGGCAAGGTAGCTCAGATCGGCCGTATTGCCACCGAGCGATATCCAGAACAGTCTTGGCTGTGGTTCTCTCGCCCTATCCGGAAACCTGCAGACCGAGGAGCTTGCAACGAGATTGTGAACCGGTCTGCGGAAAGATGGTGAACCCTCGCAGCGGGATTGGCATTGCGAATTCGGGAGCGCGGAATTAGTTGTGTCGCGAGGCTGCGCGTTGCCTGCGCTGCCATTTACCCCGTGGTGTAACGGTAACACAGCGCCCTTTGGAGGCGTTATTCATGGTTCGAATCCATGCGGGGTAGAAGCCGGAGTGGCTACTCCGTACCGCTTATCCTCAACACATTAGGCTCGACTCGGAGTCTGCTTTTTGCGAAAAGGCGCGCAATCACCCGCGCCTCCCACGTGCTTTCGGCTCCCGACGCGGCAGGACATATCGATCCCATGCGCAGACTCTTCGCGACCGCCGTTCTCGCCGTTTTCACCTTCGTCCTCCACGCGCCGGCTGCCGTGTTCACGGTGACCTCGACGGCCAACACGGGCGTTGGCTCTTTGCGCCAGGCAATTACAGATGCCAACGACGCAGCGGGCGCGGACGTCATTAATTTCAATATCCAGGGTACTGGCGTGCAGGTGATCGCGCTCAGCTCAGCGCTGCCGGTGATCACCGGCCCGGTAACCATCGATGGTTATTTGCAACAGCCGGGAGCGAGCGCAAACACCCTCAGCAGCGGGAATAATGCTGTCATACGCGTTGAACTCAGAGGCGGCGGGACAGGCAGTACCTCCGGCGCGAGCGGCCTCGCGATCACTGCGGGAAACTCCGTCGTTCGCGGCCTTGCGATCAACGGCTTCCCTGGCCGCGGCATCGACTTGAGCGGGAGCGGCAATAATCGCATCGAAGGCTGTTTTATCGGCACCGATGCTGCTGGGACGGCGCCATTGGGGAATCGCGTTGGCGTGGCGGTGAACGGGCCCGGCAACATCATCGGAGGGACCACTCCAGCTGCCCGAAATGTGATTTCGGCCAGTAGCAACCCCTTTGGAGACTTCAATTCGCACGGCATTTCCATCACCGGCGGTTCCGGGAACCTGGTGCAGGGTAACTTCATCGGCACCGATAAAAACGGGACCGCCATTCTGCCCAACAACGGTGCTGGAGTCGCACTCTCAAGCACCGCCACCACCACGACAATCGGCGGCACGAGTAGTGCCGCCCGGAACATCATCTCCGGGAACAATCAGGGCATCTCCGTCTCCAGTTCGGGCGCGACCGTGCAGGGCAACATCATCGGCCTCGATGTGAACGGGACGGTGCGGCTGCCGAACTCCGCGTCTGGCGTGAGTCTGATCAGCGGCGTGAACACCATCGGTGGCGCAGTTGCCGGCGCCGGCAACGTGATCTCAGGGAACAACGGCAGCGGCATCGTGATGGACGGCGGGCCGGCGTAACGGAACAGATGCTGGCGCTGCCTGGAGGTCGGATGAGGTCTGCGCGACCCAGCTGCCGGAGACTGCGCGCCGTCACGGACTCGTAACGCTCGTCCTCGGGTGCCGGTCGGAAGCCATCCAGCTCGCGTAGGGTGGTGACAAACGGCACGCGCCGCAGCACGCCATCCGCGTCAGGAAACAACGTGTCAAACCCCAGCCGCTGGTCGAGAGGCTCGGTGCGTTCCACGAGCGTGCTCACCGGGACATGGATCCTGTAGCGCATCCCGTCCTCCACCCGGTCAATCAGGAAATCGCACGCGAGCACCACCTGCCCGCGATACCGCTCGAGCGTCTCGAAAAGCATCGTCGCCCGGTCCGGCTGGGGGAACACAAGATCGAACACCACGAGCTTCGCGCCCGCAGCCATCAAGCGTTCCTGGATCAGAGCACAAACTTCACGCGACAAGGGAAACCCTTGGCCCATCAGCAAGAGCTCGTGCGAGGCGCTGATCTCCTCGGGAAAGAGCTGGTCCAGCTGCACCGAATCCTTGTCGATCCCGAGGAATACCAGCCGTGGATCGACCGGAGCTTTCCGGCCGGTGACGCGAGAAAATCGCGCACGTAGAGTTGCGCTTTTCGCAGCGGATCGAAGGACAACAGATGCAAAACGATCACCACCAGCGTCGTGGTCGCGACGACGATAGAGATGGAGGCGAGGCGTCGCCGATCGAAAGGAAATGACCAGTTTCCAAAGTGAATCTGCCGCGCTAGCATGGCGCCGCTCTGGACAAAAACCATGGCCAACGGGGAAAATAACTGGTGCAGCCGGCACGCCATGGTGCGCAGAATGGTGGGGCTGATTGTTCTCGGCAGCGCCCTCGCGTCCACGGACGCTTCGGCGCAGACCCCCACCGGACACGCCGCCGTGCAGCAAGCTGAACTATTCAACCCGCGGCCGACCTCCGATATCGGCTGCGGCATTTCCGCTGAGGTTCTCCCGCGCATCTTCGAGCCCTTCGTGACGGACGGCAAAGCCAGCGGCACCGGTCTTGGCCTCGCAATCTCGAAGTCGATCGTCGACGCGCATGGCGGCCGGATCGCGGTGCAGAGCGCCGAAAAGGCGGGCACCACCTTCCTCATCACCATTCCATCCGCCCGCCGAAGGAGCCGTAATGTCCGCGGAGAGTGATCCTGCTGTCTCGGTGCGCTTCTGGGGGGTGCGCGGCTCGATTCCCTCCCCCGGTCCGGAGACGACGCACTATGGCGCGAACACGTCGTGCCTGGAGCTGCGGGCCGACAATCAGATTTTAATCCTCGATGCCGGCTGCGGGCTGCGACCGCTGGGTCTGAAGCTTGAAGAGGAGTTCGGCGCCAACGGCTTTGAGGCGACGCTGCTGATCACGCACACGCATTGGGACCACATCCAAGGGCTGCCGTTTTGCGCGTCAGCGTATCGCGATTCCAACCGGATCAGGATTTTGACCCCGCCCGGCAGGCGCGCGCAGATCCTCGCTGCGCTGGAGAACCAGATGCAGCCGATGCATTTCCCGGTGCGGTTTGGCGCACTGTCCGCCATCACCGCCCTGGAGGAACTGCCGGCGGCCGGCAAGAGCATCGGGCACGTCCGCATCGCCGCGACCGACCTGAATCATCCGGAGGGCTGCGGCGGCTATCGACTCGATGTCGATGGCGTTTCGGTCGCGTTTCTGCCGGATCACGAGCCGTATCACAGCAGCACGTTACGCGATGCTGCTTCGGCCGGGGCGAAAGCCGCGGAGAAGCGGCTCGCCGCGTTCATTCACCGCTGTGACCTGCTCATTCTCGACACGCAGTACGACGAGGCAGAATACCCGATGCGCCGCGGTTGGGGACACGGTTGCGTCGCAGACAGTGTGGCCCTCGCGATCGCAGGCGAGGTGCGGGAGCTCGTCCTTTTTCATCATGATCCCTCGCATTCCGACGCGAAACTTGCGCAGATACTGGCCCGTGCGGAGGAGCTGATCAGAGAGGCCGGTTCGTCGCTGCTCGTACGTGCTGCGCGCGAAGGCGACGAGATCTGCTTATCGCCGGCACCGCCGTCCGGCACGGCCGGTCCGGTCGCGCTCTCCTGCTCCTAGCCCGCGGGTGCGGGCGGCGCCGTGCGGTGCGCCTCTGCGTCGGCCGCCAGGTAATCGGCACGCGGCGGGCTGAAGGTGTCGATCACGCTCGTGTCCTCAATCGCCTGCGCTCCATGCGGAGTGTTGCCCGGCAGGTATAACGACTCGCCCGCGCTTAACTCCCGCGGCTCGCCGTTCACCATCATCCGCACCCGGCCTTTGATGACATGGGTGATTTGATCCTGCGGGTGCTGGTGCTCAGGCAACAGGCCGCCGGCGTCCAGCTGCGCGCGCATCTGGTACATCGTCGCGCCAGTGGTGATCGTCTGCCGCCGGATACCGGGCGCGATTTGGATCCATGGCTGCTCTGGGTTCATGCGCCGGACTTATAGCTCCATCGCGGTGTCGAGTTCCACTCGTTTCAACTCCCACCGGAAGTTTTCGAACCGGTAGTGCAGCTTCGTCCCCTGCACATCCACCGCGAAATCGCGCGTGCCGGTGAAGAACGCGTAACGAACACTCGACCAGTTGATGCTGCGAAACCCTGGTTCGGTCGACGGAACGGTCTCCGGCGCGGCAGCATCCGGCGCAAGATTGACGGGAGCCGTGCTCTCCGCGGGCGGAGCCACAGCGGTCGCGGCCGCCGGGCTTTCAGCCACGCGCGGATTTGCGAGAAACGCCGCCAGCCCTTCCGGTGTCACATACGCATCCACTAATGTGTCGATCAGCCGCGGCCCGAACTCCGGTGACAAAGCTCCGAAGAAGCCATTCTTCTTCTCTCCCTGCGGCTGGTTCGCTCCTGAGCCGGCAATTTTCGCGCGGAGCTGCTGCTTCAGCGATTTCCGCAGCGACTCGAAGTCGACCAGCTTTTCCAGCTGGTTGCGGTCACCCGCGCGCAACGCCGTTGTGAAACGCCAGAAGGAATAATAAGGCGAGAGCGCGTAAAGCAGCACCAGCAGCGCGAGTGCAATCAGCAACAATTTGCCGCGGCCGCGTTGGCCGCTGCGCGATACAGACGCCGCCACGGTCTCAGGATTGCGCTCGTCTGCGTCGGCCATTCCGCCAGTCAATCGCGCGCTGCGCGGCCCGCGGTCTTGTCGCAGGAGTTTACAGGCGACCGGTGCACAACCTCGGTCGCAAGCCGCTGCGCCTCTCGTTCCAGCGCGCCATTTGGATACCCACCGGCCAGGCATTCGTGCAGGTATTGCGCGAGGAACGGCCGGAAACCAAGCCTCTCGTATTGCGCGGTGTGCGCCAGCTCGTGGAGCAGCAAAGCCCGGCTGGCGGCGAAGTCGGCGCGAAGAAAGATGCCGTAACCGAGCGCCATGCCGATCGTAGAGGATGGCGCCAGCCCCAGCCGCGCGGCCAGCGCCGCGATTGGCCTGCTCAAACGCGGCGGAATCGTTTTCACCACGAGCGTGCGCACCCGTTCCGGATAAACGACACCGATCCGGCGCGCATCCGCGATCTGAGCGTCATCGAGAGGCGCGCCCTTGCGGAGAATCATCTTCTCCTGCCGGCGCACCCACACGGACGCTATTGGCAGGACAGTTGAAACCAGGCTGCGCACGGAATTCAATCTCAGGAGGCCTTCTCTGCGTGCGTGTCACTGCGAGCGAACGGGTTGAAGTTTGTGTCGCGATCATAAACGTCGACGCCTTCTGATCGCTTCAGCCGGTTTACGACGAGGTACGTCAAAGGCGTGGCGAGCGCCTCGTAGAGAACTTTGCCGACATAGCCGGAGATGATCAGGTTCAACATTGTGGAGCCGGAAGCGCGACCGGCGAAAGCGATCAGGATCAACACGGTCGTATCAACGAGCTGCCCGGTCACAGTAGATCCGACCGTCCGCGTCCAGAGGTACTTGCCCTGCGTCCAGAGCTTCATCTTCGCAAGCGTGTAGGAGTTAGTGAACTCACCCAGCCAGAACGCCACCAGACTCGCGACGATGAACCGCGGCACCGTATAGAACACTGCTTCGAACGCGGCTTGGTTAGGCCAATCCGGAGACGCGGGAATCCAAACCACGAACAAACCCATCAACGACAACACCGCGCACGCCACGAAGCCGATCCAGATAGCGCGGCGCGAAGCAGCGTAGCCGTACACCTCCGTGAAGATGTCGCCAAAGATATACGTCAACGGGAAGAGCAGCTGCGCGCCCGAGATGTTCGCGGTCCACGGCTGGCCGTTCCAAGTGAAGAGTGGAATCACGCAGATCTTCTGGCCCACGAGATTCGAGATCAGCAGCACGACCACAAACCCGTGCACCAGCAGATCGTAGAAACGAAAACTGCCCAGCCGTGCGTCGCGAGCGGTGAGGCGCTTCGTCATGCTTTCGGCCATAGCCGCTGACCGTAGGTTTCGCGCGACATCGCGGCACGCCAAATCTGCTGCCTCCGCAACCAATTGCTCACACCGGGCGTAAACTCCACGACACGATGCGCCAGTCTGTTTCCATCTGCATCGCTTGTGCAGCATTCGTATTCTTGATGGGACGCCCAGCATTTGCCGCATCGAAGTCGGCCGAGCCGGTGGAGTTCACTCTCTCGGATCAGAACGCGCGAGTTCACGTCGTCAGGTATCCGCGGGGCAAAGTGAGCTTTCTAGTCCTGTCAGATCGCGCCGGAGCCAGCCAGATCGAAGGCTGGATTGCTCCCGTCTACGCTCGCTACGATCAACGCGTCGAGATCGCGGGCATTGCTGATCTGCCGAACATTTTGCCGATGTTCCACGCGCTCTTTCGGCGTGAGTTCAAGAAGCGACTCACCTATCCCGTGATGCTGGACTGGAGCGGCGATGTCGCCAAAGCATTCGGTTATCAGAAGGGGCAAGCGCAGGTTTTCGTGATCGGCACTTCCGGTGAGATCGCGCTCAAGCAGAGTGGGCCGGCTTACGCCGCCGGACTAGCCGACGTCTACCGCGCCATCGATCAGCTCCAGAGCCGCCGCTGACGTTCCACTCGTTTGTCATTCACCCGCAGGACGGTGACAATACCTGCGGGTGGTTAACAGCAGCTCCAGGAAGACTCTCGCGACAGCAGATTGCGAAGTTCGCTTCGACAATCTGACGCGGCAGCTCTACGCCAGCGACGCTTCGGTTTACCAGATTGAGCCGGTCGGCGTCGCGTTTCCTAAAAGCGCGCAAGAGGCCAGCTCGATCATCACCGCCGCGGCTGATGGCGGCGTTTCGGTCATTCCGCGCGGTGCGGGCAGCGGGCTTTCCGGCGGCGCGATCGGCGACGGGCTGATCGTCGAATTCTCGCGCTACAACCGCCAGATCACCGAGCTGGATTTAGGAAGGCGCATTGTTCGTTGCGGCGCTGGCGTCGTGCTCGATCAGCTGAACACATTTCTCAGGCCGCACGGCTACTGCTTCGGGCCGGATGTGGCGACGAGTTCGCGCGCCACGATCGGTGGAATGATCGCTAACAACTCATCCGGTGCGCGCGTTCCGGTCTACGGTACGACGGCTGATCACGTGCTGGCACTCGAGATGGTGTTCGCCGATGGCAGAATCGAAAATGTCGGTCGCAATCACCATTCGTTAGGCGCCGAGCGGCAGATGATCGCGCAGCTGGTGCACCGGCATGCGGCGGACATCGCGGAGTGGATGCCGCCGGGGATGCTCAAGCGCTGGAGCGGCTATGGCATCGAGCGTTTTCTCCGCGAGCCGGATGATCTCACCGAGATCTTCTCGGCGAGCGAAGGAACGCTCGGCGCGATCTGCTCCGCCGAGCTCAACATCGTCCCTCTCGTCCGTGACAAAGGTCTCGGGCTCATCTTCTTCGCGTCTGTGGCTGAGGCAATGCAGGCCACGGTCGAATTGCTGGCGCTGCAACCGGCGGCAATCGAGCACATCGACAAGCCGCTCTTCGACCAGACGAAAGGGCAGCTGCACTTCCAGGCGGCGCGCGACTTCATGGAGCTGGATGCGAAGCCGTGCGAGGCGATCCTGATCGTGGAGTTCTACGGCGATGTGGCGGACAAGATTGCCGCATTGGCCGCGAAGCGGCTCGGACTCCGCACCCTGATCTGCAAGAACAACACCGAGATGAATCTCGTCTGGGCCGTGCGCAAAGCGGGCTTGTCGTTGCTCACCGGGCGCGTCGGTCCCGCCAAGCCGGTGGCGTTTATTGAAGACGCCGCTGTGCCGCCGGAGAAGCTCCCCGCCTACGTCGCCGGATTGGAATCGCTCATGAATCCCCTCGGCCTCGAGGTTTGCTACTACGGCCACGCCGCCACCGGTCTGCTGCATGTGCGGCCGGTGCTCGACCTTCGGACTGCGACCGACTTGAAGAAGTATCGCATCGTCGCGGATGGCGTGTCGGCGCTCGTTAGGCAGTTCAAGGGCTCACTCGCAGCCGAGCATGGCGTCGGTATCGCGCGCACGGAATACATGCGGGAGCAGGTCGGCGATCAGCTGCTCGGCGTGATGCGCGAGATCAAGCGGATGTTCGATCCGAAGAACCTGTTCAATCCCGGCAAGCTGATCGGCGACGGAGAGTTCAAGGTCGATGGGCATCTGCGCAACACCTACACGCTTCATCCGTCGCTGCCGTTCGAGCCGCGGCTCGCGTTCGAGTTCAAGGACCGTTCGTTTGTCGGCAATCTCGAGCAATGCAACGGGTGCGGCGGTTGCCGGAAAGACGCTGTCACGATGTGCCCGACCTTTCTCGCGACTGGCGAGGAATACATGTCGACGCGCGGACGCGCGAATGCGATCCGCGCCGCGCTCGAGCTGCGCGTGGAAGGTGATGACCCTTTGCGCGGCTATGAACTGGAAGAGGCGCTGAGCAATTGCCTCTCGTGCAAAGCTTGCACGACGGAGTGCCCGTCAAACGTGAACATGGCGCTGCTGAAAGCAGAGCTGCTCCACGCACGGCATCAGCGCGATGGCTTGCCGCTGCGGGAACGCATTTTGAGCAACGTTGACTTGTTAGGCCGACTGGGCTGCCTGACGCCGACGATTGCGAACGCCGCTCTGAAGTCGCCGTTAATTCGCGAGCTGATGGCGAAGACGCTCGGTCTTGCTCCCGAGCGCCCGCTGCCGCCGTACGCGAAACAACGCTTCGACCATTGGTTCGCGAAACGCCGGAAGGTAGGGCGAGACTCCGTCGAGCCTGGCGGGCAGCCTGCGCAACGCCAAGGCTCGACAGAGTCCCGCCCTACCGGGCGGCGCGGCTGCGTCATCCTGTGGGACGATACCTTCGTGCGATACCACGAGCCGCACATCGGATTTGCGGCCGTCCTGGTGCTGGAAGCGCTTGGCTTCGAAGTGTCGCTACTGAAGAAGCGACAATGCTGCGGTCGGCCCGCTTTCAGCCAGGGGAACCTTAACGAAGCGGCGCGGCTGGGGCGCAGGAACCTGGAGCTGCTCCAGGCGGGCGAGGCGGACGCGCCCGTGTTGTTCCTCGAGCCATCCTGCTACTCGATGTTCATCGAAGATTATCGAGAACTCGATCTCGCAGGTGCTGCGGCCGTCGCGGAGCGGTGTTTCCTTTTCGAGAAGTTCGTCGAGGACATCCTCACTGAAGAACCCGGCGCGCTACCTTTCAACGAACGTGCGGAGCCGGTTGCGATCCACGCGCATTGCCACGCGAAGGCGCTGATGAAGCCCGGCTTCATGGCCGCGCTCGCGAAGCGGCTTCCCGGCCGCGATGTCACGTTGCTCGACACCGGCTGCTGCGGGATGGCGGGAGCGTTCGGCGCACTCGACTCGAAATACAAGCTATCGCTGCAAGTCGGCGATGACCTCGTGCGCAAGATCGCCGCGCAGCCGGCGAATACGATTCTCGTGGCGTCGGGCACAAGCTGCCGCCACCAGATCGAGCACCTCACGCCCGTGCGGCCGAAGCACATGGCGGAGCTGCTGGCCGACGCGATCGGCTGAAGGCGCGCGGCAGTAGACGCGTCGCTCGCAGAGACCTTGTGGTGCCGGATGAATCCAGCACCAGCCTGGACTGGCTACTTTGCCGCGACCGTCGCCCCGCCGATCCCGGTGCCGAAATATTTGTTCTCGAGCTCTTCGAAGAACCCCTGCTCGCGCAAGGCGAGAATCGCGCGCGTGATCTCTTTTCGGTAGGGACTGCCTTGCGGCACGCCAATGCCGTAGCTCTGTTTTTCAAACAGTTCGCCGACGACGCCGAGCTGTTTGTCGGGATTATTTTTGGCATAGTAGAGCAACATCGGCGCGTCGTAGATGACGGCTTTCACTTTGTCGTCCGCGAGCGCTGCGCAGGCGGCCTCGACGTCGGGATAGGTAGTGACGGTGAGCCCCTGGCGTTCGAGGAATGCCTGTGCAGTGCTCCCGGAGAGTGTGCCGACGGACCACTTGCGGGATTTAAGATCGGCTACGCTCTGGATGTCGCTGTTCAAAGTGTCCACGGTCATTGCGCTGGTGATGGTGGCCGTGATGTACGTAAACAACGCCGCGCCTGCCAGCATCCAGACGATCGCGGTCAGTCGCCCCGCCACGCCGAGCGGCGCCTTGTTTTCACAACCGCCGGTGATGATCGTGCAGATCGACCACCACACCGCCTCCCAGATCCCGGCGACGTAGCCTTCCGGGAACGATTCCGCGTTCTTCTTGCGCTCCAGAAACCAGATGATGTGCGAGTTCAACAGCAGCACGATGAACAGCCCGCCGAGCAGCCAAAGGATGTCGCCCTTGAAGAGACCGCCCACGATCTTGCTGAAGGAACTTCCCGGCTGTTCTTTGGTGAGAATCTGAAGGCCGGATTCCTTGAAAGGATAACTGAAATCGATCGCTTTCTCGCGCTCCGACGTGATGCTGACCGCCGCGACGCCTGCGTTTGCGCGGCCGCTCCGCAGCTCATCGAGCATCTGGGTGACGTTCTCCACCACCTTGTAGCCGGTGTCGGGATCAAACGGGAGCCGCGCTTCGCGGACGACGCGCCCCCAAAGCTCAATGCTATAGCCGGCGAGGCGACCGTTTTTCTCGATCACGAAAGGCGTGATCGTGCGCGTGACGACGGTGAGTGGTTTCCTCGGGGAAGCAGCAGGTGGAGGAGCTGGCTCCTGAGCATGGGCGGCGACGACAGCGGAGAGCGTGAACAACGCAGTGAGCAGCACGCCGAAGAACGCCCGGCTCGCTCGAGGAGCAGAGTAGATGATCATGGGCAGGGCATCGCTTATTGGAGCGGGATCAGAGGCGCAACAACAAAGCGCGCCGGCTCCAGCGGCCTTGCCGGCCGATGCCGGCGCGATAGTGTGGGGGCGCTTTGAAGAACGCTACGAAATCGAAAGCTGAGCGCGGCGTGCCGGCTGAGGCCGCGAGGAAGTTGCAGCCGATCAGCAAAGCGGACCCCACGGCGACCGGCGTCGTCGTGGTCGGCCCCGGCGACGGAGTGCGGCTGGCGGATATTGATCCGGGTGCGAAACCTTCGGTTTCGAAAGACGACGCGACTGAACAAATGGAAGCGTTGCGCGCGCGACTGGCAGAACTGCAACAGGCGCTCTATGCGGAACACAAGCGCAGCTTGCTAATCGTGATCCAGGCGATGGACACGGGCGGGAAAGATGGCGCGATCAAGAAGGTCTGCAGTGGGCTCGATCCGAATGGCGTGCAGCTGACGAACTTCAAGTATCCCTCGGCCGAGGAGTGGGATCACGATTATCTCTGGCGCATTCATCACGCCGCGCCGCGGAAAGGCTCGATCGGCATCTGGAATCGTTCGCATTACGAGGACGTGCTCGTGCCGCGCGTGCACCAGCAGATCAGCGAGGAAGTCTGGCGGGAGCGTTGCGAAGACATCAATGCATTCGAGCGGCTGCTGAGCCGCAATGGAGTGACGATGCTGAAGTTCTTCCTGCACATCTCGAAGGACGAGCAGAAGGAGCGGCTCCAAGCGCGGCTCCGCGATCCGCAGAAGCTTTGGAAATTCAACACCGGCGACCTGAAGGAACGGGCGAGGTGGGTTGATTATCAGCTCGCCTACGAAGCGGCGATTAATGCCTGCGCGACGACATTCGCGCCCTGGCATATTGTGCCGGCGAATCGCAAATGGGCGCGGAACCTGGTGATGCTGGAGACGGTAGTGGCGGCGCTGGAGCGGTTGGATGCGCAATACCCGCCGGCCGAGTTCGATCCGAAAAAGATTGTGATCGAGTAGCCGCGGCGCGTCCTTGTTGTCGCTGTTTTTGGTCAGAGGCGTGGAGCCGTCGCCAGGTTTAGCGCCGTCGCGCAGCCTTTCTGGTCATGTCGAGCGGAGCCGAGACATCTCTCGGTGGTTGCCGGGGAAGCACGCCCGATGACTTTGTTTGACGCGCCCTGCGGGTGGCGCGGCGGCGTCAACGTCCCGCTACGAGATGATGTTCCACTTCGGCTTTCGCGTGCGGGCATCCGTCTGCCACAAACGGTTCCCGCCGAGATAGGCGTTGCGATTGTGGCCGATCTCCACGCCTTCCCGCAGCGTGTCAAACTGCTTCGCGTTCCCACCGCCGAGCACCACGTACTCCGCGATGAACGCTTTCTGCAGTTGGAGAATCGCGGTCCTGACGGAGCGCATCCACACCTTGCGCCCAAACCGCTCGAGGCCGCGTTTGCCGAGATGATCTTCAATCGTGGCGTCGCCGTACGGGAGATCGCCCAGCTCTAGCGGCAGCACGTTCTTATCCCAGATCAAGGTGGAGCCGAGCCCCGTGCCGAGCCCGAGGAAAAGCATCCGCCCGCCGTGATAGCTGCCGAGCGCCTGCATGGCGGCGTCATTGATGACGCGGGTTGGTTTGCCTAACGATTTCTTGAAATCCCAATCAACCCAGCCGCTGGCGAGGTTCTTTGGGTCCTTCGTGATCCGGCCGTTATCGACCGTGGAAGGAAAGCCTAGCGCCACGGCTTCGTAGTCCCAATCGGCAGTCGCTTCCTTGATCTGGCCAACCAGCTGTTTCGGCGTGAGCTTTGCGCCGGAGCTGAATTTCCGCTTTTCCGTGCGGGAGATCATCAGCTTCACGCTGGTGCCGCCGATATCGACAACGAGTATCTTCTTCATGAACGGTCCTTCCGCGGCGTGGTGATCGGCGACAATTTGACTGACGGCGCACCCTGCGTTTCAGCGAGTTTGCGCGCCTGCCGCCGGAAGTAATCGCGGAATTGAAGCTGCGCCTGCGGCCGCGGCTCGCCCTCTTCGCTGCGCGAACGGACATAGGTGCCATCCGCCTGCAGCTCACGCGCCTTCACGCGATCGTTCACGAATCGCGAAAGCACTTCGTTCGCCAGCTCATCGCGCAGCGCCGCGTCCTCCACGGGAAACGCAATCTCGACCCGTCGCAGAAAATTGCGCGGCATCCAGTCGGCGCTCGCGAGATACACCTCTGTTTTGCCGTCGTTCTCGAAGTAGTAAACGCGGCTGTGCTCCAGGAAACGCCCGACGATGCTGACCACGCGGATGTTTTCACTTAAAGCAGGAACCTTCGGCCGCAGACAGCAGATGCCGCGGATGATCAGATCGATCTTCACGCCCGCGGCGGAGGCTTCGTAGAGCTTCTCGATGATCTCCTGATCGACGAGCGAGTTCAGCTTCACGATGATCTTACCCGGGCGGCCGGCGAGGGCATGATCACGCTCGCGTTCGATGAGCCCAATGAGCCGTTTGCTGAGATCGAACGGCGCGACGAGCAGCTTCTGCAAGCCGGGATAACCCGCGAGGCCGGTGAGCGTGTTGAACACGATCGCGACTTCCTCCGTCAGCTTCGGATTCGTCGTGAGCAGGCTGAAGTCGGTGTAGATGCGCGCGGTCTTGGGGTGGTAGTTGCCGGTGCCGAGGTGCACGTAATGGCGCAGCCGATCCGTATCCCGCCGCACAATGAGGAGCGCCTTGCAGTGCGTCTTTAATCCGACCACGCCATAGACGACATGCGCTCCTGCTTCTTCCAGGCGGCGCGCCCATTGAATGTTTGCCGCTTCGTCAAAGCGCGCCCGCAGCTCGACCAGCGCGGTGACCTGTTTGCCCGCATTCGCGGCTTCGATCAACGCGGCGACGATCGGTGAATCGCCGCTCGTCCGGTAAAGCGTGATCTTGAGCGCGAGGACGTGCGGGTCCTTCGCCGCGCTTTCGATCAGCTCCACGATCGGATCGAAGCTTTCATACGGGTGATGCAGCAGCACATCCTGTTTGCGCATCACTTCGAAGAGGTTCGCGTGCGGCGGCAGAGCGGGATCGCGCGCGGGATGAAAGACGCGGTCCTTCAGCTTCGCGAAGGCGTCGTTCGTCACCAGCGGCAGGAGGTGCGCCATGGTCAGGGGACCATCCAGCTTGTAGAGATCTGCCTCCCCGAGATTGAAAAACTCGAGCAAGAGCTCGCGAAAATCTTTCGGGCAATCCGCTTCCACTTCCAGGCGCACCGCGTTGCCGCGGCTCGACCGTCTTAGCTCCTGCTCGATGCTGCGGAGGAGGTTATCGGCTTCTTCCTCGTCAATGTAGAGGTCGCTGTTTCGGGTGACGCGAAAAGCGTGCACGCCCTCAAGGATGAGACCGGGAAAAAGATCGGCGATGTAGTGTTTGATCAGCGCCGCCAGGTAAATGTAATCCCACGGTTCGTCGCCGGACTTGCCACGCGGCATCTGGATCAGCCGCGGCAGCACCCGCGGCACCTGCACGATCGCGTGAAGCAACTCGCCGCCCTTCTGCGCACGCGCGCGGACGAGGAGGTTGTGGCTCTTGTTCAGCAGCTGCGGGAAAGGGTGGCTGGCGTCCACCGCAAGGGGCGTCAGCATCGGGAAGACTTCCTCCTGAAAATAGCGCCGTGCCCAGGCGCCACGCTTCGCGTTCAGCTGCGAAACATCGTGCACGCGGATGCCGTTCTTCGCGAGGAGCGGCATCAGCTCTTCGCGCCAGAGGGCATACTGCGCGGCGACGAGCTCGTGCGTGGTGCGCTGGATTGCGTTGAAGGTTTCCGTCGGCGTCAGCCCGTCCGGCCCGACGTCGCTCGTTTCGCTTTCGATCTGTTGTTTGATGCCGGCGACGCGGATCTCGAAGAACTCATCGAAGTTCGAGCTGACGATCGTGAGAAACTTTACGCGCTCGATCAGCGGCTGCGACGGATCTTGTGCCTCCTCAAGCACGCGCCGGTTGAACTCGAGCCAACTGAGCTCACGATTGATGAAGTTTTCCGGCGCTGAGAGCCGCAGCGGTGGTCGCGGGGCCTCCGCAGCTTCCGGCATCGCGACGATGTTCGTCGGCTCTTCCGAAGCAGAACTCTGCGCTTTCGACTGCATCACGACCGCCCGCCTGGGCTCAGACTACTCGCCGAAAATGCGACCGAACACGCCGCGCTTCTCCGTCTTGACCGCCGCGGTTGGTGGCCAGCATTCGACGATTTCGAGCGCGAGAAAACGGAACAACGTCATCCGCGCAAACTTGAAGTCGAGCCGGAGATTTTTGGCGATTTGCGCGATCTCGCGCGCGCCGTTGAACTGCGATGCGAACTGCGCTTCGGCGACGGTGAGGCGGAGCCGTTGCACCCGCATAAAGCCGTCTCGCGTGTACGCGGGAATGGAAGCGGGATCGTAGTTCTCGTGCGTGCTGAGATCCGACGATTGGATGAAACGCAACGTGGCCAGCGCCCAGTGGTCGACATCCTCTTCGGCGGGCACGTCCTGCGCCCAGTCGGGTAGTTGCTCGGTTTGCTCGAACATGAAGCGAACGCGCGGCGCGGTCCAAAGCTGCGCGAAAAGCTTCTGGCCGTAATGCTGCACCAACTGCATGGCTGGCTCGCGGATGATCAGCTCCTGCTGCGCGAGCGTGATGAACAACGGTCGGGAAGTGTCGCGTTGTTCCTGGCGCGCCTGCTCCGTGCGCGCTGCGTCCACGTGCACGAGAGTGATCGGCGATTCCGAGCAGTAAAGATCCGGGTCCCTCGTCGTGACGAGAAGGATCTGTCCATTCCGCGCGAGCAACTCCACCGGTTCGCGATCCGAGAAGCAACGCAACGTGCCGGTGAGTCTTTGGGTCGCGATTGCGTGCAGCGCCCAGTTTAACGAGAAGAAGCTGGTATCACCGCAGAAGTAGGCGGCGCCACTCGGGATCGGGATGTCCGCCATCGTCGCAGCCGGAGCGGGGGCTGACGTGACGAACGGATCAGTGGTGACGCTCTCCGGCGCAACCGTGAATGCGTCGTCCGCAGCGGGCGCGGCGGTGGCGCCAAATGTCTCCGGAGCCGGCTCCTGCCACGGCGCTGCGCTCCACCATGGGTCACTCGTTCCACCGGCTGCCGCTTCGATGGTAGCATCAGCTCCTCCGGCCGTCGCGGGCTCCATGGCTCCTTCCATTGATCCCACTGCTGCCATCGCCGGCGCCGACTGCGCATCCGGATTGTCCGCAGGCGCCCATCCGCTCTCAATAGGCTGCCCGGGATCGGTCGTGCTGGTGGTTGGTTCGGCGGATTGCTGAGGCATGTAAGTTTCGACAGTTTTGAGCAGCAGCTCAGATGTGAATGGCTTGTTCAACGAGCCGACGATGTTCGGGTTTTGGTTTGGATCGGGCTGCAGATCGGAGCCAAAGCCCGACATATAAACCACCGGGGTGGCGGCGGTGGTCGGTTGCTGGAGCAGGCGCGCCAGCACCTCGTCGCCTTTCATGTCCGGCAGCACGTAATCGAGCAGGATCAGGTGCGGCGACTCCGAGGCTGCCATCCGCAGGCCGTCGTGGGCGGTGGGTGCGGTGGTCACTTCATACTTCGCTTCCGCAAGGATCTCGTTGACAAAATTCAAGAGCATCGCGCTGTCGTCGATCACCAGAACTTTGCGCGCGCTCGCGGCTGCGGTTGTCGCCTGCTCCGCCGCGCCGGCGCTGGTGCCGCGCGTTTCGTCGATCTTGCGCACCGCTTCCATCAGCAGGATCTGCCAGTCGAGGTCGATCGTGCGCGCGCTCTGCGCCGCACCGGAGACCTCGGAAATCATGCCGCCTTTCCAGTCCACGATCTCGTTGAACGCGGAAACGCCCTCCTTTCCGGGCGAAGTCGCATGCGTCACCTGGCCGTGCTCGAAATAAACCCGCGGTTTCTCGCCGCGTGGACCGGTGAACTCCAGAATGGAGGTCGTCCCACTCATGCACTTCAGCTGGATGATATCCGCGATGTGTAAATCGCTCAGCGTCCCCTGGAACTTCTCCCCTTCCTGTTCGCCACCCGGTTGCAGCAATGCCTCGACCAGGGTGACAAAGTCGCTGTGCGGAAACGGTTTCTCGAGGAAATGGATCGCGCCGAGGCCCGCAGCCTGCGCGCGGTGAGCTGCGAGATGGATCGCGGTGAGGACGATGGCCCGCGCGTTCGGATGGCTCGCGCGTAAGTCGTAGAGGAACTCCTGACCGAGATCGTAGGTCGCGTCGACATCCAGCACGAAGAGATCGGGGCGCTGATGCACCACGAGTTGTTGCGCCTCCTCGAGGCTGTGCGCGACATCAGCCTGCGCACCGGGAGCCGCCTCGCGCAGGGCGGCAAGAATGGCGGAAGCCATGTTCTCGTCGGGCGCGAGCACAAGCACCCGGCCGCCTTGCTGCGACGAACTGGCGGGTGGGGTCGTGCTTGCTTGATTCACAATTAACACGCGCAGCGGTGCCGCTGACGACGAGCTGCGCGCCGCGTTGCTCTACGAATGCCCGCTTCTCAGTAAATGAAAAGCAATTTCTCGGCGCACGAAACCTAGCCGCAACCGCTCCCGGAGCCAAACCGGCCCGGAGCGCGGCGGAGTCCCGACCAGCGAGGTTCCGATTACTGAGTTCGAACGCCGACCGACGTGGTGCGGCCGCTCGGAGCCTTCACGGTCGCGGTGCAGCCGCCGAAGAGAGCCAGGATTACAATCGCGCTAAAGGTCGAGAAAAGAATGTTTCGCATAATAGTGTTGGTTTTCCTTTGATTCGCAATACGGGGCTGCAGTGGGTGTCTCGACCTAGGCGGAAAAGGTGCTCGCCGTCCGGTCCGGGGGCACTCCGTCCGGGCCACGCGCCCTCTATGGCCGTCGCTACAAGGCCGATGGCGTTACGAAGCGCTTCGCGAGAGCGCGCCGGCTGATTTTGCCCCGCTCCGTTACCGGCATTTCCGTGAGGAAGAAAATCCGCTTTGGCACTTGCCACCCGCTCAAGCGGCGACGGCAGAACTCGAGCAGCTCCGCTTCGGAGACCGGCGCATCGGCAACCACGCAGGCGCTCACTTCCTCGTTCCGCAGCGTCGATTGCCGCCCGAAGGCGACGGCCTCGCGGACGCCGGCGAAGGCCAGCAGAGCCGTTTCGACTTCAGCGGGATTCACCTTTTTACCGGCGACGTTGATGAGGTCCGACGCGCGACCAACAATCCGAAAGCCGGCCGGCGTTTCGCTCATGAGATCATCGGGCGTAAACTGGCCGTGGCCGAGGCATGCCGCGTCGGGTTCTGGGAAATACCCATCGCCCGCCGCGGCGGAATGCACGCGGATTCGAGTGGTGGAAGAGCCGGCATCAAGCGGCTCAAGTTCAACCCCAAGCATCGGCTGGCCAACGAAACCCTGCTGCTCGAGCGGCGCCTCCCGGTCGTAGCAGATACCGCCACACTCGGAGGAGCCGTAGAACGAATGGATCGCATGGCCAAAGCGTTCCCGGAAGCGCTGCGCGACAGGCAGCGGCAGAGGCGCGCCGGCGGAAAGGCAGAGCCTCAAGCGGGGCATCGCCGGCACGTTCGGCAGTCCGCAAAAAGCCTGGTAAAACACCGGCATCCCTGGAAAGACCGTCGCGCCAGTCCGGGCGAGACCATCGAGCACCGCGCGCGGCATGCGATCGCGGCTCATCACGAGCGGCACTCCGCGCACGACCAACGGCGTGATCAAGTTGCTGAAGCCGTAGGAGTGCGAAACCGGAATGACCCCGTAGTTCAGGTCGCGCTCGGTGATCCCCATCGTGTCGCAGATCTGGGTGCAGTCAGCGACCACTTGCGCGCTGCGGAACCGGATCGCGCGCGGCGCCGCCGTGGTGCCGGAAGTCAGCTTCAGCAGGATGGGCACGTGTTCACCCCATTGCACCGGCTCGTACGCCAGCGACGCCGTGGTGATTTGGTCGTCGGTCGTGTCGGTGATCAACCCCGCCGCGTGGCACACGCGTAGAGCGGCTTTGCGTTCCTGAGGAGTGATCGTCCGCTCCAGCGGAAGCGCGACCAGTCCCCGGCGGCAGCAGGCGAGCCACGCGGCCGGCCAGGCGGGGTGATTCCCGATCTGAATGCCGACGACGGAGCCGGCGATAAATTTACTAAGCGCCGTTGCAGCGAGTTCAGCAGCCTCAGTCTCGATGTCGGCGAACGTTCGTTGCGCAGCTCCGCGCGTGTCGAGGACCGCCGGCGCATCGGAAAGCGCCTGGCGTGTCTGCTCCCATGCCGCCAGCAGGTCGGCTCCCGGTACTGTCATGTCGAGCGAAGTCGAGACATCTCTAGTAATTCTCCCGCGGGACGTTCCGCTTCAGCTGCAGATTACGCAAAGGCGATCGCGAGAGATGCTGGTTCCGCCGGTATTTTCACCCCTTGCGGACGAGCTGGAGCGGGCATACTGTGCGAACTCTTTTTCCACCATGAAAGCGGACATCCATCCTGAGTATAACGAGACCGAGATTTCCTGCGCGTGCGGTGCGGTCTACCGCACACGCTCGACAAAGCAGGACATCAAGATCGGCATCTGCGCCGCTTGCCATCCGTTTTTCACCGGCGAACAGAAGTTCGTCGATACCGCCGGACGGATCGAGAAATTCACGCGTCGCTACGGCGCGACCAAGAAGTAGCTACGTCAGTGTCATAGCGGCTCCGATATTCGGAGCCGTTTCCGTGTACAGTAACCTCGTCGGCCTCGAGAAGGCGCCGACATAGCAATGGATTTTCAAAACCTGATTGAGCGCAAGCGCGCGCGCTTCGATGAGCTCGAGCGTGAGATCGCGGATCCCGCCCTGTTCGAGAATCGGACGCGGGCGAGCGACATCATGCGCGAGCATTCGTCGACGAAGCACTTCCTAGCGCTCGCTGCGGAATTGGACGCCGCGCGGCGGCAGCTGGCCGAGAACCGGGAACTCGTCGCTGCGGGCGACGCCGAGCTCGCGGAGATGGCGCGCGAAGAAATCCCGCAGCTCGAGAAGCGCGTCGCTGATCTCGAACGCGACTTCCAGATTGCTCTGCTGCCGCCGGATGAAAACGAAAACCGCGACGCGATCATCGAGATTCGCGCGGGGACGGGCGGAAGCGAAGCCGCCATTTTCGCCGGCGATCTTTACCGCATGTACAACCGCTACGCCGAAGCGGCCGGGTTGAAGATGGAAGACTTGGAATCCAGCCCTTCGGAGCTCGGCGGCATCCGCGAGGCGATCTTCAAGGTTTCTGGCGAGAACGTTTTCCGGAAACTGCGCTTTGAGAGCGGAGTGCACCGTGTGCAGCGCGTGCCCGCCACGGAAGCGCAGGGCCGCATCCACACTTCCACCGCAACCGTCGCGGTGCTGCCCGAAGCGGAAGACGTTGATCTTGATCTCAAGCCGGAAGACCTCCGGATTGAAGTCTGCCGCGCCGGCGGCCCCGGCGGTCAGGGCGTGAACACCACCGACTCAGCGGTGCAGGTCATGCATATCCCGACCGGCCGCATCGTCCGCTGCCAGGACGGTCGCAGCCAGCAGAAGAACAAAGAGAAGGCGCTCAGCATCATGCGAGCGCGGCTGCTCGAGGACAAACAGCGCGAAGAAGAAGCCAAGTATTCCGCGCATCGGAAAACGCAGATCGGCTCCGGCGGTCGCGAGGAGAAGGTCCGCACCTACAACTTCCCGCAAAACCGCATCACCGATCACCGGATTGGTCTTACCCTCTACAATCTCGACCGCGTGATCGAAGGCGATCTCGGAGAAATGATCGGCGCGCTGCAAGCCGCCGATCTGCAGGAGCGGCTAAAAGAGAGCGGTGCGGCTGCGTAGGCTGAATCGGCCCCGGTTCGGAACCCTTCAGCTTTGGCCAGCCAAGCGTGACTGGCATCAGAAGTGGCGCGAGCAGCCACTGATGCTCTCGCCGCAGAGAAGCTGCTAGTCTCTCCCGCGGCGCCGACCGCCGGCTACGCGCCGTGAGAGCACAACTCGACGCGCAGCGACTCTTCCCGACGAATTAACCGCGCGACGCGATAACGATCTGCTGCGCCGGGGCTTCGACCACGGGGGCGGCCTCTGCTTTGACTCTGTTCATGCCAGGAGTGACGACGTCACCGGAGGCGAAGGCCCAGATTGACAGCACCGTGCAGAGCACAACGCCGGAGTAGACTGCGGTTTCGAAAATCGAACGGCCCTTCTCTTCGGATTCGGCGTTCATGAGGAGCGAGTAGGTGGATTTGTTTTTCATAAGCTGGTTGGGTTGAGCTCTCTCAATGCAAGGCGTGTGCCAACCAACAAAGATTATTATAACTCACTAGCATCGAAAGGCTTAAGCCCAGTCTTGTATTTTACGGACTCCGCGCGCATGTAGCAGCGCTGGGATACGATCGTTCCAAATTTGGGACAGTTGTTGACGGCGCCGTTAAGCTGCCACGCCGAATGGTCGAATCTGCGGATTCACCCTTGCCTGTCGCAGGCACTGTGCGTCATCCCGAGCCGCGCAGACGGCGAGGGACCTCACGCCAGCCGGGAGAACTTGCGTGGCGCCGCACAACGCCGCTCACGCTTGGCGCCTCTCCGGACTGCGCGGCTACGGCATCAAGGTAAAAGAAAGCGCGGCGGGTAATGAAACCCGCCGCGCTCACAAAAGTGCAGCTGCGAAAGCTGCGAAGTTCTACTCGGTCGGCTTTGTCTCACCCGCAGCGGCGGGTGCCGCAGTCTTTTTCGAAGACTTGCGCGCCGGCTTCGCGGCCGGATCAGCCGCCGGTGTTTTAGCGGCTTTCCCCTTCTTACCCTTTTCCTCAGGCGCCGCCTCCTCCGCCACGATCGGCGCATCGACCCACTCGATGAACGCGACCGGAGCCGAGTCACTCTTGCGGGCGCCGAGCTTCACGATGCGCGTGTAGCCGCCTTTTCGCTCGGCGGCGCGGGGCGCGATATCGTCGAACAATTTCTTCACCGCATTAGCCTGCCGGAGCACGGCTAAAGCCGTCCGGCGGGCGTGGAGCGAACCTTTTTTGCCCAGCGTGACCATCTTCTCCGCCAGCGGACGAACAGCTTTCGCCTTCGCCAGTGTCGTCTTGATGCGCTGATGCTCGATCAAGCTGCAAACCTGGTTAGCGAGCAGCGCCTTTCGGTGCTCAGCCGTGCGGCCGAGCTTCACCGTCTTCTTTTGGTGTCTCATCGGTTAATCCTTTTGCGAGAGCAGTGCCTAACGAACGGTTAGGCGTCGTCGGAATCGTCCGCGCCATTCATGCCGGCACCATCGCCACCAGCTCCGGCTCCAGCGCTAATCGGCGTCTCAACCAGACCTGGATCGAATTTCATACCAAGGCCCAGTTGCAGCTGCTGCAGCTTGTCCTTGATCTCGTTCAGCGACTTCTTGCCGAAATTGCGATACTTCAGCATCTCGGCCTCGCTCTTCTGTGCGAGCTGACCTACAGTGGTGATGTTCGCGTTGTTCAAGCAGTTCGCCGCGCGCACGCTGAGCTCGATCTCGTTCACGCTCATGTTCAGAAGCTTCTTCAGCTTCATGTTCTCTTCGCTCACGCCGGCGGGCGTTTCGTCGAATTCGATCACGTCTTCATTGAAGTTCACGAAGACGTCGAGGTGGTGGCGGAGAATCGCGGAAGCCTGCAGGATAGCTTCATCCGGGGTGAGTCGTCCATCGGTCCAGACTTCCAGGATGAGCTTGTCGTAGTCGGTCCGCTGTCCAACGCGCGTGTTTTCCACCGCGTACTTCACGCGGGTCACGGGCGAGAAAATGGAATCGATCGGGATCAAGCCGATCGGCTGATCGGCCCGCTTGTTCTCATCGCCGGTGGCGAAACCGCGACCCACCCGCACTTCGAGTTCGGCCTCGAACTTGTGCTTCTTGTCCACCGTGCAGATGAGCTGATCGGGATTCAGAACCTCGAAACCCTGGACGACCTGAATGTCGCCCGCGGTGATTTCGCCTTCCTTGTTCACTGTCAGGTTCAACTTGCGCGGCTCATGTTCCGCAGCTTTGAATTTCACCCGCTTGAGGTTAAGGACGATGTCGGTCACGTCTTCGACGATGCCGGGCAAAGTGGCGAACTCGTGCTGCGCCCCGGTGATCTTGACCGCGGTGATGGCAGCGCCTTCGAGCGACGAAAGCAAAACGCGGCGGAGTGAATTTCCGACCGTGTGGCCGTAGCCCGCTTCAAAAGGCTCGGCGACGAATCTGGCGTAGGTTTCAGTGGCGCCGTGCTCGTCTTTGACGAGAGTTTTCGGCATTTCAAAAC
>JACDCC010000169.1 GCA_013694595.1 Chthoniobacterales bacterium
CGCAAGATCCATCGTCTCGCCGGGGTCGGCCTTGACGATGCGCTGAATCGCGGCGCTGGTCCTGGCCAGGTCGTAGTAATGGCGCGTGATCTTCACGGGCATCCGGCTTTCAACGTCACGATCGGTGCCCTTGAGCACTTTCAGACGTGTCACCTCGTCCTTGGAGTAGAAGTTGAGCATGTCCTCCGGCGCCATCTCGTTGAAGAAGGGGCCGAGCCCACTGATAACTTCCCGCTCATAGCGGGCTTCTTCGACGCTCTCGAGAAACTTCTGCTCGCGTGCGGTGGGGACGTAGGGTTGTGGCTGTGTCATCGTTCGGGCTCCATTAAAGAATTAATGTCTATCGATCAGTTCCCCATTTCTACGCCCGAATCCCCATCCTACAAAAGCATTTTGTGGCGAAGGTCGATCGTGCGTCATCGACTCTGCAACTTTGCATGAACTCATTGATCGCAAAAGCGCAACGATGCCAGGTGCAAGTCGCGGCCAGCGTATTTTGAAGATTGCCGGAAACGTCCTAAGAGGCAGCGCGGCAAAGGATTTTTTCATGAACCGACACCCAATTTTTTTTGCGAAGCACTGCTCTGGTGTCGCGCCCGGCCCGCAAGAGTTCTAAGATGAGCGCGTTCGGAAGCTTCGCGCGTGTGCCTTTCGCCAGGTCGATGATCTCCGGAATGTTCGCGAGGTAGTTGCACGAGTACGCGATGGCATCGGGTCGCCACCTGGTCGATCATCCGAAAATAATCTCGCGAGTTTTCCGCCTGCAGATCGATCAACCGCACCTCGTGCCCGGCATTGCGAATGGCGGCCGCGACGAGTTCAAGGCCCAAGGGTTCGAGCCGGAGGTAAATCTTGGAATACATGAGGCAGCTCGGATGAACAGCGAGGACCTTCATAAAGCGGGGAGTGTTGGTTGATTTGCCCGGCGCGAGAACGTCTTGTTAGGACGAGCAACGCGCAAACGCAATGTCTCAACGGGGCGAAACCAGACAAGAAAATTTGTAGCCCATCGCTAGCTTCGCCGTTGGTAGCGAGATGGCTCCGCTCTGCCGGCAGAAGATGACAGGGTGGGAAGTTTGGCGTAAGTATTCGGCACCCTATGGAACCTGTTTACATCCTCGGCGCTGGCCGCACTGACTTTAAGCGCAACCTCAAGAAAGAGGGCAAAACGATCCGGGATTTGATCACGGAATCGGGTCGCAAAGCGATCGCAGACGCGAAGATCGAACCATCGCACATCGAAGCCGCAGCGGTCGGTAACTTCAACGGCGGCCAGTTTACGAAACAGCTCCATCTCGGCGCATTCGTGCCGGAGATCGATCCGGCGCTGCATGGCATCCCGACGATGCACACGGAGGCCGCGTGTGCGTCGGGGTCCCTTTCCGTGCTGCTGGGCGCTCAATGGGTGATGGGTGGGTTTCACGACGCAGTGCTGGTGGTCGGAGCCGAGCAGCAGAAAACGATGTCGTCGCTCGACGGATCGGACGTGCTCGGAGCGGCCGCTGATTATCACATCGAGAAGCCGGAGTATGGCGACTTCATGTTCCCGAAATTGTTCGGACGGATCGCGCAGATCTACATCGAGAAGTACGGAGCGACCGAGCAGGAGCTCGCCTGGGTTGCTTACAAGAACTACGCGCATGCCCGGCTGAATCCGCTGGCGCAGATGCGCGATGCCGATCTGACGTACGACGCCGCTTCGCAGGTTTCCGATAAGAACCCGAGTGTGGCGCCGCCCTTGAAGGTTTCCGATTGCTCGCAGATCACGGACGGCGGTGCCGCGGTGGTGCTAGTTTCTGGCAAATACCTGGATCGCATGGGCATCGATAAATCGAAACTCCCCCGCCTGCTCGGATTCGGCAGCACGACCGATTATCTGGCGCTCGAGAAGAAGGATGCGCCAACGTTTACGATCGCGAGCAAAGCAGCGGAGAAAGCCTTCGCAATGACGGATGGCCTGACACCGAAGGACATGCATGGCGTGGAGGTGCATGACTGCTTCTCGATCACTGAAATCTGCGCCTACGAGATTCTCGGCCTCGCCGAGCGCGGCAAAGGCGCGGAGCTTGCGATCAGCGGCGCGACCGCGTTGCCGCAGGTCCGCAATGAGAAGGTGGGCGGTAGCATTCCGTGGGAGATTCCTGTCAACACCGGTGGCGGTTTGATCGGCGACGGACATCCGGTCGGCGCGACTGGGGTTCGCCAGGTGTTCGACGCCTATCAGCAGCTGACCGAGCAGGCCAACGCCCGCCAAATTGCAGGCTGCAAACGTTTCCTGACCTTCAACATGGGCGGAAG
>JACDCC010000181.1 GCA_013694595.1 Chthoniobacterales bacterium
AACCGGCCGTTCGGCGGCGGCAGTTTGTTCGGGCGCGTGCGTGACCAGCCGTTACCTGATTGGGCGAAGGAATTCGATTGCAGCTCGTGGGCGCAGTTTTTTTTGAAATGGATCATCGCGCATCCCGCGGTGACGTGCGCGATCCCGGCAACTAGCAAGGCACGTCATCTCGAGGATAATATGGCAGCAGGCCTCGGCCCACTGCCAGATGCGAAGATGCGCCAACGGATGGTGGAAACGGTTGCTGCCCTGTGATCGGACGGCAGCTCCCGCAACGCTGTCATCCTGAGGCTGGCGAAGCGCGCTGAAGGACCTCACACAGGGTTCTTGGCGCGCGTTGGTCCTTGGTCATCCAAGCAGCCTGCGTGAGGTCCTTCGCCGTCTGCGCGGCTCAGGATGACAAACGGGCTTGCGATCCCCGCGACGAGCAAGGCGCGTCATCTCGAGGATAATATGGCAGCAGGCGTCGGCCCACTGCCAGATGCGAAGATGCGACAACGGATGGTGGAAATTGTTGCTGCCCTGTGATCGGACGGCAGCTCCCGCAACGCTGTCATCCTGAGGCTGGCGAAGCGCGCCGAAGGACCTCACACAGGGTTCTTGGCTCGCGTTGGTCCTTGGTCATCCAAACAGCCTGCGTGAGGTCCTTCGCCGTCTGCGCGGCTCAGGATGACAAAACGGGCTTGCGAACCCGCGTCAGCGCCTCAGCGTCAGCGCTTCTTATCATGTCGGTGCGCCGCCGCCGAGGACTGGCGGTACGATGTCTTCGTCGACCGGTTGATCCTGCGACTGCAGATACGTCTTGTAACGGTAGAACTTCGCGACAAAGGCGAAGAGCACTGTCGCCGCGAGCATCAGACCGGCGAAGAAGAGGTAGTAGGTGAAGTCGCTCATCCTAGACACGCCCTCGCCGCCTCCGACTACGCTGCCTGCTTGGGAAGAAAATCCGCGCACCCCGAACGTCAGCAACCACACGGACATCACGACACTTTTGATCCTACGCGGCGCCCAAGTGTAGGAGAGTTCCAGCGCGGTCACGATCACCATCACTTCTCCCATCGTGAGGAACGCCCACGCCACCAGTTGCCAACCCACGGCGGGGCGCGCGCCGCCATCGATCGCATATTGAAGAAGGGCTGCGATCCCGAAACTCAGGCCAGTTAGAGAAAGCCCGGTGCCGATCTTGCGCAACGGCGTGACGGCAACGAACCGGTCCGCCATCGGATAGACGGCATAGTTCAAGAGCGGCACAAACAGCAGAATGAAGATGACATTTGCCGTCGAGACCTGCTCCGGCAGCAACTGGAGCGGGAACAGTCGAAGGTCCATTCGGCTTGCCTGCCGCGCCCAAGACTCCGCGCCCTGCTGCCAGGCGATCCAGAAAAGTGCCACAAAGATGTATAGCCCGAGCAAGGCGCCCACGGCCTTGCCTGCTTCGCGGCTGAATAGTTCGGTGCGGAAGCTGCGGCCGAACGGCGGGATCTGGACGAATCTGCTCCGGCCGCTCCACAGCAGCAGTGTCCCTGCCGCCAGCGCCAGAAGAGGGAGGGCGAGGGCCCAGCGCAAACCGTTCTGATGATCCGCGACAAAATGAGGAAACCCAACGCCCGCGAGCAGGGGCGCGGCGTGAATGACGAAATAGAACCAGCCGAACATCTTTGCGAGCAGGTGCCGATTTGCTTCGTGAAACTGATCTCCGAGGTGCGCCGCGATGCACGGCTTTACGGCCCCGGTGCCCAGTGCGACCAATCCGAGCCCAAGGGCGAGGATGGGCCATCGACCGGCGGCCATCATCCCCGGCGCGCTGAGAACGAGAGCGGCGTAGCCTGCGCACGCCATGACAGAGCCCACGAGCACCGTTTTGAACTTCCCGAGGAACGCTTCCGCCACGATGGCGCCGATGAATGCCAGGCAGGCCACCGCCACCCCGAGCCACGTGATGAATGAGCGCGTCTCAGCCTCGCCGGCGGAAGGGGCCATGCTCGTCAGGAGTATGCCCAGGACTGTGAGCATCCCGTAGAACGCGAAGCGCTCCGCCGCTTCGTAGCCGATGATGTGGGAGACACCGCGGAGCTTCACGCGCTCGCGGTCATGCGCCTGCGATATTTCTCCGGTCGGTTCACTCGAGGCAGCCATGAGGTGAGGGGGCCGCAACCTTAACGCGCTTTCGAAGAGGTGCGAGGAATGGCTTCAGCGCCCGCGGCGGGGCGGAATCGAGCCATTCCTCGGGAGTTCGCACTGCGAGCCGCGAAGCCCGCGCTCCATCACTCCATCAAGACTGCTCTCGCTCCGGTTTGGTTTCCTCTTTGATGGAGAGGCCGGCCGCTTGCTGTTCCCCCAGCTCCTTGTAGCCGGCGAGCTCCTCGTCGTCCCGCAGCGTATCGAGGTGCATCAGCCGCTTGACGTAGCGCGCCAGCAGGATCACGAAGACGCCGAAGCCCACCGTGACCCAGCCGATGGTGGAATAGACGCCGAGCACGACCTCCTTGGCCCCCGCGGCTTCCCCCGCAAGTTCGCCCGAGCCGGTGGCAGCGGAGATAAGCCCCGCGCTGAAATTGCCGGCCGCCGAGGCGAAGAACCAGGTTCCCATGATGAGGCTCGCCATATGCGCCGGCGCGAGACGATTCATCGCCGACAGTCCCACCGGCGAGAGACAGAGCTCGCCGGTGGTGTGGAGCAGGTAGATGAGGAAAATAAAAATGACTGGAGTCGGGTTTTCGATGCCGACCGCCTGCGCGCCGAAGACCAGAACCAGGAATCCCGCGCCGAGCTGGACCAGCCCGAGGCCGAATTTCGCCGGGGCCGAGGGCTCGAGCCCGCGCCGCCCCAGTGCGGTCCAGAGCCAGGCGAAGAACGGCGCCAGCAGGATGATGTAGGTTGGATTGACCGACTGAAAGATCGACGCCTGTATCTCCATCCCCGCCATGTTGCGGTCGACGTGACGGTCGGTGAAAAGATTGAGCGACGAACCAGCCTGCTCGAAGAGCGCCCAGAACATGATCGAGGCGAGGATCAGAAACAACGCGGCAAAAATGCGGTCGCGGTCTTCCCGGGTAAGTTTCGCCACCGCGGTATAGAGGACGTAGGCAACGAGGATCGCGCCGGCCACGCCGAGCAGCGTGCCGACCAGGCTCTGATATTGAATCAGCACCCAGATGATCCCGACGGTGCCCACCCCGACAAGATAAAGCAGCCACTCGAACTTCAGCCCCGCCACGCGACTTTCGAGCCGGGCTGGATTGCGCGACTCGCCCTTTCCCATCAAGAGGGGCTTAAAGGCCACGAACACGATCAAGCCCGCGATCATTCCGATCCCGGCGAGGCCGAAGCCGTAACGCCATCCGTAGGTCTGCCCTAAATAGCCGCACAGCGCCGAGCCGACCGCCGCCCCGACATTGACCCCCATATAAAAAATCGTGTACGCCCCGTCGCGGCGCACGTCGGTGCGCGGGTAAAGCTGGCCGACGATAACCGAGATGTTGGCCTTGAGGAAGCCGGAGCCGACGATGATGAAGGCGAGGGCGAGCCAGAGCACGTTCATCATGGGATCGGTCTGGCCCCCGGTGCCCTCGAAGGCCATCAAGAAATGGCCGACGGTAAGCAGCACCGCGCCAAACAGCACCGCCTTGCGCTGCCCCAGATATTGGTCCGCGAGATAGCCGCCAACCACCGGCATGATGTAAACGAGCGCGGTGTAGGCCCCGTAGATGACCGAGGCGCGCTCATCCGAAAACATCCAGTGCTGGACGAGATAGAAAATGAGGAGCGCCCGCATGCCGTAGTAGGAAAAGCGCTCCCACATTTCGGCGAAGAAGAGGACATAGAGCCCCCGCGGGTGACCGAGAAAGGTCTTGGGATCGTAGTCGGTGGCGTCGGGTTGGGCAGTAACCATGAGTCGTTATTCCTGCTTTTGTGCCGGCGCGTCGACGATGAGGATGGAGCGCATCCCGTAGAACGAGAACCGCTCGGCCGCTTCGTTGCCGATGATGTACGGCACGCCCGGCGGCATGTTGGGCGTGTTCGGTGGCTTGGTCGCGTATTCGGTCTTGGCCATGGGATTGTTTCTATCTCACCGCTCTACCGGGGCGAGCCCGCGGGCGACGTCGCTGGTCCTGCTGGCGTGGCGGCGGGAAAGAACTGCGCGGGCGTTCCGGCGACGGGCGGAATGGCTTCGGAGGAGATCGGCCGCTCGGGTTTCTCGCCTGCCGGATGAGCGTGGCCATGGTCGTGCCCATCCGTGTGTGACTCAGGCTCGCTGTGATCCTGGCCGTGCTCGTTTGCGAGGCCACCGCTAGTACCGTGAGATTTTCCGTGGGCGTCGCCGGCAGCGTGCCCGTGTCCGTCTGCTTTTCCGTGGTCGCCATGCGAGCCGAGTTCCTCGGGGCTATGGCGCTCGCAGGAGAAGAAGAAAACTAACGCGGCCGAAGCTGAGACAACGGCGAGTCTGCGAAGAAGGGTGCGCATCGGCGGGAGCCTACGCGCCGCGAACGAGGCGGCGCAAGAGCAAAGCTCCGCTAGGTAGTGTTCACGAATTCTTCAAATGAGGAAAGCGGCGACCAAGTGTAGCGCGGCGAGAAAAGTTTTGGCGAGCTTATCGTAGCTGGTGGCGAGGCGGCGAAATTGTTTCAGCTTGTTGAAGAAGCGCTCGCTCCGATTGCGCTCGCGATAAAGTCCCTGATCAAAGGGCGGCTTGGTGCTGCGCGCGGGGAGCGGCGGGATGACCGGCGTGATCCCGTCAAGAGCCAGGCGCGCGCGGATGCGGTCGGCATCGTAGCCGCGATCGAGGATGGCCGCCTCCAAGGACGTTGTCGGGCGCAAGGCTCTCGTAGAGGCTTTCAAACTGTCGGCCATCATGCGCCTGGCCGGGCGTAAGGTGCAGGGCCACGGCGCAGTTTTCATCCAGGGTGGCGGCGTGGATCTTGGTGCTTAGTCCCCCGCGAGAGCGGCCCAGAGCCTAGTCGCTGGGGTCTTTTTTTTTGAGGCGCCCGCCGCATGGTGGTGCGCCCGCACCGTGGTCGAATCCAGGAGCAAGGCGCGGGCCCCGGCGAAAGGTTCGGCTTGCAGGTTTTGCCAGAGCCGCTGCCAGACCCCGCGCGCTTCCCAGCGCCGGAAGCGCATGTAAACGGCATGCCAGTAGCCCAGCTCCGGCGGCAGATCCCGCCACGGGCTGCCGGTGCGCTGGAGATGGAGGACCCCTTCGAGAAACTCTCGGGCGGTCATTGCGCCGGGCGCACCGGCTTGGGAATGCTTGGCCGCGGCCACGGCCGGTCCGAGCTCTTGCCATACAGAAGGGGGGATGATTTTACGCACGGGATGCTTCAGCATCCCAAGCTTCAATCACGAACGAAAACAATAGTACACATTATTAATTCGTGAACACTACCTAGAGCGTGTCTTGCACTCTGCGCGCGGTCTCAACGTGGGGCGCGGGTTTCGGCGACCGGATCCGATCTCATGGGACGCCCGATGATCGCAAAGCGCGGACGTTTCGGTCAAGACGATGGCGCTGCACCGGCGGCGCCGAGAGAGCGCGCGCCAAGCAAATGCATTGAAAGGAGCGGTGCTGGAACTACTATGGAACCCGGTGGCCCGCTCGGTAAGAAACAATGCCTGGAACGAAGTCTTCGCCCTCATCCTGCTCGGGATCGGGACGTTGCTCTTCCTCGCGTTGATCTCTTACGCGCCGAAGGATCTGCCTTCGTGGGTGCCGTTTAGCCATCTCTCGCCGCCGAACTCACCGGCGCAGAACTTCATTGGGCCGCTCGGCGCCGTTGTGGCGGGGTTCTGCTACTTCATGATCGGCGCGGCGTCGTACCTGCTCGCGGTGGCGCTGCTCGGCTTTGGCGCAGCGAAGCTCTTTTACGCGCAGCTCCGCGTGTCGAAACGCGCCGGGTGGATCCTGTTGTTCATCCTTTCGGGCGCTTGTCTCTTGCACCTCCAGACGCACTTCCTGCGCGACTGGCACTCCAGTTTCAACATCCAGGGTCCGGGCGGCTGGGTCGGCTATGCGCTCGGCGGGCGACTGCTCGAGCGGATGATGGGCAGCGTCGGGTCGATGATTCTGATCACCGGCGTCTATGTGACGAGCGTGATCCTGATGACCGGCTTACGTCCCATCCACATCGTGCGCGAAACCGTCGCCGCCGTCCGCCGCAGCGTGGCGAGCTGGCGAGAATGGAAGCTCAAGCGCCAGATGCAGGCGACCGACTTGAAAGGCAAGCTGGAGATCAGCCAGCGCGAGCTCGAAAAGCGACAACGCCTGATCGAGAAGCAACTGAAGAAAAAAGGCGCGCCAGTCGCAGAATTGTCGCCATCCGTATTCATGTCGGCGGAGGAGCTGGCGAACCGCCCCAAGCCGAACATCGTCGACACGACTGCGCTGCCATCGACGCCGGCCGGTGCGCGCAAAAAGCCGTCGCTCGCCGAGCTGCGCAAAGGCGAAAAGTCCCAGCAAGCGCTACCCGGCCTAACGAATGCTGCGTGGGACGCGGAGAACTACGCGCTGCCGGGGCTCGATTTGCTTGATGAACATGATGCCGCCGGGCGAGTCGCGGCTGATCCGGCCGAGCTGGAGCGGATTCAGCAGACGTTGATCGACACGCTCGGGCAGTTCGGGATTGCGGTTGCGCCGGGCGATATTACCCGCGGGCCAACCATCACCCGTTACGAAGTTTATCCCGCCAAAGGCGTGCGCGTGGACAAGATCGTGAGTCTCGAGCGCGACCTCGCCCGCGCCACGCGCGCCGAGCGGATCAACATCCTCGCGCCGATTCCCGGCAAGGACACCGTCGGCATCGAGCTGGCGAACAGCTTGAAAGTGAAGGTCACGCTGCGGGAGTTGATGCAATCGCCGGATTGGACCGACACGAAGCTGAAGCTCCCGATCGCGCTTGGCAAAGACGTTTACGGCAAGACCATCATTGCCGATCTCGCGCAGATGCCGCATTTGCTCGTCGCGGGCACGACCGGCAGCGGCAAGAGCGTCTGCATCAACGCCTTGATCGCCAGCATGCTCTACCGCTTCACGCCGGAGGAGCTGCGGTTCATCATGATCGATCCGAAGGTGGTCGAGATGCAGGTCTACAACAACCTGCCGCACTTGATCATCCCGGTGGTGACCGACCCGAAAAAGGTGCTGCTCGCATTGCGGCACGTGATTCTTGAAATGGAGAATCGCTACAAAATTTTCGCGAAGACCGGCGTGCGCAACATCACCAGCTTCAACGCGCGCCCGGCGAAAAAAACGCAGAAGGAGCTCGACGCGGAAGCCGCCGCGAAGCGTGAGGCGAATGGCACGGCAGAAGAAGAGCTGCCGCCAGTCGGTTCGGTCGAGGAATACACGCAGAAGCTGAACATCCAGGTGCCGCGCGACGACGAGCCAGTCATCCCGGAGAAGCTGCCGTACATCGTCGTTATCATCGACGAGCTCGCCGATTTGATGCAGACCGCGCCGGCGGACGTGGAAAGCGCCATCGCCCGCATCACGCAAATGGCGCGCGCGGCCGGCATTCACCTCATCGTGGCAACCCAGACGCCACGCGCCGACGTTATCACGGGCGTAATCAAGGCAAACATCCCGAGCCGCATCGCGTTTCAAGTCGCGTCCAAGATCGACAGCCGAGTGATCCTGGATGAGAACGGCGCCGACCGTTTGTTAGGCCAGGGCGACATGCTTTATCTGCCGCCGAGCACCTCGCGGCTGATTCGCGCGCAGGGGGTGCTGGTTACGGACGATGAGATCCGGCGGCTGGTAGAGTTTGTCTCCGCGCAAAGCCCTGCCGCGTACGACCTCGCCATTCACGAGAAAATCTCCGCCAGCGGCTCCGGCGAAGAGGGGGAAGAGGTCACCGAAGAGGACGAGGAACTGGTCGAGAAGTGTCTCGAGATTATCCGCCAGGAGAAACGAGCCTCCACTTCCCTGCTCCAACGCCGCCTCCGGCTCGGGTATACACGCGCGGCGCGGATCGTTGACATTCTGGAGCAGCGCGGCATTTTGGGACCCGGAGAAGGCGCGAAGCCGCGCGAGATTCTCGTCGATCTCGACGCCGCGGTCTGACCGGCGCAACACACCATTCATGGAAGGCCTCGGGCAGAAATTTCAGAAAGCACGCGCCGCGCGGAATCTTACGCTTGAAGAAGCCGCGCGGATGACCAAGATCCGGCCTTCGAAACTGGCCGAGATCGAGGCGGAAGATTTTTCCCAGTTTCCCAGCCTCGCCTACGCGAAAGGCTTCCTGCTCATTTACGGCAAGTTCCTGAACGTGGACGTGACGCCCTATCTCGAGGCGTTCGAAACCTCGGAGCACGTCACAGTCGACGGTTACTCCTACTTGCAGGACAACTCGGCGCCGCCACCGCGACGCACTGAAGTAGTGCGGCCACGGTCCGGTGTTGGCGGCGGCGGTGGCGGTGGCGGCAAGAGCTCGCTGTTGCCGCTCGTGATTGGCATCGTAGTACTCGTCGCCGGCTTCTCGCTGCTGAAGCTGATGATGGATGTGCGGCGAGTCACGCCAGCCACACCACGCGATGCGCAGGCTCTGGGACAAGCGCCTGCGACGCCGCCCAGCTCTGCCGCAGCCACGGCGGCGCCGGTCACAGCGCCGCGCGCACTCGCGGCGGATGAAACTCCCGCTCCGAGCGCGCCTGTCATCGCGGCCGATCCGCAATCGGTTGGAACCCTACCAACCGCGGCGCCGGCAGTCTCGCCACCAATCGCCACCGGGCAATCCACCGTGGCTGCATCTGCGCCGACGCCCGCAGCAGCGGAGGAACCCGAGATCCGTCGCGCCGAACCGGTGCATCCGGAGGATCTTGTGCAGCCACAGAGCGCTGCGGCGGCTGAGCCGGCGGCCGTAAACAATTTCGACATTCGCCCGCTGCGGAAGACCTACGTGCGAGTCATCGTGGATGGAGGAGGCGGTCCGGCGGTAGAGCGATGGCTCAATATTTCCGAGGCGCCGCTGCAACTTCGCGGCCAAAAAATTGCCGTGAAGGTTCTTGATCCCGCGGCGGTCGAAATCCGCAAAAACGGCAAGGTCATTACGCGCGGCGACGCCGACGTCCGGCTGGAGTAAAGCCGTGCCCGAAGCACCTGTAGCGGCCGTCCCCGAGCGCCGAAAAGGTTCCGCCACGCCCAAGGTCGGCATGATCAGCCTTGGCTGCGCCAAGAACCTAGTCGATGCGGAGATCATGCTCGGCAGCGTGCTCCAGCACGGCATGCAGATCACCGCGCACGCTGAGGAAGCGGACCTCCTCGTCGTCAACACGTGCGCCTTTATCGACTCCGCGAAGGAAGAGTCGATCGACGCCATTCTTGATGCGCATCAGCAGCGCGGCCTCGCGAAGAAGCCGGGGCAAAAGCTGATCGTGAGCGGATGCATGTCGCAGCGTTTTTCGAAGGAGCTGCGCGAGCAATTGCCGGAGGTCGATGCTTTCATCGGGCTCGACCAGGTGAGCGATCTGGGAGCAATCGCGCGACGCGTCCTCGCCGCGGGACCATCCGCCGCAGAAGCGGATCCGCTCGATCTGGTTTCACGCCGCTCGACGTACGTTCCGAACTACGACACGCCGCGTTTTCGTCTGACTCCGTCGCACAGCGCATACTTGAAGATTGCGGAAGGTTGCAATCACCCCTGCAGCTTCTGCGTCATCCCGCAGATGCGCGGGCGCCACCGGAGCCGCCCGCCCGCCTCGGTGTTGTCGGAGGTCCGCTCATTAGTCGCGGAGGGGGTGAAAGAGATCAATTTGATCAGCCAGGATACCACCTACTACGGCATGGATCTCTGGGAAGAGAAGGCGGGGCCGCGTCAGCCGGTGGATTCTGCCCGCGGGCCGACGCTGGCGGCGTTGTTGCGCGAGATGCAACAGATCCCCGGCGATTTCTGGGTGCGGTTGCTCTACACGCATCCGGCGCACTGGAGCGCCGAGCTCATCGAGACCATCGCGCGATGCGATAAGGTCGCTCGCTACATCGACATGCCGCTGCAGCACATCGATGATGCGATGCTCGGCAGGATGCGCCGGGAGACGAGTCGCCAGCATATCGAAGACCTCATCGTTGCGATCCGCGCAGGCATTCCCGGTGTGGCTATTCGAACGACGTTCATCGTCGGTTTTCCCGGCGAGACGGACGCGGAATTCGAGACGCTGCTCGATTTCATCGCGCGGGTGCGGTTCGAGCGGCTCGGCATTTTCAAATACTCGCAGGAGGAAGGCTCACGCGCCGGCCGCATGCTCGACCAGGTCCCGACGCGGGTGAAGAACGCCCGTTATCGCCGGGCCATGACCCTGCAGCAACAGATTGCGCGCGAGATCGCTGCGTCGCGCATCGGGACGGAAATGAAGCTCCTCGTCGACCAACCACTGGTCGCGAGGGGTGAAGCGGATGCGCCCGACGTGGACGCCACAGTGGTGCTTTCCGAAGCGGCTCCCGTCGGCGAATTCATCTCCCGCAGAATCACCGGCAGCCGCGGCTACGACCTGCTCGCCTGACGGGCTGTCAGCCCGCGTTTCCGCAGCGTCGGCGAACGAGCTGCGCCGCCAAGTTTGAGAGTGACAATGTTATCGTTTTCCGCAATTTTGTGCCCGGCCGGATCCTACCGACGGGTAATATGGACGAACCGAAAAAAGAGACCGTTCGCATCTCGCTTCCTCCTCCCCCGTCAACGCTAGCGGCGAGCGGCGGCCAGTCGAAAGAGACGGCGCGGATCACATTGCCGCCGCCGCCGTCTTTGCTCGGCGGCTCCTCGCTGGCACCACAAGCTCCGAAGCGCGCGCTGCCGCCAAGACCCGCAGCGCCGTCAGGTCCGGTCGTGCGGCCGCCGATGGCGCGCCCGCCGATGCCGACTGGTTCGGGCACCGCTGTTCGCCCGCCCACGTTTCGACCCCCTGCCCCGCTAGCAGCCGGGCCGCGCTTTCCCTCTTCCGTCGCTCCGGGCGCTCCCTCTGCAGCGGACGCCGCCGCAGGATCCGCGGCTCCTGCACCTCCCGTGATGCCGCCACGCCCGCGGGTGCTGCCGCCGCCGCCGCGCATCATCCCGCCAGCCAAAGCCTCCGGCTCCGTCGCAGCCGCGCCCTCGAGCTACCCCGGCTCCGGCTCGGAAGCAGGGCCAAAGAAGGAAACCGCGCGAATTGGCATTCTACCGCCGCCAGCCGCTGCAGCGACGCCAGCCGCGAAGATGACCAAGACGCAGCCGCTGATGCCCGCGCCACCGGCTAAGGTTCACAGCGCGCCCCTGAGCACCATCAAGCCGGCGATCATCCCAGCGGCGGCGAAACCTGCCGCAGCACCTTCAATCTTCGACGCGCTGGACGCCGTCCCAACACCAATCGCCGCCATCATCTGCACGATCTCCGGAGTCACTTTGCTTATTCAGATTTGGAACTACTTTGGTTCCTAATCTTATGGCGAACTCAGACACTGTTACGATCGACGAAAACAATTTCGAAGCCGAAGTCACCCAGAGCAGCGTGCCGGTGGTGGTAGATTTCTGGGCGGAATGGTGCGGCCCTTGTAAGATGATCGCGCCGCTCCTCGACGAAATCGCGACCGAAAAAGCCGGCACCGTGAAGATCGGGAAGGTCGACATCGATAAAAACCAGAGCCTCTCGTTTAAGTACAACGTCCGCGCGATCCCGACGCTGCTGTTCTTCAAAAATGGCCAGGTCGTCGATCAGGTAACGGGGATGACGAGCAAAAAAGATCTGCTCGGCCGGGTCGAAGCGCTCGCGTAGAAAAATCCTGACAACTGAAAAGCTGAGAACCTGAAATTTCAGCGTTTCCAGAATGCGCCCGGCGCGGCTCGAACGCGCAACCTACAGCTTCGGAGGCTGTCACTCTATCCAATTGAGCTACGGGCGCAGCTGCGGTCGGATTATAGCGGCGGAGCGTGAAAGCACAACCGCGCGCCCTGTTCGATTCGCGCCCCGACGTGGAGCATTCCCGTTTGATTTCACGCTCCTTCCGCGCCAGAATGAACGCCCGCCCGCCTGCCCGGCAGGTAAAAGGACCCTATGAGCACGATCATTGACGCAATCGAAAAAGAGCAGCAGAAAACCGACATCACCAACTTCAAGGTCGGAGACGGCGTCCGGGTGCACACGCGGGTCCGCGAAGGCGACAAAGAGCGCATCCAGATTTTTGCGGGGATCGTGATTGGCCGGAAGGGCCGCGGCATCAACGAAAGCTTCACCGTCCGCCGTATCTCCTATGGCGAAGGGGTCGAGCGTGTCTTCCCGATCCACTCACCGCGCATCGCGAAGGTAGAGATCGAGAAAGCCGGCCGCGCGCGCCGCGCGAAGCTGAATTACCTCCGCGACCGCAAGGGCAAGGAAGCGACCGCGGTCCGCGAATAGCGGTCCAGCGATGCGGGTCTGCGAGCGTCAGCGCTCCGCTCACGGAAATAAGCCGTGAAAATGTGCGCGATCTGTTGATAGACTGCCGCAGATGCGCCGCTGCGGATTTCGCCACGAACGTAAAATCCGCGCCCTCGGCTTCCCTAGCATTGCAGGCGTCGACGAAGCGGGCCGTGGTGCCCTCGCTGGTCCAGTTGTTGCGGCTGCCGTCGTGCTCCCGGAAAAATTCCGGCACAAACGGCTAAACGACTCGAAGCAGCTCCAGCCGGAGCGACGCGAGGACATCTATCACGATCTTACCGAAAACACGTCGATCACCTGGGCCGTCGGCATCGTCGACTCCGTCGAGATCGATCACCTCAACATCCTCCGCGCCACTCACAAGGCAATGCGCGAAGCGGTCGCGGCTCTCGCCGCCCAACCGGACCACGCGTTGATTGACGGATTGCCGGTGTTCCCCTTCCCGCTCCCTCAAACCGCCGTCGTCGACGGCGACTGCTACAGCCTCAGCATCGCCGCGGCGAGCGTGATCGCGAAAGTCACGCGCGACATGATGATGCGGGAATTCTGCGCGCGCTTCCCGGAGTATTGCTTCAGCCAGCACAAGGGCTACGGCACCGAACTGCATCTCACACGGCTGCACGAGCTCGGCCCGTGCCCGATCCACCGCCGATCGTTCGAACCGGTGGCGCAACCGCTGTTCGGCTTCGTGCGCAAGAACAGCGGAGCACCAGACAGAATGAACACGATGGGCGGCATAGAAGCCGCGCTGCCAGTCGCGCCGACTGCGGAGATTCACTCAATGGATGCTGTCCATTCTGCCTGACCGAGCGGGGAGGAAAATGACATCCGGGCTCGTGCAATCCATCGCCTCCTTTTCGGAGCGCTGGCGGAAGCGCTTCTCTGGCTCCACCGCCCGCCATCTTGAGCGCGGCGCCAGCGGTGAAAAATTAGCCTGTCGCTACCTGCGCCGGCACGGGTTCAAGATTCTCTACCGGAACTTCCGCGGCCGCAGCGGCGGCGAGATCGACATCGTCTGCCGCGATGTCGACACGCTCGTCTTCGTGGAGGTGAAAACACGGACGCGCGAAGATTTTGGCCGCCCGCTCGATGCGGTGGACAAACAAAAACAGAAGCGCATCTCGCGCGGCGCCCTTGCCTGGTTGCGGATGCTTGATAATCCCGACATCCTCTTCCGCTTCGACGTCGTCGAGGTGATTTTAGCGGAAGAGGCTCCCCCGCGGATCGAGCTGCTTCGAAACGCCTTTCCCCTCTCCGAGCCGTACATTTACTAAAACCGCAAACGATCCCGCGCCGCCTGCGATCACGGCTCGGAGGCGTCAGGTCCTTTCACGGGGGCGATCATTGACGCCCAGCGGGGATCGCTTGCATCTGCCGCGTGACCATCGTTCGAATCAACTTACACACATGGGCCATTCCTTCTGCGGCCGGCGCCGCCGGACCATCGCCGCCGCTGCGGTTATTCTCGGCGGCGGGCTGCTGCTCGTCCCCTCTCCGCTCACCGCGCAGCGCGTTCTCACCGGCAAAGCGGCCGTGGAAGCCGATTGGACCAAAGACGCGCCCGGCGTCCGTCACAAGATCACGATCCACGATTTGCCCGCGCCTTACGCGACCGAGTCCGTCAACAACGGCCCGAACAAAGTCGAACGTCCCGACGGCGCGCAGCTTCAGGTGCCGGCAGGCTTCCGGATCGAGCAATACGCCGCCGGACTGCGCAACCCGCGTTACCTCCTGACCGCGCCGAACGGCGACATCTTCGTCACGGAAAGCCGCGCCGACATGATCAAGGTCCTGCGCGACACCGATGGCGATGGCAAACCGAATGTCACCGAGACCTTCACCGAGAGCGGCCTCAACGACCCCTTCGGGATTGCGTTCTACCCGCCCGGCCCGGAGCCGCAGTATCTCTACGTTGCAAACACCGACGGCGTCGTCCGGTTCCCTTACGTCAATGGCGACCTCGTTGCGCGTGGTCCGGTGGAGAAACTCGGCGCCGAGCTCTCCGGCGGGGGATTGCTGCGGGGCGGCGGGCATTGGACGCGCGACATCACCTTCTCGCCGGACGGCAGCAAGATGTACGTCTCGATCGGTTCGCTCTCGAACGTCTCCGATGACGAGGATGAAGAAAACCGCGCCCGCATCTTCGAGTTCAACCCCGACGGCACCGGCCAGAAAGTGTTCGCCTGGGGCGTGCGTAACGCAGTCGGCATCAAATTCCGCCCCGGCACGAACGACCTCTGGATGAGCGTGAACGAGCGCGACGAGCTCGGCGATGGCCTCGTGCCCGACTACATCAGCCGCGTTGAACCCGGCGGCTTCTACGGCTGGCCGTGGTACTATCTCGGCAAAAACCAGGACCCGCGGCACAAAGGCAAGAAGCCCGAGCTGGCCGATAAAGTTCTCGTGCCGGACGTGCTCGTGCAGAGCCATTCCGCTTCGCTCAATCTCACCTTCTACGACGGCGACCAATTCCCATCTGAATATAAAGGCGACATCTTCACCGCCTTCCACGGCTCATGGAATCGGACGCGTCGCACCGGGTACAAGATTGTGCGAGTGCCGTTCGAGAAAAACGGAAAGCCGCGCGGCGATTACGAAGATTTCGTCACCGGCTTTGTCACGCCCGAGGGGGACGTCTGGGGCCGGCCCGTCGGAGTGACGGTGGCGCAAGACGGCAGCCTGCTCTTCAGCGAAGACGGGAACCGCACCATCTGGCGCGTCACCTACGAGAAACCCGAGCCGTCGCCGGCTGAGAAGACCAAGTAGATCCGTCGCCCTTGTCCTTGGCGCAGAGCGAACGGCTGAAGAGTGCGAGGCGCCCCGTCGGCCTCGCTCGTTGCTCGTAAACCGCTCCACACACGCTCCGGCACCGACCGTGCAGGTTTGCAGTGCTTCCCGGCGGGTCGTGACTTAATCTGAGCCCTGCAGCCTGATCCTAGCGTTCAAAACCCAGCAGCTCGTACGACAACACGCTAAGGCAGTAAATCGCCGCCGTTTCCACCCGCAGAATGATGGGCCCGAGGGTGATCGGGCGGCAGCCGTGGGCACGGGCGACGTTTAGCTCGGCGGGGGTGAAATCGCCTTCGGGGCCTATCAGCATCAGGACGCTCGTCGGGCGGCTGCCGGTGTGCGCCGCGGAGTATTCGGCCAGGATCTGCTTCAGGTGGAGTGCGTCGGATTGGAGGGAGCCGATGAGCTGCAGGTCGAACGCGGGCCGTTCACCGAAGAACTGCGCCAGCGGGCGCGGCGTTTGCACTTCCGGCAGCCAATTCTGGCCGCATTGCTTGGCCGCTTCGATCGCGACCGTTTGCCATTTTAGCTGCTTTTGCGCCGCTTCGTCGTCGGCGAGGCGCACGATGGTGCGATCGGACACGATCGGCACGATCTCGGCGGCGCCGATCTCGACCGCTTTCTGCACGATGAAGTCCATGTTTTTCCCTTTCGGGATCGCCTGCCCGAGGGTGATTCGGCAACGCAACGGCGGTGTGGTAGCCTCGTGGAGCTTCCGGAGGTCGACGTCGCGCCCGGCGAGGCCGGTGACTTCCGCAGTGATCTCGCGGCCGCGGCCGTTGAAGAGAACGGCTTTCGCACCGGGCTGGAGGCGGAGGACGTTGCGGGCGTGGTGGGCCTCCGTGCCGGTGAGGCGGAGGGCGTCTGGGTGGCACTCGGCGGGCGGGAGGTAGAAGCGGTGCATTGGGGCCGGAAAGGGGAAACGTTCAACGTCCAACGCTCAACGCTCAACGTTCAACGTTGAACTAAGGGGAAGCTGTGGGCGGGGCGAGCGGTTGCGGCCGAGACAGGCAGACGACGCCGCCTTCACATCCTGCGGCTCAGCCTACCGGAAGAATTCCTTCGCGCGGTCGAAGAAGCTCTTGTGCAGCGGGGTGTTTTCCTCGCCGCAGAGCTCGGCGAATTCCTCCAGCTTCTGGCGCTGCTCGGCGTTCAGACGCGACGGGACTTCGACAATCAAGCGCGCGAGGAGGTCGCCCCGATCGCGCCCGTTGACGTTCATGATGCCTTTGTCGCGCA
>JACDCC010000186.1 GCA_013694595.1 Chthoniobacterales bacterium
CTAGCGAGATGAACGCAGTCAACACCGCGAGCATCGTGATGAACATCGCCCACCAGCCGACCGAAGCAGGCCCGGAGCGATAGATCGGCAGCGTCAGCCCGAGCCCGACATTCTTTTCCTCCTTCTCTGGAATCCACGCCGTGCCGACCCACAGCCAATACAGGATCACACCGATCGCGATGACGGCGCTGATCAACGCCGGCGTCCAAAGGTAAAACGTGCCGAGGATGAAGAAGCCGCCCATCGTCACCGCCGCGAGCGCGGGGATGAAACTCGGACCCGGCAAGCGCAGGCATTGCTCCGGCTTCGCATCGATCACGCTCGTCACCAGCGTCTCGCGCTTCCCTTCCTCGGCGTCGGGCAGGTAGAAGCGGCCCTGGTCGACATCGCGGACAAAATTCTCCTGCTGCCAAAGCGGATAGCGGCTGTCGATCTCCGGAATTGATCGCACGCTCCAGCTGCCCGGCGGCATTTTGGGTAACCACTCGAGCGTGCCGGCATTCCACAGATTGCGCTTGGCGTACGGCTGTTTGCCTTTCGGACGAATGATGTCCCACGCCACGATCGCCAGACCCGCGCCGAGGATGAACGCGCCGATCGTCGACATCATGTTCAGGAGATCGAATCCGAGATCGGCCGGATAAGTGAAAACGCGCCGCGGCATTCCGCGCAGGCCGGTGAAATGCATCGGGAGAAACGCGATGTTGAATCCCGCGAAGATGAACCAGAAGGCGATCTTGCCGAGCCGATCGGAGAGCGCTTTGCCCTGGATGAGCGGGAAGAAATAATAGCAGCCGGCGATGATCGGAAACACCGCGCCGCCGATCAGCACGTAATGCAAGTGGCCGACGACGAAGAAGGTGTCGTGCGCCTGAAAATCGAACGGCACGAGCGCGACCATCACTCCCGTTAAGCCGCCGAGAATGAAAATCGCGATCCCGCCGAGCGTGTAGAGCATCGGGACCGACCGGACGAGGCGACCCGCGGCGAGCGTGGCGATGAAGCAGAAGATCTGCACGCCGGTCGGGATCGCCACTGCTTCGGAAGCGGCGGAGAACAGGCCTAACGACACGCCCGGCAGCCCGGTGGTAAACATGTGGTGCACCCACAGCCCGAAGCTCAGAAATCCGGTGCCGACAGCCGCCAGCACGACCCACGTGTAACCGACGATCGGACGCTGCGCGAAAGTTGGCACGATCATCGCCACCATCGCGATCGACGGCAGGAAGATAATGTAAACCTCGGGATGCCCGAAGAGCCAGAAGAGGTGTTGCCAGAGGAGCGGATCGCCACCGCCCGATGGATTGAAGAACGGCCAGTGAAACGCGCGTTCCAGCTCGAGCAGCATGCTGCCGGCGATCAACGGCGGGAAGGCGAAGAGCACCATCGCAGCCGCGACGAGCACGTACCAGCCGTAGAGCGGGATCAGGTTGATCCGCATGCCCGGCGGCCGGCATTTCAACGTGCCGACGATCAGCTCCACCGCCGCGGCGATCGCGGCGATCTCGATGAATGAGAAGCCAAGCAGCCACATGTCCGCGCCGATGCCGGACTGATATGTCGACGTAAGCGGCGGATACATGAACCAGCCGCCGCGCGGCGCCGCATTGAAGAAAATCGAGCCGCTAAGAAAAATGCCGCCCAGCAGAAAACACCAGTAACCGAAGGCAGAGAGTCGCGGAAACGGAAGATCGCGTGCGCCGAGCATCTGCGGCAAAAAGATCACCGCGATCGATTCGAAAACCGGAATCGCGAAGAGAAACATCATCACCGAGCCGTGCACGGTGAAGACCTGATTGTACATCTCGGCGGAGAGGAAGTCGTTGCCGGGAACGGCAAGCTGAATGCGAATCAGCAGTGCGAGAATTCCACCGAACGCGAAGAAGCTGAACGCGGTCGCCGTGTACCAGACGCCGACCACGGTGTTGTTCACCGCCGACCAATAGCGCCATCCTTTCGGCGTCTCCCACACCTTCGCGAGCCGTGCTTCCTGGGCTCGCTGCAATTCCTGCGGCGGCTCGTGCGCGAGCGGTTCCGGGTCTGTCGGCGGCGTGTTCATTTCAGCGATTCGAGATAAGCTGCGAGCGCATCGAGCTCCTCCGGCGGGAGCATGTTCCAGTGCGGCATAAGTACGGCAGGCTTCACCTTGTCCGTGTGCTCGATCCAGCGACGGAACGCCGAAGTCTCGTTAGGCAAAATGCCCGCTCCGAGACTGACGCGACTGCCGACGTGCGTCAGATCAGGTCCCACGACGCCGTTCGCTTCCGTGCCGCGGATGGCGTGGCAAGCCGCGCAACCATTCGTGAAAAACGCATCGCGCCCGCGCATCTCCAGCTGTGCGGTCGCGGCCGCCGGTGCAGCAGGCGCGCGTTGCTGCTCAAGCCATCGCGCGAACTCCGCCTTCTCCATTACCACGACATAGAACGCCATCAGCGCGTGAGAAGTCCCGCAATATTCCGCACACTGGCCGCGAAATGTGCCGGTGCGCGTCGGGTTCAGCGTCAGCCGCGTCTTGCGGCCCGGGATCATGTCCATCTTGCCGCCGATCGACGGAATCCAAAATGAATGGATGACGTCGGGGCTATCGAGTTCGAACTCCACCGGCTCATTCACCGGCAGGCGGATTTCGTTTGCGAGCACGACTTCCTGTTCGCCCGCTGGCTGATAACGCACGCGCCACCACCATTGCTCGCCCGTGACCGCGATCTTCAAACTCCCAGGCGGCGCCGGCGCGATCAACGGCGGCAACATTGCGAGCCCGTAAACCAGCAGCACCGCGAGGACGACGGTGGGAAAAATCGCACCGCCGCCGATGATGAACCATTTCGGGTTCGCGCTCTTCCCGCCGCGCAATGCGTAGACCGTCAGTGCCACCATCCCGAGCCACACCACGACCGCCCCGCCAGCCATCCACCAGAAAAGATCGGCGATCCACTCCGCCTCTCGCCCCGCCGGATTGAGCGCCGACTGTTCGCCCGCGCAGCCGCTCATCAGCACGACAACGGCAAAGCCGCCGGACCTGCGCAGCAATCTGCTGCGGTGCTGCGAAGAGCGATCGTGGAGAGCTGCCATTGCGCCTAACGTCGATCTCGCGAAGCGCTAAACAAGAGCGCATGCAGCAGCTCCGAGCGGCAGCACGCGTTCTCCACGGCCGACCCCAGAGCGATGTAAACTCGCGGAACGCCTGCGCGAATGCCGCGTCCTGCCGCTTCGGCAGAAGCGCGGCGCGCAATCGGGCCAAAGTCGTCCAATCTGCATCGCTTTCCGCAGACCTATTGCCTGCGTAAAAGAATCGAACTTACCGCGCGTGCACAGCCGTGCGAGGGATCGAATCAGCGCCGCATTACACATTTTAAATGAACTCGACGGCTCCGTAGAACCCCCGCTCAACCCATCGCGTAAAGAACCGCCAGTCCGCCTGCACGACGGAATCGATGCGGGGTGCCCACCTGCGCGATAGGTGCCGTAGAGCAGCATCATGTGAGTCGCGAAAATCGCCGTGTTGCCAATCCCACCGACGCGATCCCAAACGTGTCGCCGGCCGCCATGACACCCAGAGTCACACCGAGCAGCAGCACCAGCAGCCGTTTGCGAACGCTGCCGAGTCGATAAGGCGCGGCGACCGCGAAAATCGGGCGAGTCGGCGTCGCAATTCCTGCGGCTGTGAACCCATCGGCGGATCAGCGAAAGCGGATTAGGTATTTCACCTTCCCCTGCACACCACCACCAATCCCGCTGGTGGCGATTAGCACCCAGTTCTCATCGATCTTAAATCGAGTGACGATCGACTGCGCTCCGGTCTGCGGATCCACGGGACCGAGATTCACGTCGAAGCGCTCGAGAAAGTCGTTCTCCCCTCGCTCGCCGGGGTCGCCGCCGCCGAACACCTTGCGGTAAAGCTTTTGCAGAAGCAGCCAACCGGCACGGCCTGCGACCACGTTCGCGTTGCCGGTCAGCTCCTCGAACGCCGCACCCGTCGCCAGCAACGCGATGATCTCTTCCTGCGGCAGTGGCGGTTGACTGGAGAACGTCGTCTTCGGGTCTTCCGCCGTGCCGTAGATGTAGACGTTGATCCGGTAATCGCGCACCTCCGAGACCGCGCTGATGTCGAGCCGCGGATTCATGACTGCTCCGTCGGGAGAAAAGTAGGCCGTGCCTCGCCGGACGTGCAGCCGACTGAAAGGGAGCGAGAGGACGAGGTCGTTGGCGGTCGCGGTGCCGTCGAGCTTCGGCTCCAGACCGGTGCCGGTCAGCCTCAAATC
>JACDCC010000226.1 GCA_013694595.1 Chthoniobacterales bacterium
TCTGGAAGGCGTTTTCGCCGCCGGTGGTGCGGTAGGAAATGATCCGCGGGCCAACATCGAGCGTGATGACCACCTCCGCGTGCTCATTGCGCAGGCGAAGGTTATTTGGCCAGCCGCCGAGTTTACGTAATCAACCTCTATAAGTCCTTTCTGCCGGGCTGGCGCAGCCGGGTTCGCCTGCTGTCATGTTGAGCAAGGCTGAACGCAAGGAACGGGAGATGGCGTGAGAATTCCTTCACTGCGATCCCAGCTTCCGGTCTGGGGAGCGCAGGCTGCCAGCCTGCAGTTTTCGGCAGCCTGCCGAAAACACTTCGGCGCGGCCGCTGCAGGAACGTGCTTCCCTGGTGGACCGGGCCACGCGTGCAAGCTGCATCCGGCAAGCTGCCGGATGCAGCAGGCTGGCAGCCTGCGCTCCCCGGCAGGGATTACCCCTGGGTCATCTTCACAGAAAGGCAGCTTGGGGGCTCAGGCGGCGGCCGCTCCTGCGGTTTTGCGCTGGCGGTCGAGGTAAACCTTACACACGCCTTTCATCCTCGTGAGGATGTAGTAGGTCGTCTGGCTGCGAACGCGCACCAGTTCGGCTCCGACGATGCGAGTCACGAAGTCGCTCGGCAGATCGAGAATTTCCTGCGGGGTGGCGCCGTCGAGGCCTTTGCAGAGGATGGCGGTCATGGCGCGGGTGAGGGTTTGCACCTCGGGGCCGAGCGTCATTCTGAAGTGCGCCTTGCCTTCGTCGTCGACGTGCAGGTAAACGCCCACAGTATCCGCGCATTCCTCGTCCTTGCGGACGTCCTCCAGATCGAACTTCTCACCTTCACGCGGCTCCTGTTTCTTCGCGCTGTCGGCGTACGAGACCAGCGTTTCACGCCGCTCCACTTCGGGCAGCATCTCGAAGAGGTTGATGATGTTGTTTAGCTTCGGCGGGTAACTGCTCATCAGGAACGTCAAGTTAAGTCTCAGTCGCGCCTTTTGTCATGTCGAGCGAAGCCGAGATATCCGACTGCCGTCGTCATTCGTTCCGCCGCGGGATTCCTCCGCTGCGCTTCGCTTCGGTCGGAATGACAACAGGGGGTGCGGGCGCGGCGCGGGACGTCCGGAGCGGGAGCGATGCACGCTCCGACGGCGCGGTGCCGTGCTGCGCGGACGCACGCGTTGGTCGATAGTAGACGAACTAACTCCGCTCGATCGGCATGCCGACTCGGTTCCCCCACTCGGTCCACGAGCCGTCATAGTTCCGCACGTTCTCGATCCCCAGCAGATACGTCAGCACAAACCAGGTGTGGCTGGAGCGTTCACCAATCCGGCAGTAGACAATCGTCTCCCTTTCCGGCGTGATCCCGCAGTCCTGCAGGTAAATCTTCGCCAGTTCCTCGGCAGACTTGAAGGTGCCGTTGTCGTTCGTCGCTGTTTTCCAAGGCACGCTCTTTGCGCCGGGAATATGGCCGCCGCGCAACACACCCTCCTGCGGATACTCGGGCATGTGCGTGATCTCGCCGCGAAACTCGCCCGGCGAACGCACATCGATCAACGGCTTGCCGGCTTTGCTTTGCTTCAGCGCGTCGTCCGCGAAGGCGCGAATCTCTGCGTCGAAGCGCTTCGGCGGCACCGGGTATGTCGTCTGCGGATATTTCGGCACCTCGCGCGTGGAGGGGCGGCCCTCTGCTTTCCATTTGTCGCGGCCGCCGTTCAGCACTTTTACCTTCTCGTGTCCGAACAAGCGGAAAGCCCAGAGCGCGTACGTGGCCCACCAGTTCGCTTTGTCGCCGTAGAAAATGCAGGTGGTGTCGGGCGTGATGCCATTCCGGCTGCAGAGCTCCGCGAATTTCTCCGGCGCGATGTAATCGCGGATGAGCGGGTCCTGCAGATCGGATCGCCAATCGATATGCACCGCCTCGGGAATGTGGCCGGTGTCGTAGAGGAGAATGTCCTCATTCGACTCGATGATGCGGATGCCGTCGTCGTTCAGATGCTCCGCCAGCCAACCGGTTTCGACGAGAGCCTCGGGATGCGCGTAGGACGATGGCAGTGTGCTCATGGCGCAAGGTTCAATTCGCCTCGAATCCTCGCAAGGGGATTCGCCTTATCGCAGGCACAGACACTGAAACGCGCCAACGAAGCGGAGCACGGCCGTCTCGGCTGTGTGGCAAGCGGGCGTCTCGCCTGGTTTCACGCGGCGCGTTACGAAGCCGATGGGATCGAGCAGGCGAGACGCCCGCT
>JACDCC010000248.1 GCA_013694595.1 Chthoniobacterales bacterium
CGAGCTGCTCGACTTTGCGGCTGCGACTTTCGCCGCGTTGGTTTTTCTTAGAATTGGTCTTTTTCATCATTTCCGTGTCGCATTTGCCAGGGCTGCTTATGTCTCGGTCCGCAGTCTCCGACCGCCCAAAAGATCGGCAAGAAATATCGTAAGCAGCGGGTTCACGCGCCTGCGGTTCGCGCCTTTTGGGATTGAGCGGATGCGGGTCGTTTCTGCTCGTTTCAAGTCCGAAGGTTCGGTGCTGGCAAAAGTCCGGAGCGTTGGCGCTCAGCTCGCGGAGCCCTGTCCGGCGTTTGAGTTGTGTCGGAGAAAAGGTAAACAACGTTGCCCGGATGAACTCTTACGCGCTTGAGCCGGTCGGCTTCATCCGATCGACAGTGCAGGGCCGTGCAGAGGCGCCGCGATCGAACCACAATTTGCCGAGACACTCTTGGGAATGGAGGTCGGTCACGAGCTGATCGTCATCACGTGAATGCACGAAGCCAGGCGCGACGTGCCGCAGAACCATCCGCGCGGCGACGAGAGCTGTCCGCTCACCGATGCCGGTCCGGCTCGGACTTTTACACGCGCTCACCGGCACGACCGAACCTCCTCGGCCTCCATCCTGTGACCGTGCAAAGATTGATCTGACCGCGCGCCGGGTGAGATATACGCCGAGCTTGAGTGGCGGCTGTCTGCTGATCATTGTGCGGGTGAAGCATGCGCGATCCACATCGCTGGCGAACGATTGGGCTCTGGTCTCGGCCTGGGAGCGCTCTCGCTCACGTGGCTTTGGCTGGGCCCGGCCCACACAGCGGGCGTCCGAGGTGCCCTAATCTTCTTCGGCGCTGTGGGTGTCGCGTTTGGCGGGTTGCTGGCGTTATTCCGGCACCAGGATGTGCGGGCGAAGCAAGCGCTGGCGCGAGGCGAAGACGATCATCGCGCGCTGGCGGGTCGAGGCGGAAGATTGGCAACGATTTGTCATACCCAAATTGCCGCTGCGCTATACGTGACCACGTGTAACTCCTCGGTGCGCCGGTTGTCGGTTTTTCGATCGCGCTTGTCTCTATACGTGACTCACGTATAGCATACACCGAATGGCTTACGGAACACGGCCGTCGCATCTTCAGCATCAGAACACTGCGATCGAAACGTTCGCAGCCCGGTTGCGAGCGTGGAGGGGACGGGAAGATCTCTCGCAAAGCGAGGCAGCGCTGCGCTTGCAGATCTCGAAGCGAACCCTGCAGGAGTGGGAGCAAGGCCGCGCTGCGCCGCACGATCTCGCACGCAGCGCAGTCGAGAACGCTATTCGCGCTTAGCGAATGCCTGACCACTCCGCACACGCCGGAGCCTCAATGCTATACGTACCCACGTATAGCGCCTCTCGATGTTCTACAGCCCAAACAGAACCGATGAGATGTAGGAACCAAGCCCCGCGCAGATTGTTTTCTTCCTTCTGCATTCCTCCTTATTACTTCACGCTGCAGGCAGTGATAGTCGGCAGGTTCTCATTGATCCTCTTGCGCACGGCGCTGACCGCTGCGCAGCGATCCGCGGGGACTGCGGCGAGACACTGGGCCACGGTGGCAGCTGCCATGTTCGCGACGATAACTCGCTGACTGTGCGGCGGACAAGCCTCATGCACCGCACCGCCGTTCTGCTTCTCTTCACGACGATGATCCGCCCGTGCGCCGTCGTCGTTCTCGTTTTGAGGTGTTCAAATCGGCCGCGCCGATTGGCACCGCCTCGTGACCACCAAAGGATCGCGTCGGCCTTCCGTGCCATGGCACCGACATTGCCATGAATCGCCACGATCTGTAGTGCATCAACACCAAGGTTCCGCTGCGCAGTTCGCGCAATTAAGATTGTCAACCTCCATGCCTCCGCTGTTAGACTTTTCGTGAGGGCCAACGTTATCGCCAGCTTCACCCCTAACGAATGAACAAACATCTGCTCCCTGCGATCGGATTCTACCGGAGAGCCGTCGCGCTCGTGGGCGCGATCTCTCTTCTCGGCGTCTGCTCAGGGTGCAGCAGAAGCAGTTTCCGTCCGCCGGAGCGAGAAGGGCCGCCGGCGTTGGTGAAAGAAGGTGGGGAGCCGCGATTCTGGCTTTTGCAGAAACAGGAGGAGCAACGCAGCCGCCATATCAGCGGCGGGAGTCGCTCGATCGGCAAATGGGTCACCGAGATCTATTACCATTTCGATCTGCAGGCGCACGATCCGGCAACTGCGGATCGGATCTGGAAAAAACGTCTACTCACGGTGAAGGACGACGTCGGCGGTCACAACGCGCAGGGCCGGCTCCTCGGACAGGAGGGTGAAGTGGTCTGGTTGTTCTTGAACGACGGACCGGTTGCGGTTTCGAGCAAAGACGCAACCACGCTGGCGGATCGAAAAACGATCGAGGAGCGCAATCCGGACCTGCGCGATCTAATTCCTAAGGACCTGGATTTCTATGCCTATGATGGCGGTGTCGTGATCATCGCGGCCGACGCGCGACGTTTTCGGATTCGCGCTTCGGATTTCGCAGCCGAACCCTATACCGCGCCTAACGACGATTATTTCCGGCAGGTCCAGTTCATGGCGACGCGCTGGAATGGCGGGTATCACACGAAAGACTTCCTCGTTAGGCAGGCCATGCCTGATGGCCGTTGGCTGGGCTTTTTCACGGAGAAGGAAGCCGCCCAGGCGGGAAACGATGAATGGGGGGATCACATTCCCAAACCAGAGACCGTCCATGAGGACAACGGGCCGACGCGACGCACCTTCTGGTCGGCGCGGATCGGCAAGACGAAGGAGTTCACTGAAGGCACGCATGATCGGCTATTCGACGTCACGCGCATGCCGGGCGCGCCGGAATTCCTGAACGCGGGGCTGCTCATTCGCCAAGGCACGCGAGAAGCGCTTCGGGTGGAGAACCCGCCGGGCTTTCTTGTCGTGCATCGCACCCGGCTGGATGAGGAAGGTCGGCTCGCGCTCACCCGGCTCGATGACAACTTGAAGACGCAATGGACCACCACACTGCCCTTCCACGATCTACGCAATCGCTTTGAAAGCCCGGGCGGGCTGCTGCTTTACGGCATCGTGCAGCAAACCGCGAAGGGCGTGACCGGATCGAGCGAGCACCTGGTCGCGCTCAACCTGGCCGACGGCAAGATGCAATCCTGGAACGTGCCCGCGGAAAAGCGCGGCGATCAATGAGAGGTTTGCATTCCATTCTCCTCATCAGCCTCATCGCGCTCGCTTCTCAGGTCGGCGGGCAAAGCCGCGCCGCGAGCACTGATGCTAACGGTCGTCTGCAATTCACCGAGAAGGATTTGCCTTCGACAAAAAAGGACCCAGCTGGACCGTCGGAGATCGATCAGAGCGCGCGTGCGCACGGATTCAATTATGCGATCGGCACGCGGCGGGCTGCGCGCGGCGATTTCAAATTGCT
>JACDCC010000231.1 GCA_013694595.1 Chthoniobacterales bacterium
CCGGGCGGGGCAGATCAGTTTACACGAAGGCTTTGTCCCGAATGACGAAGGAGAGGTTTTCTTCAAGGCGGCCGATGTGCTTTGCCTTCCCTATCGGAATATCTATCAGAGCGGCCTGGTCTTTCTCGCGCCTCGTTTTGGCTTACCCATCGTAAGCACCGACGTCGGTTCGATGCGCGAGTTCGTGCAAGATCGGATGGGCATCGTCGCTCGCAGTGCGGACGTGGCCGGTATTCGAGAGGCGCTGCGCGAGTTCTTTGCCAGCCGGGAGCGTTTTCGACCGGAAGACATCCGGGTTGAAGCACAGAAATACCAGTGGAAGCACATTTGCCGCGACCTCGTTCCCCTTTATTCAGCGCGAGCCGCCTGAGCGACCGGCTGTTGACTTTCAATCGATGATTGGCGTTTCCGTGACGTCAGGTTCTCTCTCGGTGATGACAACAACAGCAACAGCGACGGAGGAGGAGGTCGGCCCTGTGCTTGAGCGATTCACTTCCTGGCTGGACGGCTACGGGGAAGTGTCACGCGATCACCAGTCCTTTTTTGCGGGTCCGATCGGCGGACGCGCCAAGGCCCTTTATTACCGGCACAAACTTCTCGGCACCGCGGCGGTCGCGCCGATGATCTTCCTTGAAGCCTTCGTCCCTGCCGGCCGGTATCTCTTTCACCACCCCGAGCGATTCCCGATCGCCGACGCGCACTACGCGATGGGATTTGCCTTTCTTTTCGAGGCCACGGGCCGGTCGCAACATCTGGAACGTGCGGTTCATTTTCTGCGCGAGCTGCAAAAGAGCCGCTCCCCGCACTTTCAGGAATATTGCTGGGGGTATCCGTTTGATTGGGTCACCCGCAACGGAACTCTCAAGGCGCAGACGCCGTTTATCACCACCACGCCTTACGCGTACGAAGCTTTTTTGCAGGTTTATGAAATCTGGCGGAGGACAGAAGACGGAGATCAGAGGTCAGAGGTCAGAGGTCAGAGGACGGACGATTCAAAAGCTGAAACGCTGAAATCTGAAAAGCTGACCGAGGGCGGAGGGCGGAGGAAAAGCGGAGGGAAGAAGGCGGAGGAGTACAAGGAGATCCTCGCCTCCATCGCGCGGCATGCCGCCACCGATATCAAGGATTTCCCGACTTCGGAGAAAGCGAGCAGTTGTTCCTATTCACCGTTCGACGGTGGTGGAGTGATCAACGCCGCCGCCTACCGCGCGTTCCTCCTGACTAGCGCGTCTTCCCTGTTCGCGAGGGACGATTACCGGGAGATCGCCGACCGGAACCTCCGCTTCGTGCTCGAGAACCAAAATGCGGACGGTTCGTGGTTCTACGCGGTCGATGGGGTGCGCGACTTCGTCGACCATTTTCACACCTGTTTCGTGCTGAAAGCACTGGCCAAGATTCACACCCTGACCGGAGATGCCGCGACTCTGGAGGCGCTGACCCGCGGCGTGGACTATTACCTCTCCAACTTATTTGCGGCGGATGGCTTGCCGAAGCCATTTTCCCGCGCGCCGCGGCTGACGGTTTACAAACGCGAGCTCTACGATTGCGCGGAGTGCATCAATCTTTGTCTGCTTTTGCAGGACCGGTTCCCACAGTTGCAGTCCACCCTGGAGACAGTTGTCGGTGGTATCCTGCGGGACTGGATCAAGCCCGACGGCTCGTTCCGCTCACGCCAGCTTAAGCTCGGTTGGGACAACGTCCCGATGCATCGCTGGGCCCAGTCGCAGATGTTTCGGAGTTTGGCTTTTTATTTCAGGGAGACGAAGGTTGCTGCTCGCGTCCGGAGGGAAAACGTGCGCGCCCAAACTGAACTCGGCCACGCGCAAATAATCTCGGATATGGCATGACCTTGGAAAGATCGATACAGGACGGATTCCTGGCTTCTCGGGCGCAATTTCCCGATCGACCCGCACTGGAGGTTGAGGGAGCAGTGGTTTCGTACGCCGCGCTGCACGACTTGGCGGCGCGAATCGCCAACACTCTGCGCGCGCATGATGTCGCCAATGGCCCGGCCTTGACGGCCCTGTTTGCCTACCGCTCCGTTACCGCATTTGCGGGTGTGCTCGGAATTCTGTTGAGAGGCCACGGATATGTGCCGCTGAACCGGACCTTTCCCGTGGAGCGCAGTCGGCAAATGTTGCAGCGTTCGGAATGCAGCGCCCTCGTGGTCGATGAAATTTCCACCGCGCAATTGGACGCTCTCCTGAAAGACGTGGTTCGCCCGCTCCTGGTTCTCTTGCCGGAACATCAGGATGTGGATCCTCTGGCCGCCCGGTGGCCGCTCCACCAGTTTCTCGGCGCAAAGGAGATGGCGAGCGGAGAAACTTTCGAGCCGATCCCAGGCGCGCCCGATGCCATTGCGTATCTGTTGTTTACTTCAGGCAGCACGGGCAGCCCTAAAGGCGTCATGGTCGCGCAACGAAACGTCCGCGCCTATGTCGATTTTGTCGTGCCGCGTTACGGCATCACGGAGAGCGACCGCTGCTCGCAGACTTTTGACCTGACCTTCGATTTGTCGGCGCACGACATGTTCGTTGCTTGGGAAACAGGAGCGTGCGTCTGCTGTCCGACGCAGAAGCAGATCTTCAAGCCGGACCGCTTTATCAATGACTCCGGCCTGACGATCTGGTTTTCAGTGCCCTCGACGGCTGTGTTCATGCGTCGCATGGGTCTCCTGAAACCCGCCGCGTATCCGCAGCTGCGCCTCAGTCTCTTCTGCGGTGAAGCGCTGCCGATGCAGACGGTGATCGACTGGGCGGCCGCCGCGCCGAATTCGGTCGTCGAAAACATCTACGGTCCGACCGAACTGACGATCGCCTGCACCGCGTATCGCTGGGATGCGGAACGTTCACCAGCGCAATGCGAGCAGGGCGTGGTGCCAATCGGTGAGCCGTTTGAAGGAATGGAAGTCCTGATCGCCGACGAGAACTTGCGCGAAGTGCCGGTCGGTCACGACGGCGAGCTGCTCATGACCGGGCCGCAGCTCACGCTCGGTTACTGGGAGGACGAAGAGAAGACGCGCCGCGCGTTTGTCGTTCCGCCGGGGGAAAGTCGCATCTTCTATCGCACCGGCGATCGTGTCCGCCGCACGCACGATGACGCACCGATCGTGTATCTCGGGCGCATGGACAATCAGGTGAAAATTCTCGGCCATCGCGTCGAACTCGGCGAAATCGAAGCGGGCATTCGCGAAGCGTCCGGCGTGGAAGGTGTCGTCGCGCTCGGCTGGCCGATGACTTCGAGTGGTGCGGATGGCGTTGAAGCGTTCGTGCAGACCGATGCACTCGACACGAAGTCAGTGCTGGATGCAGTGAAAACGAAGCTGCCGCCCTACATGGTGCCGCGCAGCCTGCGCCTGCTTCCGCGCTTCCCACTGAATGCGAACGGGAAGTTCGATCGCAGAGCCTTGCAGCAGATTTTGGAAACCACTGTATGAACGACCTCACGCCGGAGCGAGTCCGGGAGTTTTTGCTGACCAAGTATGCCCCACAAATCGAAGGCGTCGGGATGGACCCAGCGGCGGTGCCGGCCGACTTTGATTTTCTTCTCAACGGCGTCGTCGATTCGTTCGGCATCCTGGAGATGGTGAGCGCGATTGAGGATGAGTTCGACCTCTCGTTAGACTTGGCCGCGCTCGATGCGGAGCAGATGACGATCCTCGGCCCGCTTTCCGACTTCGTAGCGCAAAACGCGCAGCCGAGGTGACGATCGGCATCGCGCAACGAACGCGGCGCAACGTCGCACCTGGAGACGTGCCGATGGCGGTTCGCCAGAGCCGCTAAGCGCCTCACACGCACGAATGAATTTTTTCTACCAGGATACGCCGCTCTATATCTCGGCGCTCGAGCACCAGCTCGGCAGCGTCCGTCGCGATCTCGAGCAGTTGAAAGCAGAGGGTCTGATGGTGGGCCCGACCGACACGCTGAGGGAAATGGGTTACCGCTACAGTCGCGGGCTCGGCCAGGATGAAAGCCTGCTTAGCCTGACGACTGGTCCCCTGCGCGCGGCGTTGGGAAAGTTGCCGCAGCCCTCGTCGGTAATCTTTCAACATTGTCAGGGCGAGACGGCGGTATTGGCGCGCGATCCGGAGGACAAAATCGGCGCGACGCGCAACCGCTACTTTCCCGCTGCTGTGCTGCGAGACGTGAAGCTTGATCACGTCCCCTATTTCTGTTCGTTTGCGAGCGGGTGCGCGGGTTTCCTTTCGCTGCTCATCACCGCGGCGGGCGTCCTCCAGCCGGCGCAGGCACAAGCTGTGATTTGCGTGATGGCCGACACGCTGCCCGTCGGGGAGTACTACTACTTCGATATGGTGCGCGAACGCATCCTTGCTTCCGATCACGCGTCGGCATTTGTGGTCGAGCGGGCGGCGGGGGATTACCAGGTGCTCGGAGTCAGCTTTTACTCAACAATCCGCGCGCAGGTGCCGCTCGTCGAGATTGTGAAGCGGACTGTGCAGATGGTTCAGGAGTTGGCCCAAGGTCTGTCGCTGGATCTCGCGGCGCACGACGTGGTGCTGCATTACCCCAATATTTTTCCCGACACCTGGAAGATGGTGACCCGCTATCTGCGTTTGCCGAAAGCGGAGGCGATCATCGACGAGATGGCGGAGCGCGCGCACTGCGGAGCGACTGATTCCGTCATTACGCTCGCGAAGATGCGCCGCGGCCAGGAAGGCCGGCTGCACATCGTGGCGAACTACGGCGTTGGTCTGCACCTCGGGGTATGCCTCCTGCGCGAGACCGCCGGAGCGACAAGCTGATGGTGTTGGAGTTTATTCGCCTCGAGGATGCGGGATCGGTGCAACAACATGCGCCTCGGATGGCGCAGTGGGTTTTCGAGTCGGGGCCGAAGTTCTTCGCCGCGCTCTTCGGCAGTAGTGAGAGAGCGATCGAGAATCTGTCGGCGTGGCTGCAGCGCGACACGAGTGAGTTCAGTGGCTTGCAAGCGACACTCGCGTTCGACGGCAGTGAACCGGCCGGCATGTTCATTGGCGTTCCCGGCCAAGAGATCGCGCGGCGCCGACGGGCGGATCTTCTCGGCGTGATTCAACAGACGCCAGCCGACGAGCGCGAACTGCTGAAAGCTAAGTTTCAGAGCATGGCGGAGCTGACCGCACCGGTGACGGAGAACGATTACTACATTCGCACTCTGGCGGTTGATCGTGCTCACCGCGGCCGCGGATTCGGGCGCCGGTTACTCGAGCGGGCGATCGCGGATGCGCAGGCGCTCGGCTGCAGGGCGGTGTGTCTCGATGTTGATGCGGATAACGACGTCGCGCGTGGGTTGTATGGGAGCGCGGGTTTTACATCGATCTACGAAGGCAAGGCGGCGTCGCTCGGGCTGCACATGCATTCGCTGGCGCTGACTTTCTGAACCGGTGAACGAGAATGTCCTCAACGGGATCAAGAACCGGATCCTGCAGATGCTCCTGCGGAACGCGCCCGGCGCGACGTCCTTGCGCGTGTGGCTGAATCGCTGGCGCGGGGTGAAGATCGGGAAGAACTGCTGGATTGGCCACGATGCGCTGATCGAGACCTCGCATCCGCATCTGGTCACGATCTGCGACAACGCTGCGATCGGAATTCGGGCGACGATCATCGCGCATTTTCACGAGCAAAAGGGCGTCACGATCGAAGACGGCGCGACGGTCGGACCCGGCGCGATCGTCATGCCGAACGTCATTGTCGGGCGCGAGTCGATCATCACCGCGGGGAGCGTGGTGACGCGGAATGTTCCGCCGCGAACGATGGTGCAGGGAAATCCAGCGAAGCCGATCGCGCACGTGGGCGTTCCGATGACGCAGGGCATCTCGCTGAAAGAGTGGCTCAAAAATCTGAAGCCGATTCGATGACGGACGATTGCGTGCTACTCGAGTCGCTCCGCCGCGCGGCGTTGCAGCGTCCGGCCGCCGTCGCCGTGCAATGCGCTGACGCGCGCCTCACGTATGGCGGCATGGCCGACGCGTTGCGCGCGTTTCGCGACAAGCTTCCGCCGCTTCGCGGCCGTCGTGTGCTGGTCATGCTGCCGGACAGCGTGGTGAGCTATCTGTCGCACCTGGTGGGCTTCATGGAGGGCGCCGTCGTCATCCCGCTCTCTCCACAGACACCGGGGGTACGGCTCCACGCCATATGCGGCCGCGTTCAGCCGCATCTGGTTGTCACAACGGAGTTGCTGCATCTGCGGCATGCGGCGGCATTTGATGCAATTCCTTGCGCGCGAGTCGCTGCTGACCAAGGCGATCATGTTTTCGGCTCGCTCGAGTTGGTTGGCCCGACGCCGCGTCCGCTCGCCGACAGCCCTCCGGATGATCTCCGGATGATTGTGTTCAC
>JACDCC010000233.1 GCA_013694595.1 Chthoniobacterales bacterium
AAGTTATAAATGATCGGCCGATTGCGTTCAAGCCTGCGCGCAGTGTGCGTTTCACGAGATGCATTCGGCGCCTTTCGTCGCCCGGCAGCGAAAGACCTTCGGCGTCAACCCGGTCGCCTCCGCGTAACGCCGGCTAACGTCGGCGACGAACGATGGCGCGGCATCGTCATTCACCAAAGCCACCGCGCAGCCGCCGCGTTTCCTTGCCCCCGATCACGACGCTGTTCTGCCGCAGCCGCGCGAAGACATCCTTGCTCGGGCCGTGGTCCCACAGGGCAACATCCGAACAATAGTCGAGCCACGCTGGATACCCGGGCAATCAGGTTTCGCCGAAGGTGATGACGCGTGCGCCATCTCTCGCCGCCTTCTCGGCGAGCCTGATTGCTTTCGCGACGCTCGCCTCGAGATCGAGAAAAACCGGGCTCTCCTGAATGATGGCGACAGAAACTGGATCAGGCGTCGATGCTCAGCGCGCGCTGAATACGGCGGTTCTTAGTCACGGATCAATCTTTAGAGCTTCCGCTCCGCGCAGTGGCAGATCACTACAGCGGCGCCATCACGGCATCCGCTGGCTTCGCAAATTTCGCGGCATCGGGTGCCTTCTCAGAGAAGAACACGTTCGAGAACTCCATCACGCCCAGCGGCTCGCCTTCGATGTTTTCATTCTTCCAGTTGTAGAATTCGCCGCGCTTCGGCACGCGCAGGCCGTTAGCATCCTGCCATTCCTCGAAAACCAGCGCGTGCGGCTCGAGCTGATCCATCGGCTTGTCCTTCCGCAACGCGGCGTAGGTCACGACATAGCTCACGAGCTTCATCTGCCCGGACTTCGGATCGAGGTAAGCGATGTAATAATCCTCCGAGGAATCACCAGTGCCCTTCTTGAAAGTCACTTTGACCGCGTCGAACTCCTGGCCCTGAAACATCTTTTTGCCTAACGACTCCGGCACCACGCCCGGATCGGCAAAGACGAACGGCATGCCGAAGAAATAGAACGGCGTCCACATGTAGAAGCGCGGTGGCGTGCCGCCAAGCGCGTCGAGCGCCGGCTTGATCCAGACCTCGCCTTTGCTGGCGCCGAGCGTGTATGTCTCGCTCGTGATTGACCCATCCCGGCTGCGGAGATCGAAAAGCTGGTGGTCTTTCTTCACGCCCTTAGCCGAGGTCCAGGTCTGATCGAATTCCACGCTCGCGAAGTTTTTCCATTTCGAGATGCCGCCGTGCGCTTCGAAGGCGCGATCGAGCTGCGCGAAGCCAGACGATGCTGAGAGGAGCCAAAGAATGAGAAGAGCGAAGCGGCGCGAAGAGCTAGGATGCATCGCGCAGCTTCGTCGGGGTGGTCGCGATTGTCGCACGGTTACTCGCCTCGCATCGTTGAGGTGTTTTGCCTCTAATCCGCACGATGAAACCGCTCTGTGATGCGCGAGAGCACGACGCCCAATTTTCGGATCGTAGCGCGGTTCTCGACCGTGCCGTCGCGTTGAAGCGTCATGGTCTGGTTGAGCCGAACGTTAAAGAGCGGGTTGCCAGGTTTCACCGCGACGGTGTAGGCGAATTGAAACGTCGCGTCATCAACTTTACCGCGGGCCTCGCCGACAACGTCGTTCGCGCGACCGACATAACGCACGGCATCAATGCGGCGGATTTGCCATTGGCGTTTCTGGGTGCGGCCGCCATCGTAGCGGAAAATTTGCTCGAATCAGAGCGTGTCGCCGCGCCTCCGCCCGCGACATTCTGTGGTAAAACGCTGTCGGCGCCTTCCGGCGGTGTTAGCGAAGACTCCCGAGGAGTGCGTGAGCCCGGAGAAAACTGCTCCGGCCGGAAGCGCGGCTCGGCCGCGGCCGTATCGAGCGCCGAGCTGATGAGCAGCGCCGCGAGTGCGCCTCCGGGGTCGACGCCCCCGGCTACAACCGCCGCCCCCGATTGCCACCGCGCGCAGAGTGCATGACACGCTTAGGCGAGCTTCGCTCACGGGCCAAGCGCCGCGCTTGCGCCATCACAGCTCCCGCTGACCAGGTGCCAGTGGGGCCGGCATCGGCCGCAACACCACCAGCGCGCATCATCCGCGCTGTCCAGTTGTTGCAGGTGTTCGCAAAATAATAACGGCCGTGCGCTGGATAGAATCTGCTCACACGTCCGTAAAGTCCGGGCCCCAACTCCTGTATCTTGTGATGCGAATCGGAGGTAAAGGTGGCACCGATGGCGTCGCACACGTTTCTCAACTCCGCTGGGCTGCATGGCATTCGCACCAGCCCAGTCCACGCGAATGCACTTTCGATCGGCGGATCCAGTCCGACGATATGTAACACACTCGCACCAGGCAGGAAGACAGCGTCGAACGCGGTCGCAATGTTTGGCCGCGCGGCCGTGTAAAACGTGCGGTCCCCCCAACCTGCTTCAATGAAACCGCGATCGTCGAACGTGCGGTCGACTACGCCGGCTGGCCACGCGCCTTTCGGAATCGCATTGCGTGGAACGATGATGCTCGTGTGCCAGCCATGGCTCCCGACGTAAAATGCCGTCGGGAATGCAGGCTTTTTGTCACTGTGCGCTGCAGTTTTGGCTGCCGTCTTCGACAGCATCGGGTGACCTCCTGCGTCGTGCGACGCGCATCCTGCGAGCAGCGCGGAGACTACAATCGCGAGCGACATGCGCCCGCCGTTTTCTGACTTTGTATGCATCGTTCAAGCCGCCTCACCTCAGTCCGAACTTCATTCCCCTTCATTGCCGCCTCGCACCTAAAGTGTGTTCATGCACCTTTTGGCCGGCCGAAGTCGTCGCCTGCGAGCGAAAGGCGTGGCTGTAAGCCTGGTAGGGCGAGACTCCGTCGAGCCTGGGTGGAGACCTCGCCAACTCAGGCTCGACGGAGTCTCGTCCTACCAGGCTTACAGCCACGCCTTTCGCTCGCAGGCGACGACTTCAGCCGGCCAAAAGGTGCAGGAACACGCTTTAGGTGCGAGGCGGCAATGAAGGGGAATGAAGTTCGGACTGAG
>JACDCC010000276.1 GCA_013694595.1 Chthoniobacterales bacterium
TCCCGAGGTCGAGGCGATCGACGTGATCCGGGGGCGGAGCGCTCATGAAGACCTTGCTCGTTGGCTCGCGGGCGACCACAGCACTAACCAACGATTGGCGACGCGAGGCGGAGCTCCCTGAGAGCGGGCCTTCGGTTGGCGAGGGGCGCACCCGCTCGCCCCGCACCGTGGCGGATACATAGCAAGCGCGCCGATCTGGGGAGGCGTACCGGACTGAGCTGCACGCGCACGAAGTCGGTCGACGAGCTCGATGGCGCCGCGCCGGTTCAGCTTGCCGCCGGCAAGTGTCACGGACCGGCGCCGGCCAAACACCGTCCAAGCACCCAACCCTGGCGGGTGACACGAGCGTGACACACGAGGGTCGAATCCGATGGGACGCAACGTGAAGTGGCGGGAACGCGTTGTGGCTGCTCAGGGCCAGTTACCCAACGTTCTCGCTGGTCAGTAAGCGCCCCGGATCAGTGCTACGACATCTAGACGAGGCTCGGGCTGACGCCCTGAACGTCAACGACCGCAGCGTGTCCAGGCGTTCGGGCCGGAAACGGCCGTGCGATTCGCACACGATTCGCACAGTGCCGTGGCGTGCCAGGGCGTCGAGTTCCGCTCACGCTTCCGTCCCGCGCTCCCGCGGTAGCCTGGATCGACAGGTGAGCGGAGGTCTCATGACCGGAGTTGTCGATGGCGACGACAGGGGTCACCAGCGGGGCGTCGTCACCCAGGTGGCCGACGTGGCTGCTCGCCTGGCCCGCCTGGAGACCCAGTTCGCGGAGATCCAGCGGCTCGCTCAGCTCGGTAGCTGGGAGTGGGACATCGTCGCCAACGTCGTCACCTGGTCCGATGAGCTCTACCGGATCTACGGGGTCGCGCCCGGCGCGTTCGAGGCGACCTATGACGCGTTCCTGAGCCGCATCCACCCCGACGACCGCGACATGGTCAACGACACGGTGCAACGCGCCTACGCGGAGCGCGCGTCCTACGCGTTCGACCACCGCTTCGTGCGGCCCGATGGCAGCGTTGGGTGGCTCCACGGCCGGGGCAACGTGCTGGCCGACGAGCAGGGCGAGCCCCTGCGCCTCCATGGGGTCGCCATCGACATCACGGTGCGCAAGCGGTCCGAACAGTTCCTGCGAGAGTTCATCGCCAACGCGTCGCATGAGCTGCGCACACCAGCCGCGGCGATCAGCCAGGCCGCCTTCGTCCTCGCAAACGACACCCTCACCCCCGGAGACCGGGCCGCGGCGATGGACGCACTGACGCGCCAAGCCGAACGGTTGCGTGGTCTTTCGACGAACCTGCTCGACCTGGCCGCGCTCGACGAGGGCGCGCGTTCGGTCATGCTCGTGCCCGTGGCGCTCGGGGAGCACGTACGCAACGCGGCCGCCGTCTCACCGCAAGCAGACGACGCCACACTGACGATCGACATCGACGCCGCCCTCGCCGTGCGGGCCGACCCGACCGAGCTCGAGCGGGTGTTCGTCAACCTGCTCGCCAACGCGCACGAACACGGCGGCCCCAACGTCTCGGTGACGGCCCGTCGTCAAGCCGAAGAGGTGATGGTCGACGTAGGCGACGATGGTCCCGGGGTTCCCGACGACTACCTGCAAGACATGTTCGCACCGTTCGCGAAGCGCCGCACCACCGGACAGGGATCCGGTCTCGGGCTCGCGATCGTGGACCAGCTCATGGCAGCCTTCGGTGGCACGATCTCCTATCACCACGCGGAACCGCACGGTGCCGTGTTCACCCTCCGATTCGCGGTGGCCCATGGCGACGATCCTGATCATCGAGGATGAAGAGGACCTCCGACTGCTGCTGCGCCTGTCGCTGCGCAACGAGGCCTACGTGATCCTCGAGGCAGCGACCGGAGCCGCCGGGGCCGCGCTGTGGTCGAGCGCTGATCTGGTCCTGCTCGACATCCGCCTCCCCGACATCAACGGTCTCGACCTGCTGCGCAGCCTCCCGGTGAGCGCCACGCCGGTGATCGCGATGTCCGCTCACGCCGGCCGCGACATCCGCGCCATGGCCATCGAGGCCGGCTGCGTCGCGTACCTCATAAAGCCCTTCACGCCAACCGAGCTGATCGACGCCATCCGCACCCACCTCGCCGCCGCTTGAGTCTCCTCCCCCGGCTCCCGTCACGCACGTCCGTTGCGCTTCTCGGATGCAGGGCGCGCCGGCGAGCGCAGATTCGATTGGGTGCGGCTCCGCTGGAGTGATGCTCTGAGCGCTGGTCGTCGCACGTCGCCCTCTACCTGGGGTCATCCTCGTCGAGGATCGCGGCGAGGTGCTGGCGATCAGCGAGGAGGCGAACCACGTCGATCTGCTCGGATCGCTCGAAGTAGTACCAGCCACAAGGGAACCCCTCGACGCCGACTCGACGGACGCCTGGCACCCCGATCAACTCCGCGATCTGCGGAGTGCCGATGCCAGGCATCTTCTCGATCGCCGTGAGTGCGGAGACCGCTGCGTCGAAGAAGCGGGCCGCCACGTCGTCACCACCCACATCCCGGTAGTAACGAGTCCGTTCAACGAGATCGGCTCCCGCGAGCGGTCGGAGCGCGACCCGCGTCAACGAGTCGGGTCGAGAGCGGCACGACGAAGCTCGTCGATGACCTCAGCCGAAAGCGTTCGACCAGGCCCGGACTCGAGCCCATCTGCGATCAGGTTCCGCAGCCGCATCGCTGCTTGGTCCCGCTGGTCACGCCGGATCAGGTCGCGGAGGTACTCGCTGGTGTTCCCGTACTCGCCAGATCCGACGCGCTGGTCCACGTAGTCGCGAAGCTCCTCAGGGAGGGCGAAGCTCATGGTGTTCCTGCTCACGTCGACAGCATCAACCCGTTATCAACTGTTGTCAACCGTGTGGGCGGCGCTCGACCGGCCGCGGGTTGTCGCTCGACGGAACTGCGCCGCTTGACGACGCAGTC
>JACDCC010000282.1 GCA_013694595.1 Chthoniobacterales bacterium
GGCCGGCCTCAAAGCGTGCGAAGGCTTTCTCCAGCAGCGCGCGTTTCAATTTCCGCACCTGCGGATAATGCACCGACCCGGAGCGGAGTTTTTTCAGGTTCGCGCTGGCGAGGACACTGTCGAAGTCTTCCTGCGTGAGATCTTCCGGCGAACCGGGGGCAAGATGCAGCGTGGTCGGCTCGATCGCCATCGCGCTGATCGCGTTGTAGGGGCTGTTATCGCCTCCGGTTTCGTTGATCGGCAACAGCTGCACGAGCTTGAATCCAATGCCGGCCGCCCAGTCGATGAATTGCCGCAAGCCGGCAAGATCGCCAATGCCGAGATCGGTTTCAGTGCGAATCGCAAACAGCGGCGTCAGAACACCCGCGATCTTCTGTTCAGGAGAGAGATTCATTTAGCCACGGATGAACACGGATGAAACACGGATCAGAAGATAAGCCGCTTGTGCGCGACTTTGGTTCTTCCGAAGCGATGTAGGCCCGGTCTCCCGACCGGGCGGGGCGAAGACGTCGCAACCGGATCGACCATGCCGCAATCGCCATCCCGCCGGGTCGGGAAACGCGGCCTACATCGCAGCCATATATTCACGCTATTTTCAGCGCCTGCTGATCTGCCAATCCTCGAGCAGCTGCGCCGGGATTTCCTTCAGGAAGCGAGACGGCCGCTGAAACATGTCACCGTAGCCGGCATTCAAACGCATGTGAGGATAGGTGAGGTAAAGTTCGTCGCGCGCTCGCGTCACCGCCACATAGAAGAGCCGGCGCTCCTCCTCAATCGCTTCTCGCGTTTCGAGTGATCGCGTGCTCGGAAACATTCCGTCCGTGAGCCAGATAACGAAGACCGTGTGATACTCCAGGCCTTTCGCCTGGTGCACCGACGAGAGGTTCACAGACTCTGTGTCTGCCGTTTTATTTGGGGCTGCTTCGGCGTCGACATTGCTGATCAGCGCCAGCTGCGACAGGAATTCGTCCACATCCTTGAACTGCCGCGCGAACGCCGCCAGCTGGTTCAGATCTTCGCGACGCAACTCGTAATTCGCGAAATTCGCCTTCGCGTAATCGTCGTAAATCGCCTCCACCACCGAGGTGATCATCTCCGAAGGCGGGTTCGGCACGCCGCCCGGCGCGATCTCATCGAGCGTATCCGCGAGCTGCTGCCACGACTTCTTCGATCTCGCGCCGACCTGCATCGGGCGCAGCCGCTCGCCGAAGTTGTAGCCGGGGGCGGTGACCCCGGCTGCCCCGGCGCTCGCCTCGCGCAGCTGTGAGACGCCTTCCCCGCCGGGGTCAACGCCCCCGGCTACAGGGTCCAACGAACTTTCGAAGAGCCGCCAGAGGTTATCGGCGCTCTTGTTCCCGATGCCGGGCAGCAGCTTGATCATCCGCTTGAATGCGACTTCGTCGCGTGGATTCGCCACGAAACGAATGAACGCGGCCACATCCTTGATGTGCGCCTGTTCGAAGAAACGCACGCCGCTGGTGATCTGATATGGAATGCCGCGGCGCGAGAGCTCCAGCTGCAGTTCGACGGCGTGATAGTGAGCGCGATAGAGGATCGCGATCTCATCCAGCTCGATGCCTTCATCGCGCAGATCGAGGATGCGTTGCGCGATGAACTGCGCCTGCTCGCTGCCGTCGTTCAAGGCGACGACCGCCGGCTTGACCTCCTTCGTTTCGCGGGTCGCGCTGAGCTCTTTTTTGAACTGCTCCACGTTGGGCGCGATCGCGGCATTCGCGACAGAGAGAATCTCCGGCACGCTGCGATAGTTCAGCTCGATCTTGAACACCTGCGCATCCGGATAGCGCTCCGGAAATGCCAGGATGTTTTTGAAATTCGCCCCGCGCCACGAGTAGATCGACTGCGCATCGTCGCCGACCACCATCACGTTGCGATGCTCCGCGGCGAGCGTGTCGATGAAGTCCGCCTGAATTTTGTTCGTGTCCTGATACTCGTCGACGAGGATGAACTGAAACTTCCGCCGATAGAAATCTGCGACCTCCTCATGCTCCTTCAGCATGCGCAGCGTCTTCTCAAGGAGGTCGTCGAAGTCCATTGAGTTCGTCGCTTTCTTCTTCCGCTCGTAACGCACGTGCACGTCTTTGATCTGCTCGATTAACGGCAGGAAATACGGAAATTTTTCCGCCAGGAGCTCCTCGATCGTCCGCTCCGTGTTCACCGTGAAACTGAAAATATCCGCGAGCACATCTCCTTTCGGAAACCGGATCTCCTTTGGATTAATCCCCGCGCCCGCGACCACCGTCTCGATCAAATCCTTCTGATCTTCGCGATCGAGAATGGTGAACGCGCTCGAGTAACCGAGAACACTCCCATGTCGCCGGAGCATGCGATTTCCGATCGAATGAAACGTGCCGCCCCACAATCCGCTCGCATCCACGGGCAGCAAATTCGCCACCCGATCGAGCATCTGTCGCGCGGCCTTGTTCGTGAAGGTGAGGAGGAGAATATTCCGCGGATCAACCCCGTTTTCGAGCAGGTAAGCGACACGATAGGTGAGTGTGCGAGTCTTGCCGCTCCCAGCTCCTGCAATCACCAGCAAGGGTCCCGGCGATGCCGTGACCGCCGCGAGCTGCTGCTCGTTCAGCTCCGCCGCGTAATCAATGTGGATCCCCGCAGCCGAGGGCGCGCGCTGGAGAGTATATTGCCGAGCCATGCGGATTTACTTGTAGTGGCGGTCTATGACCGTCGCAATTT
>JACDCC010000300.1 GCA_013694595.1 Chthoniobacterales bacterium
CGGTTGCGGCAGGAGACGACCATGCCGCTCAAGTGGATCGCAGCTGAACTCCATATGGGAACGTGGACGCACCTCAACCGCCTCCTGCACGCCCGGAAATGATCCTTTCCTTAGGACTGACCCCCGATTTCCGCTTCGATCAGTCTATGTCGCTCGATTCCACGTCGGCGGGAGTTCCGAGGCGATTTCCTGAATTTTTTGTTCGACCAGCAGCCGTACTTCGCGCGCGACTTGCGGGAAGCTGAACGAGAGATTGTCGCGGCTGAGCGTGATCATCACATCTGTGTTCACGCCGGTTGAGCGGCGTCGCGTGGTAAGCCGATCTGCCTTCGGCCTCCGCACCGCGCGTAGCGCATCATTACATCGAGCAGCAGGTCGTCCATGAGGACGCAGTCACTCGCCTGCGAGGCCGAGTTGCTCGCGCATGGCTTCCACGCGTCGCTTTATGATGGCACGGCGGCGCGCGACTTCTGCGCGAAACTCAGCGAAACCGCCGGTATCGCGCAGTGATTCCAAGAGCGGCGAATCCTCGATCGCCACCGGCAGCGACCCGATCGGGATCAACCCATCATCCGGCAGCGTCAGCATCGATTTGAGGGCTTCGAGGCTTTTCTCCTTCTCTCCACGCGCGGCGTGCAGCTCGGCGTCGGTGTAAAAGATTCCGCTGCTTGTCTCGTAGTAGTAGACGCCGCCGCCCATTGAAAAGCGCGGCTCTGCAGCGACTGAAACGTGTATGTCCTGCAGCACGCCCGCGGCTTCGGCGGTCTTCCCGAGCTTCAACAATGAATAGCCGAGCTTGAGCTGCCGCCGCCGGAGCCGCATCGTCGGCTTTTTGGGGTCGTCCTTCGCGCCTGAGCTGTCGATGAGCTCGCGAAAGATGTTTACGGCGGCCTCGAAGTTACCGCTCAGAATCCCCGCGTCGCCGGCAAAACCCTGTTGCACTCCAGTGATACCGGGGCGGCTGGGCAGATCGCTCACTAGCTTTGAGACCTCCGCGCGGTCGTTGCGCGCTGTCGCGAGCAACAGCTGCAGCGCGGCGACCGCAGGCGAGTCGGGCGCGGTGGCAGACGCGCGCGCCAGCCACAGCTCAGCTTCTTCGAGATGACCGCTAACGAGGAACACCAGCGCCGGATACGCGGTGATCGGAACGTTGGCGTCTACAAACGCCGGTGCTTTGCGGTAGGCCTCAACGAAGAACTGCAGCGCGCGATCCGGCCGGCCACGAAGCCAAATTTCATAGCGGCCGAGATCGACGTAGGCGGGAATAAACTCCGGGTGCGCGCGATGAAGCTCGAGCAGCATGCCGTGCGCCTCCTCCACCGGCCCCATCGCGTCCAGCACAGTTGCGATCTGGCGGTCCAGGTACACATCCGTCATCCCCAATTCCTTCGCATGACGAAGATGCGTCAGCGACGTGGCCAGATCGGGAGCGGTCAGGCCGAGTCCCTGCCAGGCAAGCGGATCGGCAGGCTTTAACTTCGTCGCGCGCGTGAAGTTCTCGATCGCCGTCGCCTGGTCACCACGCCGGCGCGCGATCTCGCCCAACGCGAAGTAGCCGTCCGCGAGAGTGGGGTCCAACTCGACCGCTCGCTTCGCCGCGATCTCGCCTCGCGCGACATATTGATCATACGCCGGACTGGGATTGGTGGTGAACAGGAACGCCATGTTGCTGAGGAGTTTCGCTTTCAGGGCATAGGCAGCGGCAAACTTGGGGTCCAACGCGATCGCCTCTTCGATGAACGCGAGCGCTTTCGGCACATCGCGTTTGTTGCCCGTTGCGTCGAGCGCCTTCAGGTAGGCGTCCTGGCTCGCCAGGTTCTCCGTTCCGCTCCGGACAGTGGGATTCGTGCGACCCTCAAAGGTAAGCTCGAGCGCGCGCGCGATGGCTTGCGCGACTTTGTCCTGCACCGCAAACAGGTCTTTGGCATCGCCGTCGAAGCTGTCCGACCATAGGTGCAAGCCGCTGCTGGCGTCGTGCAACTGTGCATTGACGCGGATGCGGTCGCCCACCTGTTGCACGCTGCCCTCAAGGACATTCGTCACCCGCAGGTTCTTCGCGATCGCCGCGATATCTTCATTCTTTCCCTTGTAGGCGAATGAGGAGGTGCGAGCCGCCACGCGCAGATGAGGCACATGCGCGATCGCGTTCACGATGCCGTCGGTGATGCCGTCGCTGAAATATTCGTTCGCAGGATCGCCGCTCATGTTGACGAATGGCAGCACAGCCACCGACTTCATTTCCGAAAGCGGCGGCGGTTGCGGGATGGAAGGATCAGCGATGGGCGTGTCGTGTGGTGGGGACTGCCATTGCCACACTCCGAGCGCGGTCGCCGCGACAGCTGCGATCGCAACGACTACGATCCACCGGGTTCGCGGTGACGTTCGGCCCGTGCCTGCATCCGCGGCGCGCTGAATGCCCTCCGGCGTGAGATCGAAGGCCCACGCGAGAATGAGCGCGATGGGAAACCCCAGCAAAACCAGCGCGATGACGAGCTTGATCGCCCAGTTCGGAATATCGAACACCGGAAAAGTG
>JACDCC010000305.1 GCA_013694595.1 Chthoniobacterales bacterium
ATGCGCGGCATGTCGGTATCCGGCAGCGCCAGAAAAATCACGTCGCCTCGGCGCGCAGCTTCCGCCGTCGCGACAACTTCCAGCCCCTGCTTGCGTGCCAGCGCGCGTGATTTGCTCTTCGCGGGCAGCCCCACGATCACCTGCAGCCCGCTATCTTTGAGGTTCAGCGCGTGGGCGTGTCCTTGCGCGCCGTAGCCGATCACGGCGCATACCTTGCCGTGCAAAAACTTCAGGTCCGCGTCTCGATCGGAATAGATTCGCGCTGGCATACGGCGGCGGAGAAGAACGCCGATCGTAAGCGCGTGCTCCCGCAAGTCAACGCGCGTTGGCGTTGCGCTGCCGCGCGAGGCTAATTCGGCGCGGCCGCTTCCCCTTGCGCCATCTCGTGCATCCGCTCGACTCGTGCCACCATTGCACGCGCCTCGTCGCCGCGGCCCATTCGGTCGAGAATGTCCGAAAGCAGCAAATACTGCCGTGGCTGATCCGGCTGCCGGGCGACCGCGCGCCTTTGCGTCGTGTAAGCCGCCTGCAGGTTATTCTGGCGCAGGCGCATCGCAGCAATCTGGCTCAAAGCCTCCGCGTCGTGAATATCGAGCCGGCTCGCGTCGTGGAAAGCGGCAGCCGCTTGCTCCACTTCGCCCTTCTCGGCGAGCAGCTTTCCGAGTGCGAGGTGGGCGCGGTAGTGCCACCAATGCTCCCGCGCGAACGTCTGGACTACATCCAATGCCGCGTCCGGACCTTCGATCTGCCGCAGCAGCTCCGATTGCAGGCTGATCACCTCCCATGTGTGCGGATAGTCGGCCCGTGCTTGTTTCAGAACAGCCAGGGCCGCCGCATCGTCCTTCCGCCCGTGCTGCAGGTGCGCGAGGTTCACCGCCGCCATCCACGTGCGCGCATGTTCTTTGCGGCTGGTCGCCGCCGTGTCTCTCAGCTGCACGAACATCGCTTCTGCTTCCGCCGGTTTGTTTTGCTGTTGCAATACGTGCGCGAGGTTGTTTTTCGCAACTGGATAATCCGGCCAGACACGCAGGACATCGCGGAACATCGCTTCGGCTTTCGCATACTCGCCGCGCCGCGAATGAATCATCCCGAGGTTCAGGCTGACCCGAACACTGGATCCGCCGGCGGCGAGCGTTCTGGTGTAGAAGGTCTCTTCGGTGACCCAGTCGCTGCTCCTGATCGTGCTGCGAATGCTCAGGCCAACCGCTGCGATACACACCAGAGCAGCGATGCCCCGCTTGTAACGGGCGGGCACATCAAACGCGCAGCCAGCGAGGAAGAGCAGTAATCCGACGCTCGGCAAGTAGAGCCAGTGCTCCGCGGCCGTGGCATTGAGGTCGAAGAGATTCGAAATTGGAAGATATCCCAGGAAAAACCAGGCGGCCCCGAAAATTCGTACATGCCGGCCGCTTCCCCGGCGCAAGCATCCGTAGGCAAGCGCCGCCGCCACGATCACTCCGAGGATCGACAGGTATTCCGCGCCCGCGGACTTCCGCCAGCTTCGCGTGTTCAAATAGTTGTCGCCGTTTACGACGGTCCGTTCCATGTGCAGAGTCGACGGCAAGATCATCAGCCTCCCGTAATCACCGAGCGCACGCAGCATGAGCACGGCACGAGTGGGCGCAGTCCAGGCGGATGATGCGGCGGGGTTGCTGCGCTTCTCGGGAAGGTGACGCAGGCCGGCGTAAGCGGCGAGGAGGCCGATACAGCAGGCCAGCGTCAGCAGCTTGGCTCGCTTCGAGACCTTATTCTCAAAAAGGAGAAGGTGGAGGAGAAATATCGCTACCCAAATTCCCGCAATCTCGCGGGAGCAGAGCGCCAGAAGCGCGGAAAAAGCCGCAGCGCCATAGAGTGCCGTTCGCGCTGTTCTCGTGGCCTTCGCGCGGCCAGCGAGCACGAGAAGCCAGGCGCCGCACGCGAACAGAAACGCCAGACTGTCGGCTCTTCCGGAGATGTAGTCGACAGCTGCGCTGTGGACCGGGTGTACTGTCCAAAGCAGCGCGACAAACCACGCAACGATCGAAACATCGAAGCCGCGGGTCCGCAGTTGATCGGTCGTCGGTGCGGCCTTCGCGCAGAGCGAAAGCAACAATTTGTGCAACAGGAAGTAGAGCAGTACGCCGGAGCCGGCGTGCAGCAGCACATTCGTGAGATGGAACCCGTAGGTGTCGGTATTCCAGAAAAAGTAATCGAAGATGAAGGAGATGTTCTGAACCGGGCGATAATGGCCGGAAAGAGAGTCCAGGAAGAGGTGATGCCGGAACGCTTCGAAGACCAGCAGCGGGCTCTTAATGAAAGGATTATCTCGCGCGAGATAGAGGTCATCCCAGACGAGCTCTCCGCTGAGCGCGGGGACATGGACGGCGATGCCTGCTACGACGAGCAGGAGGACACGCAGCCAATTCTTCTGCATGTAACGCAAAACGCGGGCCGGGGAGGCTCCCGCAGTCGGCGCATCCGATATCTTCGGGGGACTCAAGTCCATCAGGTGCGTACGATCACTGTTTGGTCGTTCCGTGGGGGAAACAGAACAGCGCCCCTCCGTTGCCGGAAGGGCGCTGTCGAAGTCATCGTTGCCGAATTACTGGCCGATGCCGTAAGGCGAGAAGAAGTCGGTTCCCGCGACGTCGGACAGGGTAGCAAACGTGTCCATGTTCACTTTCGGGAGCGTATCCACCGTCTGCGCGCCGTAAGCGTTACCGAAGACGTCCTTGCCCGTGTTGTAGAGAGCGGAGTTCACCTTCAGGTAGTTCGTCCAAGCCGCTGTCGCAACGGTCGAACCGCTGGTGCGGTTGTTCTCGATCGCGTACTGGTCGACTGCGGAGTCGATCAGGCGAAGATCGTTGACGACACGGCTCGCCTGGCTGCGCTTACGGGCACGGAGAAATCCGGGGACCGCGATTGCCGCCAACAAGGCGATGATCGCCACTACGATCATGATTTCCACGAGGGTAAAGCCCCCGCGGCGTTTGTTGAGTTTGTTTAACATGTTGTTTGCTTTCTTTTTATCTCTTGTTTGTTTAGTGCGTCCGCGGTGTTAACCGCAGATTTGATCCTGTTTAGAGCAGTGTTGATGCCAACTACTGCAGTTTGTAAAATTTCTGGAATGCTGCGGACCGACTCCGCTGCAGAGCTGGCCCCTGCGGTTACCACGTGCCCGAATCAGCACCAGAACAGGGCCTCACACGGGTGACAGACGCCCAGCGGCGGCCAGGCCGGTCTCTCGGTCTCACCCACTATATCTTCGCTGCCGTCCTGCTCGTGCGCCTTTATGCACTGGTGAGACTCACCGGCTCTCCGTTCCTGCTTCCCAGCCGTGGCGACATGCACTTTTATGACGACTGGGCCCAGCGCATTCTCCAAGGCCAGCTGACGGATCACCTCGCATTCTACGGCCTGCCGCTCTACGCGTACCTGCTCGCCTTCTTCTATAAGATCTTCGGCTACAGCCCGTTTGTGCCTGCCTTTTTCCAGGCGTGCCTCGAGGCGGGAACCGCGACGTTGCTCTACAAAATCGGCAACCGGGTGTTCGAACGAGGCGCTCCGGAGCCGGCTGCTTCCTCAGGGGTGCTGACGGGCACCCCGCAGCAGGGACAAATCATCGGCCTGGCAGCTGCGGCAGGCTGGGCCCTTTTTCTGCCAGCCCAGGCTTACTCGGTCATCTTAATGCCTACGGCGTGGCTTGTGTTCATCCTCTGGTTTGTGGTGTGGCAAATCGTGAAAACGCGGCATGCGCCGAGCCTGGTCGCGTGCCTTCTGTTGGGCTTGATGATCGGAGTTACTGCGATGGGTATCGCGACGATCCTCTTCGCGGTGCCGCTGGTATTGGCTGCGATCGTGGTGCGGCGGCCGCGGACGGCTGCATTGGGCTCAGACGTAATGCCGAAGGTGGCCTCCGTTGCGCTGCTGTTCGCTGGAATCATAGCCGGCACGGCGCCGTGCTGGCTCCATAACTACGTGGTCGCACGCGACCGTGTATTTCTCTCCGCTCACAGCGGGATCAACTTCTGGATCGGGAACAATCCCGTCGCGAACGGCTACCCGCGCATTCCACCGGGCTTGCGAGCCGGGCAGGCGGCGATGCTCCAGGACTCGATCGACGTAGCCGAGGCAGCGGCGGGTCGCAGTTTGAAGCGATCCGAAGTGTCGAATCATTGGCGCGAAAAAGCGGATGCCTACGTCCGCGAAAATCCCGGCGCCTGGCTGCGGCTGGTCGGCACGAAGCTCCGCAACTTCTGGAACGCATTTCAATATGACGACCTGAGCATCATCACCAGCTTGCGTGAGGAGGGAGTGCTTCTGCCGGGGTTCAGCTTCGGGCTCGCGGCAGCGTTCGGGCTGCCTGGAATGGCCGTGGCGCTTGCGAGGATTCGACGCAGCCGCTGGATCGCCGCCGCCATTCTCCTGCACATGGCGTCGTTGCTGAGCGTCTTCGTTACCGAACGCTACCGCCTGGCTGCCGTGCCGGGGCTTTTGCTGTTCGCCGCATTCGCTCTTTGGAAACTGTGGGAGCTCTGCGCGAAGCAACGCTACATCGCTGCTGGAGGGATGATGGCAGCCAGCGTCGCTTCGGCGTGGTTTGTCTCGATGCCCCAACGCGATCCCGGGCTGTGGGCGCTGGAGGCGTACAATTCCGGTTGGCAGGCGCTCGCGGCCGGCAATTTGCCCCTCGCGCAACGAAAGCTCGAACTCGCCTACGCCTACGTGCCGGAGAACGCAGAGACGAACCTCGCCTTGGGCAATCTCTGGATGGAACGCCAGGATCGCTCGCGCGCCCGGTCGTTCTACACGGCTACTCTGAACCTCGACCCGACGCACAAAGCCGCGCTCAACAACCTCGCGGTCCTGCATCTCGAAGCAGGCGACTGGGCGGCAGCTGAGCGCTTGATTCGCGCAGCCCTGGAGCGCGAGCCGCAGAATGCGAAAACACATTACCTCCTCGCCAAAGCCGCCGCCGGCGGCGGCAACCTGGCGCTGGCCTCCGCGGCCATCAACAAGGCGAGGGAGCTCAGCCCGGCCGAGCCCGAATTCGCGGCCTTTGCCCAGGAACTCGAACGTCGGCGAGCCGCCGAGCCACTTTGATGCGAGCGCGGCCTATTTCTGCAGGCCCGTAGCGCGCGCCATCGCCGAGGTCGTCGGATCGTAGATCGCACCTTCGATGAAGAAGCGGTCGTACTGCACCAGCCCGACCGCAGCAAGAGCGAGGACCAAGCCGGCGATGACAAGCAACCTGCGCGCCTGCGGAAGGCGACGGCTCATCGTCGTCACCTGCGACAGCGCCAGCCAGCAGAGCGGGATGTCCCAGTAGGCTGCGTAACGCAGGCTCATTCCATAAGTGACGTTCGCCATCACCAGAAAGCTGAAGCCGAGAAACGCAGTCATGAACACGTCCACGCGATCACTCATGCGCAGCTGGAAGATGCGGCCAAAAGCCAGCGCCACGATGACGGGCGACATCAGGAAAAAGTCGACGATATATCGATACCAGGGACCATCCTGCGCTGCGATTGAGTACCAGTTCGTGCGCGATTTCGCGACGAACATCCGGTAGAACTCAACCCATTCCCACACGCCGCCCACCAGCCAGGCGAGGTACAGCACCGCGATCGCCGGACCCACAATCGTCGCCACGAGCAAGTGCGGCGTCATTGTTCCCAACCGAAGGAACCGGTTCAGAACGAGAACGGCGAAAATTGCGAAAACAACGAATGCGGCATTTTCTTTCGTGAGCACCAGCACCGCGAGTGAAAACGCGTAGGCACTGAGCCAGCCCCAGCTCCGCGGATGACGAAGGTTTTCCCACGCCAGCCAGAGCGCGGCCACCGCCCAGAAAGCGAAGTAGCCGTCGATCAGCGCGCGTTGCGAAAGATAGATCTGGAGGGGCGCCGTCGCTACGAGGGCTGTTAGGCTGAGCATCGTGACGGTGCCGCCTGCGCGATATGCGAAAACCGCGCAGACGCCGAGCAGCATAATCGCGGCCAGGCAGGAGGTCGCCTGCAACGCCTGAAACGGACTGCAGTTCAGGAGCTGCCCGACGAGATAGGCCGGCACAAGAAAGCCAATCCGGGTGGCGGGCACTATCGCGTCAGGGCGACGATATTGGTCTTCGACATACGCCTGCACGACCGCGCCGTAGTTCGCGAGGCCCGCCTTCTCGATCTGTTGCATGAACACGATGTAGCCGTGTTCGTCGTAGCCGACGCGCGAGTAGGTGGCAGAGGGATATGCGCGCAGGAAAATTCCGGTGGCGAGAATCAGCACCAGGGCGGTCACCGCCCAAAGCCGCGGAGTTGGGGCGAACGACCGCCGGGATGGCATCGGCCGTGGTGCACTGGTCAGCGCTTCTGCGGGAGATGTCACGTTCGCAGTAAGGTTCGCCATTACACCGTCCATTCGACGGCTTTGACGCAGATATCATGCTAGACGTGCGTCGCAGTCAACGACTCTGGCGCGACGACTGCTACCACAGTCATCCCAACCGTGCCGCTTGCGCGTTCCTTCCGTGTCCAGCTCAGCTCCTTCCACCGCAGCCTTGAGCCCGCCCACCACAGTGCGGCGGGAAGACGCTCCGCCGCCGCAAAACCCGGCGCTGTCTGGCATCTTCTGGATACTCATCGGTATCAGCACGTTCGCACTGATTGGCGCCGTTTTTGCACTTTGGCTGCGCACCGTGGCGGCCGGTCTGCCCGATGTGCGCATGGGGTACAATGTGTTCTACGTCCTTTTTGGCCGTCATGAGCCGGTTGGGCTGGCGCTGGTGGCGATTTTCAGCCTCGCCGTTGCATGGTTTATTCGCCGGCGACCACCGCAAGCCGACGCATTGCCATTCACTTCCCGGCAGGTCACCTCGCGCGCTCGGCTCGTCGTCATCAGCCTCGCCGTGGGCGTATTCGCGATCACTGCAGTCGGCACCTCGCTCGTTAGTCACGACTACCTGCTCACGGGTGATGAGAATGCCGCGGATTTTCAGGCGCGGATCTTTCTCCGTGGAAAGATCACCGTTGAAGTGCCGGACGAGTGGGTTCCCGTCGTTCGCATGCTGAAGCCGACGTTCATCGACTTCCTCCCCTCCACGCAATCGTGGAAAGCTGCCTACCTTCCGGTCTACGCCGCGATGCGCGCTCTTTTTCAGAGCGTGAATCTGCAGGGCCTGCTCAATCCGCTACTCGCGGCGGTGAGTGTCCTCGCGCTTTATGGAACGGCGCGGAACATCTGGCCCGGCGACAAAATGAACGCCGTTATCGCCGCGGCGCTCCTCGGCACGTCATCCCAAGTCTTGCTCATGGCAATGACCGGCTATGCCATGCCAGCACACCTGGCCCTGAACACAATCTGGTTATGGCTCTACTCTCAACCGAATCGGCGGCGCTTTTATCTCGCGCCGGTGCTCGGCGTCCTCGCGATCGGCCTGCATCAACCGGTCGTGCATGCGCTGTTCGCGGCTCCGTTTCTTTTCCGGCTCGTGCTCCAGCGTAGATGGCGCCCGGCGGTGGTGTTCGCGATGATTTATCTCGCCGGCTGCGTCGGCTGGGCGGCCTGGCGATCGTACTATGCGCCTCCTTCCACTTCAGGCGCGAGCGCGCTCTCGATCTTCAAACTCGCGAACCCGCGTATGGCGATTATCCAGCCGATGAACCTCTTGTTGATTGTCGGCTGGAGTTCGCTCGCAATTCCTTTGCTCACACTGCTTGGATTCCGGCGCGTGTTTCGGATTCCGCCGATCCTGCAGGACGCGGCGCTCAGCTGCCTTCTCACGTTTGGCTTCTACTACTTCTTCTATCTCGATCAGGCGCACGGGTGGGGCTATCGCTACTTCCATGGCGCCTTCAGTTGCCTTGTGCTCATGGCTGTAGTGGGCTGGAATTCGCTCATCGCTAAGGTGGGCGAACGCTCGGCGTACATATTTTTCGGCGCGGCCCTCGCCGTGTCGTTGCTTGTCCAACTGCCGCTGCGTTGTGTCCAGGTGGAATCCTTCGTGCGGCCGTATGCGCGCACCGCAGCGGCCATCCATTCTCTCCCGGTCGATCTCGTCGCCATTGATCCAAACCTCGCCTGGTACTCAACCGACCTGGTCCGGAACGATCCGTTTCTTGAATCGCGTCCGTTGATCGTTTCGCTCTACAGTCTCGATCCGAAAGCGATCAAGGTACTTTCGAACGCTGGCACCGTCCGATTCGTCGAACGCGAGACATTGACTCAGCTCGGCTTGTCGACGACGGCGTTCGGCGGTCTGACACGTGAAGCATTTTTCCTCGGCCGTGGTGAGTGATCCGATCCTGCACGCCAGCGGCACCGCGGCCGCAGGTTCAGGTTTGACGACGCGCAACCCGCTCCGAACACCGCGCCTGGTTCTGGTCGGCGTCGCGCTGTTCGCGATCGCGGGCGCGTGTTTCGCCCTCTGGCTCCGCGGCGTTGCTGCCGGAAGCCAGGATGCTCGCCTGTTCCGGAACGTGTTCTATGTGCTGTTCGCGCGGAACGAGCCTCTCGGTCTGCTGGTGGTAGCGCTCTTCAGCCTCGGCGCGGCATTTCTGTTGTTCCGCAAGAGAACTGCACCCGCTTCAACCGCAGCAGAAAGCCCACAGCCTCGGGGTCGGCTCGTGCTGCCGGCGATCGCGGTCGCCGTCTTCGCGGTTACGGCCCTCGGCACGCAGTTTGTCTGCCATGATTACGCGCTGACGGCCGACGAATACATGGCCGACTTTCAGGCGAAGATTTTCCTCCGTGGGAAAGTCCTGGCGGAACTGCCGGCGGGATGGTCAGCCGTGGGTTCGATCACTCCAACCTACGTCGACTACTTTCCGCAAACGCGCTCGTGGAAGTCCACCTACCTGCCAGGCTACGCTGCAATTCGCGCAGTTTTCCAGAGCGTCGATCTGCAGTCTCTGCTCAACCCATTCCTCGCTGCCGTCACCGTGCTGGCTCTCTACGGCACCGCGCGGAATATTTGGCCCGAGCAGGAGGCGAACGCGCTCGCAGCGGTTTTGCTTCTGCCGGCGTCTCCGCAATTTCTCGTGCTGGGCATGACGGCGTATGCGATGCCAGCCCATCTCGCCCTGAATACCTGCTGGCTGTGGCTTTACTCAGATCAAACGAAGCGTCGCTTTTACGTAGCGCCGCTGATTGGCGTCCTGGCGATCGGATTACATCAACCGATCGTGCACGCGCTTTTTGTCGCGCCGTTTCTGCTGCGGCTTCTGTTGCAGCGAAGATGGCGTGCCGTGTTCGTGTTCGGAGCGATCTACGCCGCTGGATGCTGCGCATGGCAGATGTGGCGGTTGCATTATGCGCCGCCGCCCGCTGCCTCGGGCGGCAGCGGTGAGTCGATTCTGTGGCTCTGGAACCCTCAGATGTTCATCGTGCAACCGATGAACCTGCTCCTGTTAATCGGCTGGACCGCGCTATGTGTTCCGCTCCTTTGCAGTTTCGGGTTCGCCCGTTTCTCAAAAATGCCCGCGTTCCTGCAGGATGCCGCCTTGAGCTGCGCGCTCACGTTTGGATTTTACTACTTCTTCTACACGGATCAGGCGCACGGCTGGGGCTACCGGTATTTCCACGGAACGCTCAGCTGTCTGGTGCTCGTTGCGACTGGCGGATGGAACGTGCTTTCGGAGCGCGTTGGCTCGCGCATCTCACGTGGCTTTCTCGTCGCTGGGGTCGCTGTGTCGCTCCTGGTTTTGCTGCCACTCCGCTGCTATCAGGCGGAGACGTTTACTCGGCCGTATGCACGGGCGGCGGCGGCCATCGCTACCATGCCGAATTCCGTGGTCGCGTTAGATGGCAGAGACTGCTGGTATTGCTACGACCTGATACGCAACGATCCGTTCCTCGAAGAGCCGCCGATTGTCGTTTCGCTTTCGCGGCTCACGCCGGAATCGGTCATCGCGCTGAAGAACACGGACGGCGTGCAATTTTTAGAGCGCGCCGACCTCGCCGCTTTCGGCCTAACGACCAAACGCGATACTGAATTCAAGCACGACCGGTTTGACCTCGGGTTGGGAATAAAAGCCGTCCGATGAGAGCGCCCAAAGTCTGGCAGGGCGGCGTGCTGCTGATGGCCTGCAACTTTCTCGTGGCGCTCGGCAATTACGCTTTTCAAGGCGTGATCGGCCGTCAGTTACCACTCGTTGAATACGGCTATGCGAACGCCGCGGCAGGCGCCGTCCTGCTCCTGAGCTTACCGGTGATGGCCTCGAGCAACGCGCTCACTCACTATGTAGCCCGCTTTCGCGCATCGGGTCAGGAGGCGGAGCTGCAGGGGCTGGTCTCCAGCACCCGGAAATGGCTGGGACTGGTCGCCGGCAGCGGTTTTGTACTCGCACTCCTTTTGACCCAGCCGCTCGCAACCTATTGTGGCTTCCCGCGCCCGAGCTTGGTGGTGGCAATGGTCGTTAACATGACGGCGATGCTTGGTATCGCCTTCGTGACCGCACTTTGCACAGGCATGGGTTGGTACGCCCGGCTCGGGCTGATTGCGGTTGGGGGGATGATTGTGAAGCTGGTGAGCGTTTGGACAGTCACGCGCGGCATGCCTCTGGCGGAAGGTGCCGTTGCGGCGACGGCTGCTTCCGCGGGCGTCTACGCGGTAATTCTATTCTGGTGGAAGGATGTTTCAGGAGCAGGAGAGAGGATCAATCCGCTGAACCGTGAGTTCGGGTTGTTCGCGCTTGCCGCGCTGGCTTCGGCATTCGGTTCCTTCGCCTTCACGCAAAGCGATATTTTGATGGCCCAGCGCAACCTGCCAGCCGAGGCAGTCGGGTATTTTTGCGCAGCCGGTGTGTTTGCCCGCGGGATGCTTGGCCTTACCGGGCCTCTCCTGATGGTGTTCTTCGCCACCCGCTCAGCCGGAGCGAAGCACGCATCGGATTCTCGCACCTACTTTATTCTGATCGGGCTCTACCTTCTGATCATGTCGCTCGGCGCGATCGCGATCACTGTATTGCGCGAGCCGTTGACGCACTCGATTTTCGGCCGTCCAGAACCGGCCGCAGCGGCCTTGGTCGGCCGCTTTGCGCTGCTCATCTTGGCGATCGGCGCGATCGAAATCCTCGGAAGTTGGGCCCTTGCCAGCCGGTGGTTTGGGGTCGTCCACGCGCAGTTTGGATTAGGGGTACTGTATGTGGCAGTCGGTCTCGTCTTCGGAACAGACCCGTCCCGGCTACTCAGCGCGCTGCTGGCAGCAGCGACGACGGTGTTGGCTGTGCTGCTCGGCATTTGCGTGATCTGTGCTCGACGGACACGTCCACTGGAAGGAAGCACTTTCCCGCGACCGCCACTCCAGCCATTAACCCCCTGAGGGATGAGCTCACATTCTGCCACTGGCCTGAATGGCCCCCGGATTACGGCGGTGCAAGTCGTTGCCGACCACACCCGCCGCACTGCGATCGCGCTTTCCGGGTTCAAAGTCTTCGGCCTCAGCTGGTGGCGCCCATGGCTCTACTATCTCCTCTCGCCGCTGCTGAGCAGAGTTTTTCCACGAAAGATAGAGCGCTTCCGCGGCTTCAACACTCGGCTCGGCGATGGTGACCTCTACACGTTCGCGAACTTGTTCGAAGATTATCCGGTTTTGTTGAGCGCGCACTAGACGAGGTCGAATTGATCGTCGATCTCGGCGCAAACGTCGGCGCCTTCTCGTTTCTGCTCGAAACACTCCTGAAGAAGCGAGGCGTGCGAATACCGATCGTGGCCGTAGAACCCAACTCGGCGAATGTGGCATTCCTGCGGAAGCAGCCGTTCGCGAAATCACTCGAGATTCATCACGCGGCTGTCGGCCCCACGGCGGGTGTCGGTCGGTTGGTGCGAGGTCAAAACTCCGTAACGGACCGGGTCGTCTTTTCCGGCGCCGCCGAAGGAGCGGAAATCCAGGTATTGTCGCTGGCATCCCTGTGTGACCGGGCCGCTTTGGTGAAGATGGACATCGAAGGCGGCGAACACGAAATTCTGCAGGGCGGCTTACCCGATAACGTCCGTCACCTTGTGCTGGAATGGCATTCCGACCCCGCCTCGCGCTCCACGTCCTCGCCAGTCAATTTGGTCTCCGGCGATTGGACGTTGATCTGTCATGACATCCACGGCTCCAGCATGTGGTACTGGCGCCGCTGAGCATTGCGCCTCCGCTGGATCAGGTTCAAAGCGGAGGCGGTTCCGCGACGGCTTCGAAAAGCCGGAGATAATCGCGAGCGCAATCGTCCCACGTCCGGTTCTTCACGTACTGGCGAAGGTTCTCCCGCGGCGATTTCGCCATCGTTGTAATGGCAGTCACCCATCGCTCTGGCTCGAGCGGCAGAAAATGCGGGTAATCGGGCGTGACCGTCTCGCGCAACGCCCGGCAAGCTTCATTAGCCAAGACGGGGCAGTCGCAGCTAAGCGCCTCCTGCAGCGGCAATCCGAAGCCTTCATAAAGGGTCGGAAAAGCGGTGCAGATCGCGTTTTCATATAATCCGGCGAGCTCTTCCCGGCTGACGCGTCCGGTCACAATGATCTCCGCGCCAGCGTCGCGCGCGGAACGAATCTCCGCCTCCAATGTCGTCGCCCCGCTCCCGAGCGTGAACACCAGCGCAAAGGGTTTCAGCTCGGCGCGTGTCCGCCACAGATCGAGCAGGAACCGGTGATTCTTGTGGGCATAGCCGTTCGCCGGAAAGAAAACGTAAGGTGATAAGGGAACTCTCGCGCCCGACGCAGCTGGGAGCGCCTGCACTGCCAGCGGGATAACGGTCGCGTCCACCTGATAATGCTGCCGCAGCCGCTCGCGGCTGAACTCCGAGTCTGTCACGACCGCGGCGCGGCGCACCGTGCGAGGCATGATGACCTTGCGGTAAACCCGCTCAACCCGCGGCAGCATTTGCGGTAGATCCAGATCGAGGGTGTCATGGATAGTCGCAACTCCGCGCCCGCGGAACGAAAGCGGCATTATCGGACCGAACGGAAACCAGCAGATGCCGTCCCGCGGAAAGCCGGGAAAACCCGCGAGCTGAAGTCGCAAGACTGCAGAAGATTTTCGCAGCGGGCTCGTCATTGAGCCGACCCGCACGATTACCATGGCAGCCTTCCAGGCAGGAAAGGCAGCCGCGGTTTGCGGATTCAGATAAATGCGAGTGTCGGGAAGCTGCTGCAGGAACCGCGACGTGAGCTCGATGAGGCTGACGCCGGCGCCCGCGACGGTGACCGGGTCGAAAGTCGGCGCGATGATGTGCAGCATGCGCACAAACGCGTCAGGCCGCGCGCAGCCACAGCTTGTCCGCCTCGATTACGCGGCCATCCTGCCAAAGCTCGTTCGTCGTCGATGATTCGTGGTAACCACGGGCGGCGAGCAGTTCGCGCATTCGTTCATAGGTCCCACCGTCACCGAGCGAGACTTCGAGAAGCAATCCGGCGCAACGCTCCCATAGTCCACCCATACCGTCGAGCGCCTGGAACTCCGCGCCCTGAAGATCAAGCTTCACGAGGATTCGGGAGCCGGAAATCTGCAGACTGTCGAGACGTACCGCTTCGACTGTCCACGCCGGCACTGATTGATCGCCCTCCGCCATCACGGTGCAAGAAGTCGATGCGTCTGTCGGCTGCGTCAGCATGAGCTGCGTCGCTTCATGCCAGAGCGCAGCTTCGACGACCCGGAAGCCGCGGCTGCGCAATGCGGCGGCGCACTCACGATTCGGCTCCACACAAACAAGGTCGGCCATCGGTAATGCCGACCTCACGATTTGTGCGAACTCGCCGACGTTGGCGCCGCCGTCGATCACACCATCGAACTTCTGCGCGCGCAGATGCGAGTAAAGCTTCCTGTGCCGTTGCACGACGCGGGAGAAAGTTTCCAATGGCGCCGCCACCGGCTCAAACGACGTCAGCCATTGCAGGCCGATCATCCCAAGTTTGTACAAGCGCGCGTTCATGATCTTGTCAGCCAGCGCTGGACACGTCGCACAAACCAGATTGGAATTGGGAGCCGCAATGTCCAGAAGATGCGCTCCATGGGAGTGCTGCCTTCATAGACATTCGCCTGCACCCAGCGGTCAGCCTCTTCGTTCCGCGCCACCGATGCCGGATGAGCGAGCGGGAACGTCATCGGGGAAGTCGGCATGTTCGTCATCGTCGTCCGCCGCTTCGTGTGAGTGGCGTCGGCGCTGAATCCGAGGTTGGTAACGAGATTTTGTCGCGGCACAATCGAGAGAAGATCGTGCTCCCAGCAGGCAAAATTCCATGGGACATCCCATGTGTCCAGACCGTCGCGATGTCGGCTGTAGCAATCATCGAACTGGCTCCGCCAGAAATTCGCGGCGCTTCCATGCAGGCCAATTTTCGCCAGCCAGTATGACTCGCGGAGGTGCGGCCACTCGGTCATTGCGTCGTCATAAAATTTCCAGGCGCGCCGCCATGTCGCCCAACCCCAGATATGAGGATAGCGCGAAAACCGATAGCTCTCACCATCGGGCGGCAGTGCCTGCTCCGAGTCCGGACTGGTACCGGCAATGACACCGACGCGACGATCGTTGCGATAGCGCTCGAGCAGCGTCTCACAGAATGGGAAGAAACTCGGATCCGGCAAACAATCGTCCTCCAATATGATGGCTTGCTCGACGTGCTGAAAAACCCACGTCAATCCTTTGCTGACGTTGCTCCGCAGTCCGAGATTGGTGTCAGCGAACTTCCGCTGCACCTCGCACCGCCAGTCGACCTCTTCCACGATCGCACGCGTCGCGGCGCATTTCTCCGCGTCGCCCGCTGCTCCGGCACGCGGTCCATCTGCGATCAGGAAAAGTCGCTCCGGCCGCGCAGCCCGGACGGCGGCGAAGACCTGCTTCGTCAGCTTGGGACGATTGAAGACGATGAGCGCGACAGGCGCACGCGAACCAGCAGCCATTCGGAACAGCTTCGCCCATTCACAGCCAGCCGCCAGCGCCTCAGCGCGTGGCTAGTGCGTGAAGCTCCGCCAGGGAACATCCGGGTTCGGCGAACCGTTCCCTGGACGCCGACTCGGCGTGAGTTTCGGCACCGAGCACCAGTTGCGACCATTGCTGGAGGTGCTGATCGAACGGCGCATTGCGTGCTGCCTCCAGTTCCTGCCGCATCTCGCCATCGAATCCAGTGCAGACCAGCTTCCGGCCGGCCGCGATGCTGTTCCAGATTTTCGAAGGGAAAACGGCGCGCGTAATCTTCGGATGCGCTGCCACGATATGCGTTTCATGGCGTAGAAGATCCTCCCGCAGCTTTTGCGGGTCTTTGTGCAACGGCTGCACGTTCAACCACGCTGGCAGGTGGCGAACACCGCGTCCGTCGGCGCGAATCGTGAGGGTGTACCCTTCGTCTCGAAGCTTTTCGCAGGCGTTTACAAACAGCTGGACGTCGTGGCCGTACCCGAAGTTGCCGGAGTAAAGCGCAGTGCGCGGTTCAGGTATCACCGTCGATCTCATATCGAGCGTTGGCCAATTGCGGATCACCACGGAATTGTGCTCGGGGCCGCCGAGGTTCGCTCCGATTTTGACGACGTGATCCCAGCGCGACAACTGTCGATCCCAATGCGCGCTGAGCACCCTCCGGGCACAATGCGGATACTCGTGTAAACCCCGGATCAGCTCCGGGTAATAATCCTGCAGCCAGTGAATCGAACGCGCGCCACGGCGCTGGATCGCATTCGCCAGACCGACGGTGTTTGGAGGAGCACTCGTCACGATCACGGTATCACCGCGGGCGACGAACTCGTTGATGTAGCGCCGGAAAGCTCGCGTAACGGAATGGTATTCGGCGTAGGTAGCGGGCAGATTCCCGCGTCTGCCCCGATAGTGCGGCAAATGATGGACAGCGGCACCGGGCTGCGACCGCTCGAGAGCGCGATAGCCTCCCTGGCCGCCGACTAGTCGCACATCGCAGCCTTGCACCTGCAGACGATCCGCAAGCTGTTCCGCGTAAATGGCGGTCGGCGCGGAGTCGGGCCAGATGTACTGGCTTAAGATGTGAACCGCACCGGTCATCCGGCGATTACGCGGGGAAAGCTCACCGGCGGACGCTGCACGCCGGGAGCACCGAATTTCCTCAGCTGGATGTGATACGCCTCGCGATGATAGCGAAGGTTCGACTCCAGTAGCAGGCCAACGAGAGAGACGATGCTGGCCAGCGTCATCAGACTCGCGGCAAGGACGGCCAGAGGCAATCGGTGCACCAGGCCGGTGTGTAGGTACTCCAGCACCGGCAAGGAGCCCGCGGCCAGTCCGCACAACGCCATGGCTCCGGCGATCGCACCAAAGAATCTTAACGGCCGATAGTCGCGCAACAGGACGAGCAGCAAACGGAGGATCCGGGATCCATCGCGAATCGTCTTCAATTTCGACTCCGACCCTTCGGCGCGGCTGCGGAATGGCACCGGGATCTCGGTCATCGCGAAGCCCTTGTCGACGGCTTGAATCGTAAGTTCGATCTCCAGCTCAAACCCTCGCGAGAGCACTGGAACGTGCTTGTAGAAGCGGCGCGAAAACAGGCGTAGCCCGGAGAACAGATCGAGCGGCTTGTACCGGAAAACTGACTTCAGGACTCCGGCAAAAATCGACATGCCCCATTGGTGCATCGGACGAAAAGCTTCGGTCGCTTTCTGCGCACTGCGGATTCCCGTCACCATGTCGACCGGATCGCGCAGATACTCTTCGAGCAGCAGCATCGCTCCCTCGGCCGGGTAGCTGCCATCGCCATCCACCATCAGAACCAGATCAGTATCGATGGCGGCCAGCGCCGTCGCTACCGCAGTCGCCTTTCCGCGCCGTTTCTCCTTCAGAACGGATGCGCCAGCGGCACGAGCAGCGGCTGCAGTTCCGTCTTCGGAGCCGTTATCTACGACCAGAATGTCGGCCTGCGGGAAAGCGGCTGCGTACTCGTGTACAACCGAAGCGACTCCCAATTCCTCGTTCAAACAAGGAATCAGAATCGTGAGCGACGGCGTTTTCATCGGGCGAGAGTGCGACTAACCCCCCTCTTATGAACCATTTTCCGTGCCGCAGGCCTCCCGCCGGGCCGGATTTCTGGCGCCGGTGTATTCCAGTCGCTACTTCCCCATTCGATCGCGCAGCCTCACCGCTGCTGCGCGTGTCTCCTGAAGCGACTAGCTCCCGTTGCGGCCGCTCGCGTCCGGCTTTCCGAGCACCGCGTTTGCGGTTGCCAATAGCTCGCGGTCCGCGTTCCCTGTCAGATCGTTCAGGAAGCCACGGATCCGCCGGAACGACTGCGTCAGGAACAGCTCGGCGGCACGGTGCGCACCCGGCGCGGAGCTTCCGTTCTGCCCGATGCCCTGCAGCTCCGCATCGAGGCGGCTGAGCACGCAGGCGCAGGCGAACATCTCCATCGCAGAGTTCGCGATGCGCTCCTGGATGAGCTGCATGTCCATGATCGGCTCGCGGTACATCACGAGCGAGCGGTTCACCGCAAAGTTGAATTTCCAGATGAGGCGCCCGAGTTCGCTGGCACGGGCACGCAGCCGCTGGCTCTTCACCGGCACCGCCGGCACTTTGATGGTCGCGCTGAGGCGATTCATGCCGGCGCCAAACGCCTTCATCCCGTCCTGGCGCCACGGCTTCAGCATCGTGTCGAGAAGCTCCTTGAATTCCATGCCGGGACCGCGCATGCCGACGAGCGCGACGAACGACGTCAGCACTTCGTTGCTCCCCTCGCCGATCTGATTGATGCGCGCGTCGCGCAGCATCCGCTCGAGCGGCGAGTCGTTGAAATACGCTCCGCCGCCGTGGATCTGGAACGCATCGTTCACCGCCTCCCAGAGACGCTCGGTCGTGAAGACCTTGAGCATCGCGGTCTCCATCATGTAATCCTCGAGGCCGCGGTCGATGAGCGACGCGGTGACGACAGTCATCGCTTCCATGGCGTAAACATCAGCCGCCATCCGCCCGATCTTCTTCTTCACGAGGTCGAAATCGCCCAGCGTCTTCTTGAATTGCCGCCGCGTGTTCGCGTGGTCCACCGCCAGTTTGAGGCAGGCCTTGGCGCCGCCTGTGCAGCAGGCGCCGAACGTCGTGCGCCCGAAATCGAGGACGGTGAGCGCGACCTTCAGGCCCTTGCCGATCGGGCCCAGGATGTTCTCCTTCGGCACCTTCATGTCGCGCATCGCGAAGCGGCCGGTCGCGGTGCCGCGAATTCCGAGCTTCGGCATGCGCGGCTCGATCATCTCGAATCCCGCCATGTCCGGTGTGACGAGAAAGGCAGTGATCGCGTCTTTGCCCGGTTTTCCCGGGACCGGCGTGCGCGCCATCACCGTCAGCACCTGCGCGATGGAGGCGTTCGTGATGTAACGCTTCTCGCCGTTCAGAACGTAGTGCGAACCGTCTTCGCTCGGCGTGGCGGTTGTCTGCACGTTGGCGGCGTCGGAGCCAGCCTCGCGCTCCGTCAGCGCAAAGGCGGCCAGCTGTTCACCGCTCACCAGCGGCGGCAGCCAACGCTGTTTCTGCTCGCGCGTGCCGAACAACAAAAGCGCGCGAATACCGATCGAGTGATGCGCGTTCGTGAACACCGAGGTCGAGGCGTCCCGTGCGCCGATCTCCTCCAGCACCTTGCAGTACGCCATCTGGGAAAACCCTCGGCCACCGAACTCCTTCGGCGCCGTCATTCCTAAAACGCCGGTCCGCGCGAGACCCTGCACGACGTGCGGCGGGATGTCTTCGGTGCGATCGATCTCCGCCGCGTCCAGCTCGGCATCGAGGAATTGCCGCACCTCGGTAAGCGATTGCTCGAGCTCCTTTTGTTGCGCCGCCGGGATCCGCGGGTACGGCATTGCCCAATCCGCCACGAACTGGCCGAGAAACAGACCTTTCGCGAAACCAAGCGCCTGCGGGCCCGTGAAGAGCAACTCTTCAGCTTCCTTGATTTCTTTTTGCCGTTGGATTTCCGCGTCGTTCATAAAATTGAAAGTGTTGAGCTTGCCGGCGGCTCCGGGGCAAAGCCGCCTCACCGGAGCTGGCGATTGCCAGCCGATCCGGCGGGAATAAATCGTGGATTCTGCAGCAACTGACAACCGATATTTGGCGGCGTGCCCGTCTCGTCTTCCGAGCGAAGCCGAGGAATCCCGGTAGTTGAACCGTGAACCTCGCACAGCAGGCGATCGCACAAAGGTCCGCCACGGGATTCCTCGACTCCGCTCGGAATGACGCGAATATAAGTTTCCTCCGCCTATGAAACGATTGACCCTTCTCCTCGCTTCCGTCCTCGCGCTCGGCTCCACGGTCCTGCTGGCGCAGACCAAACCAGCCGAGCCGAACGCAGCCGCCAAAGCCCTCCACGCGCTCTTCGACGCCGAGTGGGAATTCACGATGGAGCAGAACCCGACGTGGGCCTCGTCGTTAGGCGACCGCCGTTGGAACGACAAGTGGCCGGACATGAGCCTGGATGCGATCCGGAAACGCGAGGATCGCACGCGCGACGCGCTCGCGCGGCTCGGGAAGATCGATCGCACGAAGCTCTCGCCGGCCGACCAGCTGAACTACGACCTCTTCAAGAAAGACCTCGACGCGGACATCGAGGGCTTCAAGTTTCGCATGTATCTGCTGCCGATCGATCAGCGCGGCGGCATCCAAACAGAGGATGAACTCGGCGAGCGGCTCCGGTTCACCAGCGTCAAGGACTACGAAGACTGGATCCCGCGGCTGCGCGCCTTCCCCGCCCTGATGGATCAGACGATTGCGCTGATGCGGGAAGGCGTGAAGGCGAAGGTGCTTTGGCCACGTGTCGTGAACGACCGCGTGCCCGGGCAGATCGATAAACAGATCGTGCCGGATCCGGAGGAGAGCCCCTTCTTCAAGCCGCTGACGAAGTTCCCTAACGAAATCTCCGCGGCCGATCGCGACCGCCTCGCGAAGGCTGCACGCGAGGCGATCGACGAGGCGGTCATCCCGTCATTCCAGAAGCTGAAGGACTACTACGTCGCCGAGTATCTGCCGGCGAGCTTCCCCGAAGTGGGCGTCTGGCAAATGCCGCAAGGCGCCGAGCTCTACGCCTATCTGGCCAAGCGGTATACGACGACGGACATGACCCCGCAGCAGATCCACGACAAGGGCGTGAGCGAAGTCGCGCGCATTCGCGCCGAGATGCAGAAGATCATGACGCAGGTCGGCTTCACCGGCACGCATCAGGAGTTCTTCAACAAAC
>JACDCC010000344.1 GCA_013694595.1 Chthoniobacterales bacterium
GTTTGTGCGGCGGATGGCGCAGAAAATCGCGGACGTCTGTGCGGCCGAGGGTGTGGCGTTCATCTTTAAGGCCTCCTACGACAAGGCGAATCGCACGTCGGTTCGTTCGTTCCGGGGAATCGGCGCGCAGGAGGGCTGCGAATTGCTCGCCGATATCGGGCGGCAGCTGAACGTGCCAGTCACGACCGACGTTCATTCGCCGGCAGAAGCGGAAATTGCCGGTGCGCACATCGATGTCTTGCAGATCCCGGCGTTCCTCTGCCGCCAAACTGATCTACTGAAAGCAGCCGCTGCCAGCGGTCGCGTCGTGAACGTGAAGAAGGGACAGTTCCTCGCGCCCTGGGATGTCCGCAACATCGCCGAAAAGCTTACCTCGTTCGGCGCCCAGAGCTTTTTCTTTACCGAACGCGGCACCACCTTCGGCTACAACAACCTGGTCGCAGACATGCGGTCCCTATACTGGATCCGCCAGGCGGGATATCACGTCATCTTCGACGCGACGCATTCTGTGCAACGCCCGGGCGGAGCAGGGGACACCACGTCAGGAGACGGTATTCTCGCTCCGGTTCTCGCGCGGGCGGCGATGGCGGCAGGCTGCGATGGAATCTTTATGGAGGTGCATGAAAATCCGGCCGATGCGCTCTCTGATGGGCCGAACCAGATCCCCCTAAACGCTTTGCCGAAGCACCTCCGCATGTTAAAGGCTATCCATGCTGCCGTCTCGTAGCGGTCGCTCCGGCTGGTGGGGAGCTTCCGCGGTCATCGTCTCACTCGCATTTCTCTGTTTCGGGGCCGTCGCAGCAGACCCGAAGAGCTCGCCCAAGGCGGACTCGAAAGCGAAGAAGGCCGAGGCGAAAGCGGAAAAAGAAAAAGCGAAAGGACCGGCGATGCTCGGTGGAATTCCGCTGCCGATTGGCCAGGAAGTGAAAGGGCTGGTGCTGCCGGATTACGACACGCAGGGTCGCTTGCGCGCGCGTTTTGAAGCCGGCACGGCGAAACGGATCGACGCCGAGCGCGTTCAATTTGCCGGATTGAAAATGACGACCTTTACTCCCGAAAACGTAACCGACCTCAACGTCGACATGCCGGAAGCGACGCTCGATCTCAATACGCGCGTGATCAGCTCGAGCGCACGCACGAGCGTGGCGCGAACCGACTTCATTATCTCGGGTGACACGATGAAATTCGACACCGTCGGCCGTACCGGCACGCTGGTAGGCAATGTAAAAATGGTGATCAACGACACCTCGATGCCGAAAAAGGAGGGCGAATGAAAACGTCAATCGCCTGTGCTCTGATGATTGGTGCGTTCGGTGTAGCCGCTGCGCTGGCGCAGGATGCCACGGCGCCGACGCAGTCCTCTCCTGCGAAGGCTAAAGCCGCAGAGACCGATCCGTTAAAGGGTGCCTTCAGCGGCAACCTCGGCGCTCCGACCACCGGGCCGATCACCACGGAGATTTACTCCAACGAAGCATTCTTCGATTCCGAGAAATACATCGGCATTTTCAGCGGGCGTGTGATCGTGAAGGATCCGCGGTTCAATATTCAGGCGGACAAGTTGACGATTTACCTGAGCAAAGGCGAAGCGCGTGGTCTCGAGCGAGCGGTGGCGGAAGGAAACGTGGGCGTTATTCGTGAAGCGCCGGGCGAACAAGGCGCTCCTCCGAGCCGCTCCGTCGGCCGCGCGGACATCGCGGTTTATACGGCGAAGGATGGGAACGTTGAACTGAAGGGGACCCCTCGTCTCCAGAGCGGGATGAACACTCACATCGCGACAAGTCCCGACACGGTCATGCTCGTGAATCAAAACGGGCAATTGACGACGCGCGGCCCGAGCCGCACCGAGATCCGGCAGGAACCGAAAGCGGAACAGCCGAAGCCATGATCGGGAAAACGGCGGCCCCGCCGGCGGGGGTGTCATCGACGGCTGCACCGGTAGCCGCACCAGCGGCGGCAAAGAAAGTCCTCGCCACCGAGGAACTGGTGAAGGTTTACGGCGGCCGCGCCGTCGTGAACGGCATCAATATCAACGTCCGCGCGGGCGAGATCGTTGGTCTGCTCGGGCCAAATGGCGCCGGCAAGACCACCAGCTTTTACATGATCGTCGGGCTGGTGCGCCCGAACAGCGGCCGCGTGAACTTCTTCAGCGAAGACGTCACCAACTACCCGATGTACAAGCGGGCCCGGCTCGGCATGGGTTACCTCCCGCAGGAGGAATCGATCTTCCGCAAGATGACCGTCGAGCAGAACATCATGGCCATTCTGCAGACGCTGCCGCTGACGAAATACGAGCGACGGCAGCGGTGCGCGGAGCTGCTCCACCAATTTGGGATCGAGAAACTGGCCAAGAACGTCGCTCTGACCCTCAGCGGCGGCGAGAAGCGACGCCTTACGATTGCGCGTTCTCTCGTCACAAATCCGAGCCTGTTGATGTTGGATGAGCCATTCAGCGGCGTCGATCCGATCGCCGTTTACGATGTGCAGCAAATCGTGGTCAACCTTCGCAAGTCAGGCCTCGCAATCTTGATCACCGACCACAACGTGCGCGAGACACTCTCGATCGTCGACCGCGCGTATCTGATTTTCGAAGGTCGCGTCGAGAGCGAGGGGACGAAAGACTTTCTCATCAACGATCCGATCAGCCGTCAGCTCTATCTGGGCGAGCGGTTCCGGATGTAACCAAAAGGAGTTCGCGTGATAACAGCCAATGCTCACCCGCCGGTCAAAGTCACCGGCCGCCACCTGCAGATTACCGCGGCGATTAACGATTACGTCACGCGCCGGATCGAAGCCTTGCATCTCGATTACCCGAAGATCATCGAGGCCCATGTCATCCTCGAGGTCGAAAAATATCGCCACTCCGCCGAGGTGATTCTGGTTTGCTCAAATCACATCACGATCGAGGCCTGCGAGGAGACGAACGACATGTATGCGGCGATCGACGCCGCGGTCGACAAAGTCGGCCGCCAGATGCGCAAGTACAAGACGCGCCTCATGCGCAAGCACCGGCCGCGGCACGACATCGTTCATCATCTCGAGGAACACGTCCTCGAAGCTGAGCCTGTCGAAGAAGATGGCGAAACCAACGGCGCCCATCATCCCGTGGTGCGAACCGAGCGGCGCTCGATGAAGCCGATGTTCATCGACGAGGCGGTGCTGCAGCTGGAGATGTCGACGGCGCGCCAGTTCCTGGTGTTCCTGAATGCGCGCACCTCGCGGGTGAGCGTCCTTTACCGCCGGAAGAGCGGCGACTTCGGATTGATCGAGCCGACGAACAGCTAGGCGCGTGTCATGCACTTCGTGGCGCCCGCCCGGGGGTTCCACCGATGTAGGCCGTGGTCTCCTGACCCGGCGACGCATGAATGTAGCTACGCTCCACGTCTTCGAAGTCGCCATCCCAATCCCCCGCCGCGTGAGGACACGCGGCCTACACCGGCGACCACGCGAGGCAAGGTGCACATCCCTCACCCCGAAGTCCAAAAAAGGACCACAATAGGTTCAGTTGGTTTCGTTATGAACCTTTGCCGCCCTGGGGTGAGAAACCTCTTCGGGAGTTGACCTCCGCAGCCGGCGAGCTGCGAGCCACGCCCAAAACGGCACGTTCACGAGGTAGATCCAGAGAAGGTGCTCGTTGTACATGAACTGCAGCTTCATGACGCGATGGACGCTCTCGTGGAACGCGACCAGTGCGAGCCCATAAAATAACGTCCAACGGCGCCCGAGAAGCAGGAGGGGCGCGGTGAGTTCGAGCAGGAGGCCGGTCGTCAGAACGGCCCCGACGATGAGGGGGTGCTGCGCCATCCATTCCGCTATGGCGATGCTGCTGCCTGCCCGCGCCGCGTCGAGCGTGTCGTAATAATCCTGTTCGGTTGTTTTGACGATCTGCACCGCGACGAGCGGGCTCTGGAGAATCCATGCGCCACCCGTGTGGATCAGCTTCGTCAATCCGGAAACGAGATAGGTGGCGGCGATCGCCTGCTGGGAGAACTGGATCACCCGGCTCTCACTTGCGGCGTCAATCTCCGAAGGCTCGGCAGCGGGAGGGAGGACGATATTGTAGAAATGAGCGACTGTTTGCGCCAGCAACACGAGCGAAACAATCTGAAGGTAATGCGAAATTGCACCTTGTGAGTTGATGATGCTGCCGACGCAGACGCTGAGCAGCGTCATGTACGGAAGCGCGAACGACCAGCCGACGCGCAGCACGTAGAGGGCGAGCGCACCGTAAAGGAGATACTGCGCGACGGCGAAGACCGCGGGATTGAGGAGGAAGGTGAGGTCGGCAAGGCGCGCGAGACCGTTCGGTGCCGGGAGCGTGTTGTAGTTGAGCGAACCGGGAATGTGATGAGCGACGACGAGCGCGAATAACACGCGCATCACCGCGCGCTCGACCGCTCCGTAGAGGGGAATTGGAAACTTCATCGAGTCTCCGCGATCAGATCCGTCCGTTTCTCAAAGCCGTTCCCGGCAAGGGCAATGTTCACCTCGTACAACTGCAGTCCCGGCGGGAAGCTGTTGCCCTGCTGTTGGGCCCAAAGCGAATCATGCAGCGACGCGAGCACGCGCTCTCCGGCGGGGCGCTTTTGATCCACCGTCAATTTGCTGCGCGAGCTGCGGAGCCGCCGAATCTCCTTCTGCAACTCTGTCTGGTAGACCTTCTTCAGCGTTGGCGTGGTCATTCCCGTTAGCGGCAGCGTCGCGAGCGGCTTGCCCGTTCCGTCGGCGAGATAGACGTAGTAAGTCGTCTTAGCGAAGCTCGAGTACATCGGAAAGTGCGAGAACGGAAATTCCTCTCGCACGGCGAGGCAAAGCAGCGTCAGGAGCAGGAGCAAAGTGCACCGGCCGTTGCGGAGTGCCGCCAGGGTTACCGGCCCGACGCGGCGCAGCCCCAAGGCCGTCGATGTCGTTAAACTCATGCGAGCACTATAATCCAAGCGCTCTCCACCGGCGCCGGAGCAAGCGAATGGTAGCAATCGGAGGCGAGGCGCGATACATCATGAGAACGGATGAGTGACCGACCGGCTACGCCCCCGATTACCGCAGGCAGTTCCCTGCGGAAAAACGTGCGGATCGTTACAGTGGAAAGCTTCTACCATGATCACGGCGCTCAGCTGCAGTTAAAATTGGAAGGCAAGCCGGTCGGATTTCATCGCAAGATCCGCGAGCCGACCATCAACCGCCCCGGCCTCGCACTCGCCGGGTTCTACAATTACTTCGCGGAGAAACGCGTCCAGGTCCTCGGCGCGGCGGAGCAGTCCTACCTGAACAGCCTCAAGCGGAGGCAGCGGGTGCAGCGTTTCCGCGGCCTCTGCGAGCAGAAGATCCCGTGCATCGTGACCTCCCGCGGAGCGCACCTGGACGAGGAGCTCCTCGCGGTGGCCGAGGAGGAGCAAATCGCGGTCTTTCGCACACCCATGGTGACGATGCGCTTCATCAACGCTGCCACGATCGCGATGGAGGTGGATTTTTCGCCAACCGTCACGGAGTTCGGCAGCATGGTCGACATCCTTGGGATCGGCGTTCTGATTCGCGGCCAGAGCGGGATCGGTAAGAGCGAGGCGGTGCTCGGATTGATCGAGCGCGGCTACAGTCTCGTGGCGGACGACGTCACGCGGATCAAGTCGCTGGAAGGCCGCGAACTGATCGCGACTGCCCCCGAGCTCACCCGGAATCACATGGAAGTGCGCGGGATTGGCATCATCAACATCGCGTCGATTTTCGGCGTGGGCAGCATCCGGATCGAGAAGCGGCTGGACCTCGTGGTGACGCTAAAAGAGTGGCAGGAAATCGACGAGGTGGATAGAATCGGCCTCGACCGCGAGTTCTACGAAATCCTGAAACTGCAGGTGCCGCACATCACGATTCCGGTGCGGCCGGGCCGGGACACCGCGCGATTGATCGAGGTCGCGGCGATGGATCAAAAGCTGAAATCACTCGGGCGGAACAGTGCGGTGGAATTTAACGAAAAGCTGCTCAACTTGATGGAAACAAAGGAAAGTTAATGGGCATCCTGAACCGCAGATCAGCCGTCAGCCGCGGCGACAAGGTCGAGAAGGACGTCACGATCGTGAACCGGCTTGGCATGCATGCCCGGCCGGCGGCCATGTTTGTGCGGATTGCGAGTCGCTTTAAGTGTGAGGTCTGGGTGGAGAAGGAAGGGGAGCAGGTCAACGGCAAGAGCATCATGGGCTTAATGATGCTGGCCGCGGGGCAAGGCTCGAAGCTGCGCATCCGCTGTGAGGGAGCGGATGCGGATAAGGCGATGGACGAGCTGGAGCAGCTGATCGCGGGTAAATTTACCGAAGACTGATGGCCGGCTACTTGGCGGGCCAGGAGCTTTCTTGCGCGCCGTCATCCCCGAGCCGCGCAGACGGCGAGACCTCACGCGGGGCGCTTGGTTAACCAATTGCCCCGCTGTCTGATCCGTCACCCTGCGCGAGGTCCCTCAACGTCTTCGCTGCTTCGGGATGACTGCCAGCGCTCAACGGAGTAGCAGGCGGCATCGGATGCGGCAACCTTGACACCCGCGTTACTCTCGCACCGGCATGAGCAGCGATCATCCATTACCCGAAACCCGGTTCTACGGGGTCGGTGTCTCTCCCGGGATCGCCCGCGGGACCGTGCACGCTGTTCGTGACGACGCCGAAGAGGTCGCGCAATACCACATCACGCCGGCGGAGATCGCCGGTGAGATTGGGCGTTTCGAGACGGCGTTAATCCAGACGCGCGCGCAGATCCTTGAGATGCAGCAGAAGATCGCGGAAGCGATCGGCGCGAAGGACGCAGGCATTTTCGACGCCCATCTGCTGGTGGTCGAGGACCGCACGCTCATCGACGAAGTGCTGCGCAAGCTCGAAGCCGATCTCTGCAACGTCGAGTACGTCTTCCAGGAAGTCGCGACGCATTACGCCGACACGTTGAGCAAGATTGACGACCCGTATCTCCGGGAGCGCGCACTCGACATCCAGGATGTCACCCGCCGTGTCGTCCGGAATCTGCAAGGTAAAGCACCGAAGGCTTTCCTCGCGCTCACGGATCCCCACATCCTGATCGCCCACAACATCACTCCCTCCGACACCGCGACCATGAATCGCGAGCAGGTGCTCGGATTCGCGACTGACCTCGGCAGCCGCACGTCCCACACCGCCATCATGGCGCGCTCGTTGAACATCCCCGCGGTGGTCGGTTTGCATGACGTGAGCGCGAAGCTCGAGACCGGGCAGGAGGTGCTGGTCGACGGCTACAATGGGCTGCTGATTCTCAATCCGACGCCGGAAACGCTTTGGCATTACGGCGAGCTGAGGCACCGCCAGGAGCAGGTGGCGGCGCAGCTCACCGGGCTGCGCGAGACGAAGTCGATGACGCGCGACGGCCGCCACATCGTTCTTTCGGCCAACATCGAACTGCCGAACGATGTCGCTGCCGTCGCGAAAAATGGCGCCGAAGGAATCGGCCTCTATCGCACCGAGTTTCTCTACTTGAACCGGCAGACTTTGCCGACCGAGGACGAGCAATTCGAGAGCTATCGCAAAGTCGCGGCGGAGGTCGCGCCGCATCCGCTGATTATCCGCACGTTCGATCTCGGGGGCGATAAGATCGCGAGCGGAATGCCGGCGGACGACGAGCTGAACCCGTTCCTCGGGTTGCGCGCGATTCGCTTTTGCCTCGAGCATCTCGATATCTTTAAGGCGCAGCTGCGCGCGATCCTGCGGGCGAGCACCGCGGGGAACATCAAGATCATGTTCCCGATGATCTCGGGCGTGGCCGAGTTACGACGAGCCATCGCAGTCCTCGAAGAATGCAAAGCGGAGCTACGGCAGGAAGGCCTCGCGTTTAGCGACGAGACGGAAGTCGGCGCCATGATCGAGATCCCGAGCGCGGCGCTCTGCGCAAACGCTCTCGCGAAGGAGGTGGATTTCTTCAGCGTCGGCACGAACGACCTGATTCAATACGCGATCGCCGTCGATCGTGTGAACGAGCGGATCGCGCACCTCTACGAACCGACGCATCCCGCCGTCGTTCGCCTTCTCAAGATGGTCGCAGATGCCGCGCATGCGCACGACATCTGGGTCGGCGTCTGCGGTGAAATGGCAGGCGATCTCACGATGGTGCCGTTGCTGCTCGGGCTCGGGATGGATGAGCTAAGCGTCAGTGCGTCGCTCGTGCCGCGGGTGAAAAAAGCCGTGCAGACGTTATCGGTGCCAGAATGCGAGCAGCTCGTCGCGGACGCCATGCTGCTCGACACACCGGCCGAGATCCTCGCGCGCTGCGGCGAAGTCGCGCAGCGTCATTACGGCGACTTGATCGGGTAACCGGCGCAGACGACGTTGGCGCGTAAAATCTGTCATCCTGAACCGCGCAGACGGTGAAGGACCTCTCCTACTCGCTCGAAATACACGAGTCCCAAGAGTGTGCCCAACCCGCTGATGTGAGGTCCTTCGTCGTCTTCGCGACTCAGGATGACAGCTTCGGGAATTGCGCGCCCCAAGCCCAGCCCGCGCCGCTAATCTTCTTCTTCGGAGGACTCGGACTCTGTCTCCGGATCGGGTTTCAAACCCTCCTCTTCCATCTTCCGGAGGACGTCGCTCATGTCGTCTACCTCATCCCAGACTTCCTGGCTGACGTAGATCGGCGCCTTCTGTTGCACCGCCATTGCGATGCAATCACTCGGCCGCGCATCAAGCTCGACGATTTTCTTCTGCTGCAATTCGTTCTCCGCCCGGATGATGATCCGCGCGAAGTAGGTGGCGTTTTTTAGATCGTTGATGATAACCCGCTCGACGTGCGCACCGAGGGCCGTCATCAAGTGGCCCATGAGATCATGCGTTAGCGGCCGCTCTTTCGAGACGTCGCGCATGAACATCGTGATCGCGCTCCCGACCGTCTGGTCGACGTAGATGATGAACACCTTGTCGTTGTTCCCGAGGAACACCGCGCAACCTCCGCTGGTCGGCAAAACCGCGCGCACCTGCACCTCGATCACGGTCTTGTTCACGCGCGAACCGTAGGCGGTGCGCTTCGGAAATACAAGCCGTAGCCGAGCGTTCTTACCGCTGCCGCGTGACATTTTCGTTCCTGCGCTTGCATGTTGAGAGTGTTGCCTGATTATCCGCTTGCGTTGGCCGCCGTGACCGAAAAATCCAAGCCCGACTGGGACGTTGAAGCTGCCATAAACACCTACAACGTGGATGGCTGGGGCAGCGGCTACTTCACGGTGAATGCGGCTGGAAATGCCGAGGTGCGCCCGCTGCGGGAATGCGGCGGATCGATCGACATTCTCGAAGTCGTCAACGAGGCACGCGCGCGCGGGCTCGGATTTCCGCTCGTCATTCGCTTCCAGGACCTGCTCCGTGACCGCGTCGAGTCGGTGAACCGCGCATTTCAGAGCGCGATCAGCGAGTTCGGCTACAAGAGCGATTTCCGCGGTGTGTTTCCGATCAAGGTGAACCAGCTGCGGGAGGTGATCGAAGAGATCGTCGACGCCGGGCAGCAATTTCATTTCGGCCTTGAAGCCGGCAGCAAACCCGAGCTCATCGC
>JACDCC010000348.1 GCA_013694595.1 Chthoniobacterales bacterium
GGTTCCATCTTGTCGCCGCCAAGACCGGATGATAGAGTCCAAGCCGTGAGCAAAGTATCCGTCGCAGACGTGCTCGAGCTCAGTATTTCTGAGCGCATCCAGCTTGTGGAGGACATCTGGGACAGCATCGCCACGGTCCCTCAGTCGGTCGCCCTCACCCCAGCGCAGCGCGAGGAGCTTGACCGCCGGCTAGAGGATTACCGTCAGCATCCTGACGAGGGGTCGCCGTGGGAGGAGGTCAGAAGCCGTATTCTCGCCGCAGGGCGATGATCTCCGGAGTTATCGTCCGGCCTGCCGCTGAGGCTGACTTGGTGGAGGCGTACGAGTGGTACGGGCAGCGAGAGGCCGGCTTGGGCGTAGAGCTTATTCGCTGCTTTGATAGTTGCGTGCAGCTGATTCGCCGCCACCCCGAAATATACCCGATGATCCACAAGCACGTTCGGCAAGGCGTCGTCAGGCGGTTTCCGTATTCTGTGATGTATTTTACCGCTGGCGAGGATGTCGTCATCATCTCGGTCTTTCATGCCGCGCGCGATCCAAGAATCTGGAACCGACGCATATGACAGATCGATGCCAACATCTAACCAATCGACGAAGCTGACGACGGGAAGCTCTGCGATTAACTTTTGAGATGATTAAAACGCTTCCAGCGCGGGCGACGCGCTCTCCCTCCCGCCGCAGCTTATCTCCGTCTCGTTAGCGCCCATGAACAAATTCCTGCTATCTGCATCCATTCTTTCAACAGTAACTACCGCCATCCATGCGTTCGCCGGCGGCAATGATGTAGCAACGCCTTTGCTCGCGTCACAACTCAGCGAGGAGCCTCGACTCACGCTCTACGCTGTGTGGCACATGGCGACAGTGGCGCTTGGCCTTTCGGCGTTGGCCTTTTTCGTCGGTGCTATACCCCGATACTCTGCAGGCAGCCGCTCGATGATCAGTTTGCGTCGGTTCTTTGGTTGGCTTTCGGCGCGGTCTTTGTTGTTGTCGCAGCCACTCAGCCTGGCTCTGGGCTGTTTCTCAAGCTGCCGCAGTGGGTCTTGCTGGTCCCGGTTGGCCTGCTTGGCTGGCTGGGCGCTAACAATTCATTCAAGCCGAAGCCGCTTCGCGGCTCGGCTTAATTCAGGCGTTAAATGTGAAACCATCGGACAGCCGGCATCTCACTTGAATATGCTTTCGGACGAGCAACTCCAATCGTTTTGGGCGCTCGGCTACTGCGTGGCTCACGTGCCAGTCCAGCGCGAAAGCGTTGAACGCGCTACGACCACTGTTTGGGAGCTTAGCCCGCCGTCTTTCGATCCCAGCAATCCGAAGAGCTGGACGGGATTGTTCAAAGACTGTTGCAAGACGCAAACGATTAAGGACCGCTTTGGACGAGTGAAATTTCGAGAGTGCCTTCGACGCGAGCAGTGGCTGTACGATCTCACTGCGGGCAATGCTGACATCGTCGCCGCAGTTGGCGATCTAATCGAAGATCCTCTCGCGCCGGAATACGTACGAGGCCTCTACCCGGTCTTCCCGACCCGCCCAGGGACTGCCGCGGGACACTGCGACCGCCACAAGTTCCAAGTAGGTGTGGTCCTGTACCTTTCGCATGTAGTGTCGCGTGGCGGCGGGTTCACGGTTTGGCCCGCAAGTCACCACATCATGGCGAAGCATCAGGCCACCCTCGGGAGCGACGACCGGCTGCCTTCGTTCGGCGCCGCGTTGGCGCAGGTGCAGGCGACTATTCAACCCGTCGAACTGTCTGGTTCTACGGGGACGGTGGTGTTCTGGCATCACCGACTTGTCCATGCGGCGGGGATCAACACGCGGAACACGGTTCGGCACGCCACATTATGCGACTTCAAGAATACGCAATTTCTCGCCGCAGCAGATCGGCCTGCCGAGGACCTGTGGGCGACGTGGTCACCTCGTATGGCGCAGCTCTCTTCTACGGTGGCCGTGGTGTAGAATACAGCGCAGCCAAATGCAGCACATCTAACCAGGCGATGCGGCAGCTGACGGCGAGCAAGCTTGCGGTTTACGTTCTGCGCGTTTCGCCATCGTGCCTTTTCTCTGCGTGGCTGCCGTGCGGGGCTCGCCGCAGCTGATCTCGGGTCTCGTTAGGTGGTAGCGCGCGTCTCACGAGTGAAGTGCTGCATGAACAGTTCGCGCGACCGGCGCAGTCCTTCGTCAGTGAGCCACACCGATTTCGCCTTCCCTACTGGGTCGCCGATCATGTCCTTCTCGTGCAGCCGGTTCAGTGCGTCCCAGTCATGGCCTTTCCATGCCCGATTGTCGTCGTGCAGCGTCAGATACAGCAGCGCCAGCACCATATCGTCTACTTTATCCTTGTCGTACTCCATGGCCTGCAGTCTATCATTCCTGCGGTCGCGTTCGCAAGATGTGCCACACCAAACCACCTAGCCAGATGATTTGCAGCAAACCGCGCGAAGGGCTGCGACTGACGCAGTGTGTGTTTGCCATCCACGAGTCGGCTGCGTGGCGGATTGCAGCGGGCTCGCGGCAGCTGTTGATTCGTTCGCGCCCGCTCCCTCACACTTCGTGCTAAGGTCCATGTCGCGCGCTTCCAGCGGCTCCATTGATTCGTCACTCTGCTCTTCACCTTTCAGGCTTCGTCTTCGTCACGGCTTGGCAGTCCGTTCCGATGTAGCCCTCTGCCTTACTACCCGAAAGTCCGGTCGTGTGTCTCGTTAGGTCATGACTGCACATTTCCGCCGGGCGATGCCAGTTGATGCGCCGGCGCTTCTCACTGTACGCGCCGCCACGCGTGAAAACCCCTTCAGCATTGAGGCGCTCGCCGCTCTCGGAGTTACCGCCGCGTCTGTGGCGAGCGGTCTGGAGTCCGGGGCGCTAGCGGGCTGGGTGTCCGAAGCGGAGCCTGGCACCGTGGTCGGGTTTTGCCTCGCTGACGTACCCGCTGGCGAGCTTTGGGTGCTGGCCGTGCTGCCGACCCACGAACGGCGCGGATTCGGCCGCGAGTTGCTGGCACGCACGGAGCAGTTACTCTGGCAGGCGGGGCATACCTCGGCTTGGTTGTGGACCTCGCCAGATCCGAGCCTGCGTGCTCGTCAGATTTACCTGGCCGCGGGCTGGAAGGAATCGGACGTGCGGGAGGGCCGACTCTTCATGCGCAAGCAACAGGTCCTAAGCATGTAGCTGACTGCGAGCGGAGCCTGCGGTTTGTGCTCTGAGTTTTCGCCATCGTGCCGTAGCCGCAACGTGCACAGGTTAATGACCGCCCGAATCCTGCAGCGAAGTGGTCGCGCCTGAACGACCGCAGTTTCTTCCGGACGTTCCGCAGAGCGCGCCGGCCGTCGGCTGCGCGGCTCCGAACCGGCTGGAGCATCAAGCGACGGCGTGCGCGAGGACTACCGCCCCAGCGTGACGATATCCCTCACCAGGCGCAGCGTTTTCACGACCTCCCTGAGCACCTTTCGGTTCTTCTCCTTCTGGAGGGTGCGCCCTTGCGGCGTGAAAAGCTCGTTTTGCTGCTGCTCGAGCTTGTTAATCTCGGCGATGGCTTGCTCGGCGGGTTTATAGCTCGGGTTCAGCTCCAGCACCGATCCGTAGTGCAGCCGCGCTTGTGCCAGCTCCCCCCGAAGGAAGGAGGCGTAGCCGGCGGCGTTGCGCACGCGCCAGATCTCCGGGTTCAGCCGCCCGTCGGCCTTTTGGGCGCGCTCGGCTTCGATCTTCTCCACCATGTCCAGGTAGATGACGGCTTTCCGGAGGTTCTCGTCCTTGCGCTGGCTGTCGCCGTCCTCGTAGCCAAGCAGTCGGCCGGCGTGCAGATAGGACGTCGCGCAGAGAAAATAGACTTCGGGCGGACGGTTTTGCTGCGCGACACCGGTGCGCTCCGCCTCGGCAATGGAAGCTTCGGCGAGTTGGCCCGCCAGCTGGTAAGCCTCGATCGCCGGTTCACGTTTGCGTCGCCGTTCGAGCTTCGAAGCGCGGTCGCCTTCCGCCACGGCCTGCAGGTAGAGCCGGTTCGCGGGGCTGATCTCCTGTCGCGGTTCTTCCGCCGCCGTCACGCCGCTGCCCAAAGCGTGCGCCAGCAGCATGGCAAACATCATCGCGGTTCTGATCGGCTTGCTCACAGAGGAGTTTCGATACTGCGCGTGACGTCGGCAAACCGACAATGACGGTTCCTTCGTCCGCGCGGGACTGATGCTCGTCGAGTTCCAGGCGAGGAGAAATACATTCCCGCCGCGTCAGCATCACGCGCGGATCATCGCATAGACTTCCACACGTGGTAGGCTCCTGCCGCGCATGAGCCCGCCACCGCCACCGGTCAGCAAATCCCTGCGTGAGTACGCGCGCGGCATGGCCGGCGGGCTGATGTTCAGTCTGCCGCTGCTCTACACCATGGAAGTCTGGTGGGCGGGATTCGTCGCCGACCCGATGCGGCTGGTTATTTACGTCGCGGCAACCTTCATCTTGCTCCTCGGCTACAATCATTATGCAGGGCTCCATCACGACGCTTCGTGGCAGGAAGTGGCGATCGATTCGGTCGAGGAGATGGGGCTGGGGCTAGTGCTCGCGGCGGGCGTGCTGTTTCTCCTCGGGCAACTGGAAAGCGACATGCACGCTTACGAGATCATTGGCAAGGTGACGGTGGAAGCGATGACGGTGGCGATCGGCATCTCCGTGGGCACGTCGCAGCTCGGCGGTGGAGATGATCAAGAGCCAAGGGGGAGCGCGGAAGTGTCGGCCAAAGAGGAGGTGACGTTCGGCGGCCAGGTGGTAATTGCCGCCTGTGGCGCGATGTTGTTTGCGGCGAATGTTGCGCCCACCGAAGAGATCGTCATGATCGCGAGCGAGTCACGCCTCGTGAACATCCTCGGCCTCGCCGCTGTGTCGATTATGCTGACGGCACTGATCCTCTACTACATTGAATTCACGGGGTCCGGAACCTTCGTGCGTTCGAGCGGGTGGGTGTCGGTCGTCGTGGGGACGGCTGTCACTTATGCGGTCGCGCTGGTGATCTCGGCTGCGGTGCTCTGGTTTTTCGGCCGGTTCGACGAGGCGCTGATCACCTGTGTGGCGCAAACTGTGGTGCTCGGGCTGGCCGCCACGCTGGGGGCATCAGCGGGACGGCTCCTGTTACAATGAAGAAGGTCGCAAAGAATTGGGTCGAGTGGACCGTATTCGCCTTTAGCGCCCTGCTCATCGCCGGCGTGATCAGCTTTCTCAGCTACGAAACGGCGATGATCGGCAATGCGCCGCCCGACATTCACGTGCAGATCGGCACGCCGGAGCAGCGCTCAAATTATTTCGCGGTGCCGATCGAGGTGATGAACAAGGGCGATCATACCGCCGAAGGTGTCCACATCGAAGTGGTGCTTCGCTCCGGCGACAAGGAGGAGACCGGCGATTTCGAGATCCAGTTTTTGCCGCGACGCGGCTCGCGAGAGGCGTGGGTGACGTTCAAGGACGATCCGCGCAAGGGCTCCGTGGAAGCGCGCGTCCTCGGATACGAGAAGCCGTAGCGTCGACAAGGCCTTTCTCAGCTTCCGCAAATCCGCACCGGCAACACACGAGATCGTGCGTTCGAGGAGGAACCGTCGCCGCGCCGCCGGCCGCCGACCAGCGCGGGTAAATGAGCGCCATAAGGAGCGGGTGCCGGCGATTCCGCCGCACCAGCTACGCTGCTTCGACTTCGTCGAGGACTGCCTGGAGCTGCTGGAAATCGATCGGCTTGGTGAGGTGGTGCAGGAACCCTGATGCTTTGCTGCGCCTGATGTCTTCCTCGCTGCCGAAGCCGCTGATCGCGATCCCTTTGATTCCCGGCGAGCCTGATTCGGCGCGACCGTGTGCGATGATGTCGCATCCACTGCCATCGGGCAGTCCGATGTCACTCACAACGATGTCAAATCGGCTTTCCTCGAGGTGCTTAATGGCCGCGGTGACGCTGCTGGCGGTGCTGACTTTGTAACCGCAGCGCGCCAGCAGTCGCGAGAGCAGGGCGAGCGTGTCCTCGTGATCTTCGACGAGGAGGATACGGGAGCTATGCTGGCGTCGGCTCGGCAGGCGAGCGGGTGCCTCATCGCCACCGGTCGCAGCCGGAATCGCCTTCAGTGAAATGGTGAACGTGGCCCCCTGCTCCGCGCCGCAGCTCGAGGCTGTGATCGTGCCTTTGTGCATCACGACGATCGACTTCGAGATCGAGAGTCCAAGACCGAGCCCGCCGAACCTTCGCGTGACGGTCTTTTCACCCTGCTCAAACGGCGAGAAAATCCGCGCCGCGTCTTCGGGCGCAAAACCGACGCCGCTGTCGCAAACTTCGATGAGCAGCTCGTCGTCGCCGCGCATGCTCGTGGTGACTGTGACGCGGCCGCCGCGCGGGGTGAATTTCACTGCATTCGAAACAACGTTCCAGAAGACTTGCCGGATCCGCACGGGATCGGCCCACACGTGATGCGGTGAAGCCTCGAGTTGAAAAGAAAGCCCGATCACTTTTTCGTCGATTTCGACGGCCGCCATCCTGGCGACTTCCTGCAGCATGCGGTGCACGTCCACCGTCTCGAAACGGAGCTTGAGCTTGTTGTTGCTGATGCGCGTCAGGTCGAGGAGGTCGTCGATCAAACGAGCTTCGAGCTGCACGTTGCGGCGGATCATCTGGATCTCCTCGGCGAACTGCTCGCCGGCCGCGCTGGCGTTCTCGCTCATGTAGCTCACCGCGGCCAGGACGGGCGTGAGCGGCGTGCGCAGCTCGTGGCTGAGGACTGAGAGGAAATGGTCTTTGATCTCGCCGGCGTTTTTCGCTTCCGCGAGCGCCAGCTCCAGTTCGCGCTGCTTTGCAACCTGCTCGGTGATGTCGCGCGTGACCTTGGAGAAGCCGCGCAGCTCGCCACTG
>JACDCC010000353.1 GCA_013694595.1 Chthoniobacterales bacterium
CTTTGTCGGCGGTGCCGCTATCCTGCAGCTTGCGATCGCCGCTGGCTTTTCCTGCTTTCTCCTTCAGGACGCCTTTCGCCTGAGTTGCGCGCCCTTTGACCTTATCCGTGGTGCTTGACTTCATGCACTGTAATCGGGCGTCACGGCCCCTTGGGCTGTGCAAGCACGCGTAAAACGGGCGCGGCTCACCGGCAGGAATTCGTGCCGCAGGTAAAGCGGCACCGCACGTTCATGGCCTGCGACGACCTCGAGTTCGACTGCGCGCCAGTCCAATTGTTGAGCGCGCGATATGACTGCCGCGAGCAACGTTGAGCCGACGCCCTGACCGCGCCGCTCGGGCGCGACATACAACTCCTCGAGCCAGCCGACTGTTCCGCCGTGCTCCGCGCTCAGGTGCGCTGCGGCATAGGCGATCCCGATAAACTCCGGCTCCGCCCACGCCAGCAGAATGAAGCCGTGGCTCGAATTCGAGAGGACGGTGCGGGTGACTTCGCGTAACGCCTGCTCCGCGGGAAAAATCTCGTGTTCGCCCAGTTGCACGCGGAAGAGATTCACCGCCACTTCCATCGTCGCGGGAGTCGCCGGAACGACGGTCACGTTGCGAACGACGGCGGACTCCGTCACGCTCAGTCCGGTCTGATGGAATCGACGATATCGAGGAGTTCGCCGCTATGTTTTTTGTTAAGCTCCGCGGTGCCGACACTTTGAATTGTGAAGTGCTTCTCGTCCTCGATGGAGAACGCGACGATCGTGATCACGATCGGGACGCCGTCCGCCTTGCCCGTGGACGTCATCACCGTGCATTCGATTTCGTGCTGGTTCTCTGCTTCGGAAGCGGTGCCGAGCACGAGGTCCGTCAGCTTCATCTGAGTCGCCACGCGTTCGGTGAGGGCGCCGAGGACTTTGCTCGCGGCCGCCGGTTGTTCGTTCACCTGGATGACGAAACCGTCTTCAGGAGTCGGACGCAGCACGAGGCTGTCGTGGCGATAGATCGGCTTCAGGCTGTCCGGCACCTGGATCGTAAACTGCGCGTTTTCCTTCGGATAGGCGACCTCTGCCGCTCTGGCGGCTTCATGGACAAACAGCGACAGCAACAACGCCGCAGCCAAGCTGCGTCTGATGGAAGAGCAGGTGAAGGCGATCATCATGGATTCAGGTTATCACACGAAGCGCAGAAGTTTCCCGAACAATCCTCGAAGCGGATGTCCCGACGCATCTGGCGGCGCCGAAGAGCGAGCGCGAGGCCGCTCGGGCGATCCGTAGATATTCAAGCTCCCGGCGCGCTGCTGACACCCTTCGCGCGGAACGGCGGCACAGGATCTGGCGTCCCAAAGGGAACCCACGGCATGCAGCGAAAAAGCCGCTTCGTCGTTAGCCACACGCCTCTTGGAAAACCGTGGGTGTGCACCGCTTCCGACGAATATTGCGAACACGTGGGACGATACCGGCAACGGATAAACAAGGCCGCCATCGGTCGAATAACCCACCGGTATGGCGTAATCACCGCGTGTTCGTATAGGTAAACTGAAGCCTGTCGCTCAGGCGCGCGCGTCCAGTCGGTGATCGCTGCCGCACCGAGAACGGCAGCAACGATCCCGTGGATCCACCAGCGCCTGCGCGCGCGAGGTTCACGCACCGCGGACATTCAGCGGCACGCCGGGCGCCGGTTAGACGCCGGACGACGGTGGAGGTAAGTCGCCTTTCGGTCGCATCAACAGGTAGATGACGAGGCCGAGCGGGCCGGTCACCACCGTCAGAATCGTGAGCAGAATAGCGTTATCCATGCGCCGGCGGGTCGCATCGCGATACACGTAGATTGCCATACCGATGATGAGGGCAAACCACATAATGCAAGGGATCACGCCGCACCCGAGCGCGGCGAGCGCGCCGGCGGCATTCGCTGCATCGTCCGAAGTGGCAGCCGGGGTTTCGGTTGCATCCTGCGCGCGAAGAGTGGCGGCGATGAGGAACAGTGGAATCACAGGGAGGAAACGCTTCATGTGCATGGTGACTACGAAGTTTCGTTAGTCCATGTCAATCCCGATCCAGCGCCGTCGGCGTTGATCGGCCATCATCGCTTGATCCTGCAGCAGTGTTGACGCTCCTCCCGCAGCCGATAGCGCTGCCCTCATGAAGTATTTCGTCGCGGTGGTGGGGATGGTGGCGATGATGGCGGCGGGGACGTCGGCGGTGGAGACGATGGAGGTTGATGGGGTCGCCACGGTCGAAGCAGTTCAATAAGGCGGCAGACCCCTCGTCCTAAAAGGCTTGTGGTCCGCAGCTATCTCCGCAGAGTCGCCGCCATGAAATGGATCGCGGCCCTTCAGGATGTCGTCGAGACCGGGAATACCGGTCGCGACCTTAGATGTGCTGGATGCCCCGGATTTCACTAGCGACGGATTCTACGGAGTGGGCGAAGGAACGCCAGCACGATCAGCCGTTGCGTTGACGGGTGTTGAAGAGCGCGCGCAGGTCAGCATCTTGCCCGATGCTAAAGGGGCTCGCGGTCAATCTGGTCGTCCCCGATCTCTGGCAGCAAGAGGCCGTCCGGGCGCTCCAGGCGGGCCAGGATGTCGTGGTCCAGGCCCCCACCGGCTCGGGCAAAACTTACATCTTCGAGCTGCTCTATCCGTCGCTGAAAGGTCAGGCGATCTTCACCGTCCCGACCCGCGCGCTCGCGAACGACAAACTAGCCGAATGGCGCACCCGCGGCTGGGACGTCGGCATCGCAACCGGTGATCTGGCGTTGAACCTCGACGCGAGAGTGATCGTTGCCACGCTCGAGACGCAGCGCACGCGCTTCCTCCGGCGTGATGGCCCGAAGCTGCTCGTCGTCGATGAATACCAGATGATCGGCGACGCCGTGCGCGGTGTGCATTATGAGCTGGCGCTTGCGCTCGCGCCGCCGCAAACGCAGCTGCTGCTCCTAAGCGGGAGCGTCGGGAATCCGCAGGACATCGTGAGGTGGTTCCAGCGGATCGGACGCGACGCGGTTTTGATCTCGCACAAGGAACGGCCGGTGCCGCTGGAAGAAGTGGACCTGCGGAATCTTTCCGACTCGGCTTTCGTGCAGACGAAAAGCTTCTGGCCGCGGATGATCGGTCGCGCCCTGCGCGCGGATCTCGCGCCGGTGCTGGTGTTCGCGCCCCGGCGCAACGCGAGCGAAGAGATGGCGCAGACGATCGCCTCCGCGATTTCGATTCGTGATCCGCTGCCGCTCTCGCAGGCGCAGGAATCGTTGGCCGGCAAAAAGCTCGCGAAGCTCCTGCGCAATCGCGTGGCCTATCACCACAGCGGGTTGAGCTACGCCGTGCGCGCCGGCCTGATCGAGCCACTCGCGAAAGCAGGCCAGCTCAATGTCGTCGTCGCGACGATGGGGCTGGCGGCGGGAATCAACTTCTCCATGCGTTCGGTCTTGATCACGGGCACCAGCTACATGGCGGGCAATTTCGAGCGGCATGTGCAACCCGACGAGCTGCTGCAGATGTTCGGCCGAGCCGGGCGGAGGGGATTGGATGAAACCGGCTACGTGCTGGTGGCTCCAGACGTGCCACGGCTGGGCGACTCGCGGCCGCGCCAGCTGAAACGCGCGACTCAGGTCGACTGGCCGAGCCTGGTGAGCGTGATGCGCGGCGCTGCGGTCCCCGATGCAGCAGGGAGTGGTGGGGTCGCGCCGCCGTTCAGGGCCGCCGTCGATTTGAGCCATTCGCTCTTCAGCACGCAGAAAGTTCCGCTGGGCGTGGAGCATACGTTAGGCAGCGGACCGCGCCCCTGCGGACTTTGGGTGGACGCAGAACGGGCTCGTTTCGTCCGCCGACCGATCACCGAGATCCTGAACTCGCGCGAGGAATGGGAGCCGAAAGGTCGCGTCACAGAGGTCTCGTTAGGCGAGCTGCTCGTGCGGGAACACGAACGATGGGTGCCAGCGCTCACGCTCCCGCGCATGCTGGACGGCCGCGGCTTCGGTAATCTCTGCAAGCTGCAGGAGAAACGGATCTACGGGCGCGAGGTTCCGATCGCGATGGTCGCAGGCGAGTGGGAGGTCGCGCCGGTGAAATGGCTGCGGAAAGTGTTGGTAGGGCGAGAGTCCTCTCGATCCTCTGCTGCGCCGAACCGAGGCTCGACGGGAGTCTCGCCCTACCGGCACCTCACGAATCTTTCACGCGCAGAGTTTGAGCAGGAGATCATCCCTCAACTGCCGGCGTTGACGGGAGCTGGCAGCCTTGCGGAAGTGGTCACGCGTGGGAACGCGATTTCTGCGCGGCTCGATTTTTCAGCGCTGACAACCAGCGCCATCGTCGATTCGCACGGTCGCGCGTTGCAATCGCCGCCGGAACGCGCCGCGGTGCCGCTCGTTTGCCGCGGCTGCGATCAACTGGAGCATGATTCGACGGTGCAGATCACCTCTTCGCCCGCGTCCGCGTGGCGGAGGCTTGGTCTTGTGCAGGAGGATGGAACCCCGACGCGGCGCGGGATTATCTTCTCGTTCTTCCAGGGTGGGGAAGGGCTCGCGATCGCGGTGGCCTTGGAAGACGAGACATACCCGATCGACGATCTCGTGTTCGATCTGGCGAACATCCGCGGCGGCCCGCGTTTCGCCGGCGAAGACGCGCCCATGGGCGGGCGGCTCGGCATTCTCTGTCAGCGCATCTATGATCGCGCGGATCACCCCGGCTATCTCGAGATGGGGACGCCGGTTCATTACGGCTCCGGTGCTTCGGAAGTGATTCGCGAGGTGGTGGCGAACCCTGGCGCCCGCTATCGGCTCACGAACGAGTTGCTCCGCTCCGGCGACATCGAGCGGGCACTAATGGAATGGCGCAGTCTGCTCCGGCACATTATCCACGCGCCGGCGCTGGAGTGGGAGCGGTGGAAGACGCTGAAAGCGGCCGCCGCGCGGTTCATCGACAGCACCACTTCGCCAGCGTTGCTGGAATTTCCGCCGCTGCTCGCGGTGCAACAACAGCGCCGACTTGCGATTTGAGCACGCGTCCCGCATCAGTGCGCAAGGTGACATTGGAGATGACGCAAACATCGGACGTAACGCCGGCCATGCTCGGCTATCGCATGCCGGCGGAATGGGAGCCTCACGCAGCGACGTGGCTTTCCTGGCCGCGGCGCGAAGGAATCAGCTTCCCTGACGCATATGATCGCGTGCTGCCTACGTTCCGCGAGATGGTCGCGGCGCTCCTGACGTCTGAGCCAGTATGCATCAACGTCAGCAACGGCGCGCATGAAGCCGAAGCGCGCCAGGCGCTCGACGGACTGGCGATGGAGGGCGTGACGTTCTACACGATTCCGACGAACGAGCCGTGGTGCCGCGACCACGGGC
>JACDCC010000255.1 GCA_013694595.1 Chthoniobacterales bacterium
TCAGATCACCGCGAAAATGGCTTAGGTCCCTCGTCGCCGGTCCCGGAACCAAGTCGAAGCTGCGCCACAGATGGCAGCAGCGCGCCGCCCGCTACGAGAATCCAGCCGAACGGTGTCGGCACCGCGAGACCGAGGAACTTCCGCAGCGGCGCAAGCGCGAGCGTGGCGGCCAGCATTGCGGCGGAGCCTGCCACGGCTCCCGAGACGGATCGGCTCCATCCTTCTTCGGATCGGCCGACTTTCAGCGTTTGCACGAGCTGGGTCACGATGATGCCGAAGAAGGCAACTGTCCGCGCTTGTGGCAGGCTGCTGGACCGTAAGCTGATGAGATAAGCCGCAAGTGAGGGCAGCGCTGTGGCGGTTCCTCGGCGCAACACTTCGCGACGCAGCGGAGCGTCGAGCGCGGAAGCGCCTTCGCGCGACAGCGTGGCAAGATCGCGATGCGGAGGCTTTTGAAGCGCGACCGCCAAGGCAGGGAAAACGTCGGTGATCAGGTTCACGGCAAGAATCTGGCGCGTCGTCAGCGGCGCAGCCAAACCAAGGATGCTCGCGCCGACCTCGAGTCCAAGCTCCCCGAGATTTCCGCCCAACAACAGGCCGAGCGCGCGCCGAATGTTTCGCCAAAAGCCACGGCCCTCGACCAAAGTTTCCACGAGCGTCGAGAAATCATCGTCCGCCAGCACCACGTCAGCAGCCTGCCGCGCGACCTCCGTGCCGCCGCGCCCCATCGCGATTCCCACATCGGCGAGTCGCAAAGCTGGCGCGTCGTTCACCCCATCGCCGGTCATCGCGACGGTATGGCCGCGCCGTTGCAGGCTCTCGACGATGCGCAACTTGTCCAGAGGAGTGGCGCGCGCGATCACCGTGGCACGCTCGAGGCGCTGATCCAGGATGCTGTCGGGCAATTCGGCAATGTCCGCACCGGTGAGCACCTGACCGTCCGCGGTCGGCAGTCCGGCTTCGCCGGCGATCGCCACGGCAGTCGCGGGATGATCGCCCGTCAGCATCATGACGTGAACACCAGCGTCGTGGCAGCGACGGATCGCCTCCCGCACGCCCGCGCGCAGCGGATCGCTGATTCCGAGAAACCCGAGCGCGACCAGCCCCTGCGGGTCTTCAACGGAAACATCAGGCGCACCTTCAGCCACCATCAACACTCGCAGGCCTCGCTCTGCCAGGCGCGTCGCCGCAGCTTGCAATTGTTCCCGACCGGTTTCATCGAGAGGATGCTCATCATTCCCCCGCCGCACGCGATCGCACCGCGGAATCAGCGCCTCAGCCGCGCCCTCCGCACAGATGCGCTCGCCGACGAGTGAGTTGTGAAAGGATCGCGCGGCGTCAAACGGCGCTTCCGCCTCGCGTCTCACGCGGATCGCCTCGCCCAAGCCAACACGGGCCGCAGCGTCGGCCACGACGACATCGGTCAGGTTCGCGGCAGCATCGAGAGCATCGGGATGTGGACCCGCTAGCGCGGCCGTCAGCAGCATATGGCGCCACTTCGCTGCTTCGCCTGAATCGATCATCTCGGGAAACGGGATCTCGCGGTCGACATCCGCGATGACGCGCAGCGTTAAGCGTCCTTCAGTCAAAGTCCCGGTCTTATCCGTACAAGCGACATCCACACGACCGAGCGCCTCCACCGCCGACAGGCGGCGCACGAACGCACGATGATCCACAAGGCGGCGCGCGACAGCGGCCTCTCCGATGCGCGCGAGCAGCGGCAATCCCTCCGGCACTGCGGCAATGGCGGCACTCGCGCCGATGGCCAACTGCGGCAGGAACGGCTGCCTCCGCAACACTCCCGAGCCCGTAATGAGCGCGCCTCCTGCTGCGGCCACGGGCAAGACCTGACCGAGCAACTGGTTCAAACGCGCCGTGAGTGGACTTTGCCCTTCCGTCTCGTCCAAGGCCAGCGCGGCAGCGATGGCGCCCATCCGCGTCTTGCGCCCGACTGCCACCACCACGGCCCGCGCGCTGCCAATGACAACGTCGCTGCCCTCAAGAACAACGCGATTGGCGTCCGAGCCGCCATCGGGCGCCTTTGGGATCGGCAACGACTCTCCGGTGAGCGCCGCTTCATCGACTTCAAGTCCCTTCGCCTCGAGCAACCGTGCATCGGCGGCGATACGCACGCCCGGCGCGAGCAGAAACACATCGCCGGGAACAACCTCAGTGGCGGGGACCATCACGCTGGTTCCGTCGCGCAACACGGGGGTGAACACCGTCCCCATGCGCTGCAACGCCGCGACGGCCTTGTTTGCCCGCCTCTCTTGCCAGACGCCGGCAGCGGCGTTGGCGATGATCATGGTGCCGATCATGGCCACATCCGCCGTCGCTCCCAACGACAGTGACAGCCCGGCACCCGCGAACAAAACCAGAGTGAGAGGCGCGCGGAGTTGATCGAAAATCGCTTTGCCGAGCCCATCCTGCCGCGCCGCCGGGAGCGCCGCCCTCCGCCGCTTCGCCGCCTCCGCTGTGGTGAGACCGTGTTCGGTCGTATCGAGCGTCCGCAGCACACTCGCGATGTCTCGTTGGCCCCAACGTTCCGGATGCGGATCGGCGATGCGCGACACCGATGACCCTGTCCGCCTGCCGCCGCGCAACCGTGCCAAACCGACAGCGAGCGCGCACAACGCGCCGACGTTCACAGCGGACGAGGCGCGCCTGATGCCAGCCGTTCCGCGGAACGCCCAGATCGCGCCGAACACATTGGCGGCGGCGGACAGTGCAACGGAGTCCCTCATCGTGGTATCGCGTTGCGCGCCGGCTTCGATGATCGCGGCGACCGCGGTCAGGTCGGGAGCGAGGAGGTCCGCACGAGCAGGTAGACGACTGTGCGCGAGCGTAATCCCAATCCCGAGGTCACAGGCGGCGAACGCGGCCGCGGCGCGTGCGTTGTCCGACACGTATGCGACGTGCGCGCCGGCCTCTTGCCGGGCGCGGATCAGCCCAACGACATCATCGTCGTCGAGAACCGGTATCTCAGCGCGTTGGCCGAGAGCTCCTGTCGCTTCACGAACGCCCCGGCTGAGCAGTCCAATCTGTACGCGACGACGGCGGCAAGTCTCGACGAGGTGTTTAACGCCCGCAGCCAGCCGCGGCCGGAGCGTGAGAATACCTATCTGCTCGCTTCCATCGTCGCGGCGGAGCAGCAGCCGGTAGTCTCCTTGCTCGGCACGATGAGCCGACGCTGCGGCGTTGCTGTCGTCAATCGGTTCAAGCGAGTAGCGGATTTCGCCAATGTCTGCGCTGGCAACCCTGCCATCGAATGTCCCGTTGGCGGCCGGCGCAATGCCGACGGCCGGAAAGACGTGGCCCCAGGGCGATCCTGCCGCCGCAGCCACGCCCGCCGCCCAGGAGCGAATCGTGCGAGCGTCGTAGC
>JACDCC010000407.1 GCA_013694595.1 Chthoniobacterales bacterium
GGATCTTGAGCTGGGGCAGCCACGTCCGCGTGCTCTCGCCGCCGCAGTTGATCGAGCGCATACGCGCCGAAGCGCAACGGCTGGCCGCCGCATCTGCAAAGCCCGCCGCTACCACGCGGCCAGACGCAGCTTCGGAATCGACTCGAAATGCCGATCCAGCGTCAGCACTGCCGCATCCGCGCGCAACGCGCAGACCGCGATGATCACATCGGTTAGTGGCAAGACCTTGCCGGCTCGATCCAATTCCCACGCCAATGCTTCGGTGTCACGCCAGGCGCGGTGATCCATTGTTACATGGACCAAGAGATCGAGGAACTCCGTCAGGTATGCCTTCGCTTTAGGACGCACAATCCCGCGCAGCACCTCGCACCGGACCAGATCGCAGCCGACGATTTCCGTGGCCTCGAAACGCTCCGCCAACTCCGCGACCGGATCAGCCCCGGCGCGCAGCAAATGGAGGTAGATCGACGAATCAATGAGAACCACGCTTGGTCGGATACTTGCCTGGCGTTCCCACGAGCCGCAAGGTCATGAGATCGTAAGCCGGATCGAGGCTTTTCTTCCATTCCGCCGCCTCGAGCTTCCGCCGGCCGAGAAACTTCCCGAGCTTGCTTTTCCGTTCCGTTTCCCGAAGCGCGAACTCGACCGTCTCCGTCTTCGTCTTGAGACCAGTCAACTTCATCACTCTTTCCAAGAGCGCCTCATCAATGAACATGGTCATCTTCATCATGGCGGGAGATGATATGGCACCACAGCCATATCGGCAAGCCATTCTTCGGGAAATGTTTCGCCGCCGGGCCGCTGTTTCTCGCTGGCAAGAATCGAAAAGGGGAACGCCGTATGTGCATACGGAACCGAGTCCTGCGGCAGAGCAGGCGCTACGGAAGCGAGTCATTCCTTTTCCCTGCGGTTGCCCTGATTTGACGGACAGGGGTGCGGTGGTCCGCTCCCAGGGACAAAAGTGCATTACACGGTCTACAAGCGGTTTCAAAAGTCGATTTCGCGCTGTAGCGGCGGTCTATGACCGCCGTGCTTATTCATCGAGTTGCCGCGATTCGGGCGGTCACAGACCGCCGCTACAGGGACTTTTGCAACCTTTTCGGCGAGAACCGTAAGTCTACCGCCCAACCGACCTGTGCACGGCGAGGGCACGCCGCTGTGCACAAAACATTTACGCAAAAACTTGGCGGGGTCGCCGCTCCGTTCGCGCTTTGGGTAGATAGCCAGTAACTCAGCGAAGGAAGACAGACCTATGACAACCACCAAATCATTCCCGAAAGCACTCGCGACCAGCATGCTCATCTTGATCGGTGCCGCATGCCAACTGACGGCCGCGACCTTCACCGTCACCAACACGAACGACACAGGGCCCGGCAGTTTGCGGCAGGCGGTTTTGGATTCGAACGCGGCGGCGGGTTCGGACACGATTTTGTTCGATTCGTCATTCGGCACAGCGAGAACGATTACTCTGGCAAGCCCCATCACGATCAATCCGGCGACCGGCGATTCTTTGGCGATTTCCGGAACGGGCACGAATCTGCTGACCGTTAGCGGCAACAACGCCGTGCAGATATTCTTCGTCTCTACCGGCGATACGGCAACAATCAGCGACTTGACGCTGACGCTTGCCCGTAACGGCAACGGCGGAGCCGCTATTGACAATCGGGGCAGCTTAACCGTGACAAACGTCGCCTTTACTTCAAATTTCGGCAACAACGGCGGCGGAGCTATCTTCTCGGACTTCAACACTACTATAAATATTACAAATTCCAGCTTCAGCCAGAACTCTTCCAACGGCTCCGGCGGTGCAATCTCGAACAACGGCAATCTGACGGTTACAAATTCGACTTTCGTATCGAACACCGGAGCATTCGGTGGCGCAATCTATCACGGAGCGAACGGAACCGTAATGATCAGCGGGTGCGCTTTTACAAACAACACTTCTAACGGCGGCGGAGCTACGGGCAACGGAGGCGGCGCGATTATTAATGTCGGGAGGGGGACTATAACCATCTCTAATTCGACATTTACGGGGAACTCGGTGCAAACGACAGGTGTCGGACCTAGCGGCGGAGCGATCCGAAACCGATTCGGCACGATGGACATCACAAATGCGACGTTTTTAAATAATACGGCGGCAAACGGTGGCGGAGCTATCGACAATGGCGAGGTTTTGCGTATCAGCGGTTCTACTTTTACCGGTAACAGCACGTCGGGTCCGAACGCCCAGCAAAGCGGTCAGGGCAGCGGCGGCGCGATTAGCAATTTCGGACAACTCTCGATTGCCAATACGGTAATCACCGGCAATTCCGCGGCGG
>JACDCC010000010.1 GCA_013694595.1 Chthoniobacterales bacterium
AACTGAACTGGAGCGATCTACTGCTGCTCGGCATCGCCACGCACAAGCTCAGTCGCGTGGTGACAAAGGATCTCGTCACGAGTCCGTTCCGAGCGCCATTTGTGAAGTTCAAGAAATCAGCCGGCGCTGGCGAGGTGGAAGAAGAAGCGCGCGGCGAAGGAATACAGGAGGCAGTCGGAGATCTGATCACCTGCCCTTATTGCATGGCACCGTGGCTTGCCTCGGCACTCGTCTTCGGCTTTCAACGCGCTCCTCGAACAACCCGTGTCCTCAGCGGAATTTTCTGCATCACAGCGGCGTCAGATTTTCTGAACCAGCTTTACGTGAAAGCGAAAGAGTAGAGGCGAGCTGCAGCCGGCTAGAGACGCCGCGATTCCGTCACGCTGCGCGTTACTCTTCGCGTAGTTGCTGACTAGGCAGGCTGATCTGGTGCGCGCTTTCTCGCGCGCCAAATATTCTTTCGCCCGCATGCTCCAACCGCAGGCAGGCAAAGCCAGTCGATCGCGCCGCGGGGATTGATCAACGCAGCCGTCTCACAGTTGCCGATGAGCGCGTAATCTTTGATCGGCGTCACAAGAGTAAGGAGCCAGCCACTGGACACCTCCTAGTTACGCCTCCCGTTTCGATTCGCCAGCTGGGTTGTTGTGGATTTGTCGCTGATTTCTTTCACAGAGGGGAAGTCCGTGGTTTATTGGACGCCGTATATTCTTCATTCATGAATCGCTTCGCCGCCAAGCTCGCCGAGCATTCGCTCCCGCTCCGCCACGCAAAGACAGAGATCCTCCAGATCAATGTCGGGAAGCTCTGCAACCTCACCTGCGTCCATTGTCACGTGAACGCTGGCCCAAAACGCAAGGAGATCATGACCCGCGAGACGATCGATCGCGTGATCGATTGGCTGGCGAAGACGGACATTCCAACGGTCGATCTGACTGGCGGCGCACCGGAGATGATCCCGGATTTCAAATACTTCGTGCGTCGACTCAAGGCGCTCAAGCCGCCACGCCACATCATCGACCGGTGCAACCTCACAATTCTGCTCGAGCCGGGGTTTGAGGATTACGCGCAATTCCTGGCGGAGAACCAAATCGAGATCATCGCCTCGATGCCCTGTTACTCGCCCGAGAACGTGAACGCGCAGCGAGGCAATGGCGTCTTTGATGGCAGCATCAAGGGCCTGCAACTTTTGAATTCGTTAGGCTACGGAATCGATCCCGCGCTCCCCCTGCATCTCGTCTACAATCCCAATGGCGCTTTCCTCCCCGGCCCACAGGCTGAGCTGGAAGCCGATTACAAGCGCGAGCTAAACGATCACTTCGGCATCGTCTTCAACAGCCTCTTCACGATCACGAACCTGCCTGTTTCCCGCTTTGCTTCTTATTTGAGGAACAACAACAAGCTCGCGGATTACATGCTCTTGCTGAACGACGCTTTCAATCCCGGCACAGTTCAGGGCTTGATGTGCCGCAACACGATCAACGTCAGCTGGCTCGGTGAAGTCTTCGATTGCGACTTCAACCAGATGTTAAAGATGCAATGGCGCGAGGCGGGACGCGGCCTGCACTTGTGGGACATCGATCCGGCGACCGTGGAGAATCGCGAGATCCAGACGGCCGATCATTGCTTTGGTTGCACGGCCGGCGCTGGCTCGAGCTGCGGCGGCGCGCTCGTGGCGTAACGCTTCCCAAATTCGCGCCGCGTCACTACGCTGCGCTGATGTTCCGTTTCTCTGTCGTTCGCATCGCCGCGCTGCTGCTCTTCTGCTCGTCGTTCACCGCATTCGCGCAGGAGGAATCGGCGGTCTCCTCCCCCTCTCCTGTTCCCATTCCCGAAGCGGCGGTTCAAGTGACCGATCCCGCCGCGGCGACACGCGCGTGGCTCGATACTGTGCCGGCCGACGCGCGTGCGAAATCAGACGCCTACTTCGAAGGCGGCTACTGGCTCATCCTTTGGAACTTCCTCGTCAGCGCCGCGATCCTCGTGCTCTTGCTGGAGACGCGAATTTCAGCGCGCATTCGCGATTGGACGAAGCGCACATCGCGCTTCAAAGCCGTGCAGGTGGTGCTCTACGCGATTCCCTATTTGTTGCTCACGTCCTTGGATTCCCGCTCGCGGTCTATCAGTCATTCTTTCGTGAGCATCAGTACGGGATGGCGACGCAGACCTTTGGCGCGTGGTTCGGCGAGCAAGCGAAGGCGCTGCTCGTCAGCCTGATCGCAATTTCACTGCTCCTCATTGCGCTCTACGCGATCTTCCGGAAGGCGCCGCGCACCTGGTGGATCTGGGGAACAGCCGTCGCCTTGTCCTTCATGGTCCTCAGCATGTTGATCGCGCCGGTTTACATCGAACCGCTGTTTAACACCTACAAGCCGATCACCGATCCGGCGATCAGTGAGCCGATTCTCGAGCTTGCGCGCGCGAACAACATCCCGGTAACGCAGGTCTTCGAAGTCGACGCCTCACGCCAGACAAAACGCATCAGCGCGAACGTGTCCGGGTTCCTTGGGACGACGCGAATCGCGTTAAACGACAACCTGCTAAAGCAATGCACCCTGCCGGAGATCCGGCATGTCATGGGCCATGAAATGGGGCATTACGTGCTCAACCACACGGGCAAGCTGATCATGCTCTTCGGCACGTTCATCTTCATCAGTTTCGCCGCGGCGAAGGCGAGCTTCGGATACGCGGTGCGGCGCTGGGGTGCTCGTTGGGGTGTGCGCGGCATCGGTGATCCAGCCGGGTTGCCGCTCCTCATGCTGATCATCTCGACTGCGCTTTTCCTCCTCGCGCCGGCGATTACCACCACCACTCGGATGATGGAATCCGAAGCGGATGCGTTCGCGCTAAAGAGCGCGCGCGAACCCGATGGCGCCGCGCGGGTGGCCTCGAAGCTGGGCGCTTATCGAAAGCTCGATCCCGGTCCGGTCGAGGAGTTTCTCTTTTTTGATCACCCGAGCGGCCGCGCCCGCATTCGGATGGCGATGGACTGGAAGGCTGCTAACCAACAATGAACCAACTACTCAAATCCATCGCGCTATGCCTCGTCGCAGGCATGTCGGCTAACGATCAACTGCACGCACAAGGCGGCTCGGCGGATAGCATTTTCGTCAACGGCAACATCTACACCGGCAACGAGAAGCAGCCGCGCGCCGAAGCGATCGCGGTGAAAGGCGATCGCATTGCGTTTGTCGGGTCGAATGCGGACTCCCGGAAGCAGGCCGCGAAAGAGGCTCGCGTGATCGATCTTGCTGGTCGCACGGTGCTGCCAGGGCTCACGGATGCGCATTGCCACATCTTCGGGATCGGCGAGCGCGAGATGCACCTGAACCTGGAAGGCACGAACACGCGGGAAGAGTTCCTCGCGAAAGTGAAGGAGCGAGTCGCGCAAACCGAGCCAGGCAAATGGGTCACGGGCCGGGGGTGGATCGAGACGTTCTGGAAACCGCCGCAATTCCCGAGCGCGGCTGATCTCGACGCGATCGCTCCCGATCATCCTGTATTCCTGGAGCGCGCCGATGGACATGCCGGCGTGGCGAATAGCGCCGCCCTCCGGATTGCGACGATCACGCCCGAAACACCCGATCCGTTCGGCGGCGAAATCCTGAAAGATAAAGGGAGTGGCGCGCCGACTGGGATGCTCCTCGATAGCGCGAAGGAGCTAGTCGAGAAACACATCCCGCCCGCCACGTCGGCCGACAAAGAGCAGGCCCTCTTGCTCGGGCAGAAGCGAAGCCTCGAGCTCGGCTGGTGCCAGGTCCAGAATATGGGCAGCTCGACCGCCGACGTCGAAACCATGCAGCGCTTGTATGCGGCGGGACGTTTAAAGCTGCGGATCTACAACGCGGTCTCCGGACCCGGCGGGCCGGCCGATGCGCTCCTCGCGGACGGCGCCGTTGTCGGTGCGCACGGAGGACGCTTCACGCAGCGCGCGATCAAGTTCTACGCCGATGGCGCACTCGGCTCGCGCGGCGCGGCGCTGCTGGAGAAGTATGCCGACGCGGATACCTCCGGCTTCTTCACGAACAAACCGGAAGACTTGCGGCCGGCGTTCGAGCAGGCGCTGCGGCGCGGCATTCAGGTGCAGACGCACGCGATCGGCGATCGTGCGAATCGGCTCGTTCTCGACCTTTACGCCGATGTCTTCAAAGCGGTCCCGCCTAACGAGAGGAAGGTTCGTGAGCCGCGGTGGCGCATCGAGCATGCGCAAGTCATCAGTCCGGAAGACATCCCGCGATTCGCGAAGCTCGGGGTGATCCCGTCGATGCAGCCGTCGCACGCGATCAGCGATCTCTTCTTCGCCCCGAGTCGCCTTGGCTCAGAACGTCTCGGCGGTGCGTATGCGTGGCAGAGCCTGATCAAAAGCGGAGCGATCATCCCGGGAGGCTCCGACGCGCCCGTCGAGCGTGGCGAACCGATGATCGAGTTCTATGCCGCGGTCGCGCGAAAGGATCAGAAAGGCTTCTCGGAGAAAGGCTGGCACCCGGAGCAAGCTGTCTCGCGCGAGCAGGCGCTCAAGATGTTCACCGCCTGGCCAGCTTACGCCGCCTTCGAGGAAAAGGAGAAAGGCACGCTCGAAGTGGGAAAGCTCGCGGACCTCACTGTCCTCTCAGCCGACATCATGAAGATTCCGGAGCCCGAGATCCTCCAGACGCGCAGCGTCATGACAGTGATCGGCGGTGAGGTGGTATACGAGGCGAAGAAGTAGTCTCTGCCCGCGGAGCGGCGAATCAGATCGGCCGCTTCTCAGCGAACCCGTAGTGCTGATAATGATGGAAGCCGGAGGGCATGGCGCCGCCGGCCACTGCCGCACGGACATCCGAATGCCGGCGTAAGTAGAGCTCCTCCGGAAATGGACGATCAGGTCCGAACCGCTCCGGCGCGGTGTAAACCGGCGGCGGCAGGCGATTCAGCCAGAGGGCGCCGTTCAGCTCCTCGAGGTGAGAGTCTTTCTGCTTCCGGCAATCCGCCTCCGTGAAATAATGGCAGACCAGGGAGCGTCGCGTCTTCGTGGGATCTCCAATCTCACTGCCACCATGCACCAGATCTGAGTGCCAGATGAACAAGTCGCCTTTCCGCGCCAGAAACGTTTCGCCGTGGATGCCGCGCCGGGCCATCTCGCCGCGAATGTAAGCCGACCATTGCTCCATCTCCTCCTGGCTTGCGTGATGCGTTCCATCTTTGAACCGGTAAAGAGGGATCTTGTGGCTGCCGGGGATAGTAAACCAGCGGGCCTGCATCCGGATGCACATCCTCAAGGGCGATCCACGTCGCAAGAAGATGCGACTGCGTCTTGGGCGTCATGTAGAGCGAGTCGATATGGATCGGCTGCCCGCTGCCATGCACAAACGTCAGGCTGTAGCAGAGCACCGGCGTTCGCCCGCCGAGCATGCAGGTTAGCAACGCGCTGAGTTCCGGTGCTAGCGCAAGCGAGCGCAGCTCCTCGAGCAGCAGATAGAGGTCGTTGTATTTGAACCGGCCGTTTTGCGGATCACGTGCCGTCGCAAGAAAGGTCCGTTCATTGATCGCGAGGTCATCAACCACGACCTCTGCCGCGCGCGTGCGGAGCGTCTCGTCTGTCGCGGCAATGGCGCGATCGATCTCGTCGGCGGGGAAGTAGCCTCGCAGAGCGAGAAAACCGTCCCGCTCGAATTGCCTGGCCCACTCCTTTACCCGTTCGCTCTCGGACAACGCCTGCGCTTGCACATTGCCTTATTCGCACAGTGCGGCGGACTGGCAACATGCCGCGGCGGTAGCCGATGAATGAGAAGGCTACCCGGTGAGTGGACTGGTGCTGGGCGGTGCCGCGTACCGGTCGCGCGCACCGCCGCTCCACCGCATCCTGGGTTCTGGAGCCTAGGGGAATCGAACCCCTGACCTCCTCAATGCCATTGAGGCGCTCTACCAACTGAGCTAAGACCCCGTTTACGAGGGAAAACGGCACATATTTCGCCGCCCTGAAAATGTGCTTGTCCACCGATTTTGGTAGTCTGAGGGCATGGGAACACCACAGAGCACATGCGGCACATTTCAGAAAGTCGGGGAGTGTCTTTACCGTTATTCATCCAATGGCGTTTACTATGCGCGCATCAAATGCCGCGGCAAGGAAATCCGCCAGAGTCTCCGAACCACCGACAAGGATCTGGCCAAGCGCAATCTGGCAACCTTCCGCAACGACCAGAAGAAAATTGACCGTTCAAAGGGCAAACTGACGCTGCGGGAGCTGTGCGACACGTTGCTAAAGACGATTCAGCATCAGAAGCCGAAAACGATTGAGCGCAAAACGCTGATCGTCGGCCGCATCAAGAGCGATTGGCCGAACGGTTCAAACGTGCAGGTCACGAAGGTCAAACCATCAGAGGTGCAGCTCTGGCTTGCCCGCTACAACTTCGGTCCGGTGTCGCGCAACCTGCATCTGGCGTGCGCGAAGGACATTTTCCAGATGGCCGTTGATGATGGCGTGATGCCGGAATCCCCGGCTACGAAGATCCGCGCGGTGAAGCTCGACAAGCCGATCCGCAAGACTCCGACGTTCGACGAATTCAAGGCAGTCGTGGCCGACATTCGCGCACAGCGATTCAATGCAGACGCGCAGGACAGTGCGGATTTTGTCGAGTTCATCGGGCAGGCCGGACTTGGACAGGCGGAAGCCTCATCGCTCACGGTCAACGATATTGACTGGCACCACTGCACCATCAGGACGTTTCGGCACAAAACGAAGTCGGGTTTTGCCGTTCCGCTCTACCCACAGCTTCGACCGCTGCTCGAACGGCTGGTGAAGGACAAGCGCGGAAATGACCGCGTGTTCAAAATCAGCGACGCGAATAAGGCGATTGCAGCCGCGTGCAAGCGTCTCGGCTTGCCTGCCTACAGTCCGAAAAAACGCACACTAGTTAGGCTGCTCCGTGAAAATACCCGCTCATAATCCACGCAACCCAGCGCGGAAGATTCCGCGTTGCAACCGAGCGCACCATTGCCGCCTGCCGCAAGGCTGAGGAATTGCGCCTATGAGAAAACCCAAGCAGCGCGTCGGTCGCCAGCCATCGCTCGAAAAAGATCGGCAGCTAACTGCGCAAATTTGCGCACTTCTCGCGGAAGGCGTCTCAATTCAGGCCGCGATGAATCTGAGCGGCATCTGCGAGCGCGCCTATCACGATTGGATGAGGCGAGGTCATCTCGGCGAAGAGCCATATTTTTCCTTCTTATCTGCGGCTTCGCGCGCGCGAGACTCGTGGAAGGCCACGCTCGTTAACAAGGTGCGCCAAGCCGACGATTGGCGCGCAGCCGCGTTCCTCCTGGAGCGTCAGTTCCCGGCAGAGTTTGGCAGCAAGGTGGTGGCCGACGTTGCGCCACTCGCGGCCCCTGTTGTTCACGTGACAATCCAGCGGGACAAAGCGACAGACGAAGCGCGCAAACGGTTCGGGACGCCGCCACCGAATCGCCTGCGAACTCGGACGCTGTAGACGGCGCGGGGTTTTGCCGTTCCGGTGAAATCACCGGCACGGGAGTTTCGACGCGAGGAAACGCGCCGGTCGAAAATAACCAACGCTGCAACAGAAGTCCCTGTACGCGCCCCGTAGAATGCTCGCAAGCACGGCGCTGGAGTTCCTTTTGTCTGTCGGCTGAGAAACAAGCTGCTACGGCAAACCTCAGCGGGGAAAGGGCGCTTTCCGGGTGGCGGCCGCAGCACGCGGCCCGACCGCCCGGCGAAAATGGCGACGGAAATGCACCAAACGTCACGGCGGCAGGCGCTCTTTTTCCCGTTCGGTCGAAATCGACATAACGGGGAATGCCTCGCAAACCTAGTTCCGCGTCTGCTACCTGCTTGGGCACTGCGCGACACAACCGAACAACCGGGTCGCGGCGCGGCTTCGAACGAAACTGAAAGCACTCGAAGCCCGATTCAAACGACGACCAATCTCTCGTTGTGTCAAAACTGACACAACGGAGAATGCCTCGCAATGTTCTTGCTCCTCTAGGCGCACCGGTTTAGAACGCGCGAATGAAAATGCACATCGCTCTCCCGGTGGTCATTGCAGCACTGTTGACAGGTTGCCTTGTTTTCTGTATTGCTCCCAAGGCTGCCCTGTAAAATGTTTACTGCGGCGTTTCGTAAGGCGGCTCGTCCGTCGCGATCGGCGTCGTTTGCGCAGCCGGATTGATCAGGTTGAAAACAAAAGCTGCCACAATTGCAGCGCCGAAATTCGCCGCGAGATAGATCCAAATGTTATTCCAGCTCGAGATGCCAAGCAGCGAAATTCCAAGAGCGACCGCGGGATTGAAGGCGCCGCCAGAAATGTCGCCCACGGCAAACGCGCCCGTCATGACCGTCATTCCGATGGCAAGGCCATAGAAGGAATTTCCGGAAGTGCCTTCCGCGGTCGCGGCGTTGAGCACCACGTAGACCAACGCAAAGGTAAAGAGACATTCCGCCGCCAAAGCGGGAGCAATTTTTGGAGTGATTGGCGTTACCGCGATGCCGGCGCGAAGCAATTTGCCCACCACCAGCGCAGCAATTGCGGCCCCGGCAAACTGCGCGATCATGTACGGCACGACGTGGGTCGAATTGGCTTCGAGAGCCTGCTTGCTTTCAAGGGCGTCAGTTGCCTTCACCTTGCCTCGAATTAATACGCCAAGGGTGACCGCCGGATTGTAATGCCCTCCCGAGATATGACCGCCGGCGAAGACCATCACCATCAGCGCCGCGCCGATGGCGAGCGGGGCGATCACGGCCGGCCCCGCGCCGATGCCGGTGC
>JACDCC010000018.1 GCA_013694595.1 Chthoniobacterales bacterium
GCGTTGAGCGCGAAGCTGCTGGAGCTCGCGCGCTGGATGGCGGCCTACTACTGCTGCTCGATTGAAACCGTGATGCGCAGCCTGCTCCCGCAGGTCATCCGGAAAGCGGAAGTCGGCTGGAAGAAGCAGCTGTTCGTCGCGCGCGCACGCGAGGCGACCGACGACGAGATCGAGAAGCTGCGCAAGCGCGCGCCGCGGCAGGCGGAGCTGCTCGATGCGGTGTCGAAGCTAACGGCGCCGGTTCCAGCGGCGGATCTGCTGCGCGAAACGTCCCTCGATAACCAGACGCTGCGCGCGCTCGAGAAGCGCGGACTGGTCGAGTTGCGCGAGAAAGCGGTCGAACGCGACCCGCATGCGGATGAGCAGTTCGTCGCCAGCACAAACCTGACGCTGAATGCAGAGCAGGCGGTCGCTTTGGCTGCGGTCGAGGAAGCGCTCGCCGCGCCGGAAACGGCGAAGCCATTCCTGCTCCATGGCGTCACCGGCAGCGGCAAAACAGAGATCTATCTGCAGGCGATCCGCTCCGCGCTCGCGCGGGGGAAGACAGCGATCGTGCTCGTGCCGGAAATCTCGCTCACGCCGCAGACGGTGGAGCGGTTCAAGTCCCGCTTTTCGGAGGCGCCCGACATGGTGGCGGTGCTGCACAGCCACCTTTCGCACGGCGAACGCCACGACGAGTGGCACAAGATCCAATCCGGCCGTTCCCGCATCGTCGTGGGCGCGCGCAGTGCGATTTTTGCTCCGCTCGAAAAGGTGGGCCTGATCGTCGTCGATGAAGAGCACGAGACCTCCTACAAGCAGGAGGAAGCGCCGCGCTACCACGCGCGCGACGTGGCGGTGGTGCGCGCGAAGATGGAGAACTGCGTCGTGCTGCTCGGCACCGCCACGCCCTCGCTGGAGAGCTACTTCAACGCGACGCGCGGCAAATATCGGCTGCTCAATCTGACGCTCCGCGTGGATGACAACCAGATGCCGTTGATCCGGGTCGTCGATCTGCGGCAGGAGAAGCGAAAGGCGAAGTCGCTCACGATCATCGGAGAGAAGCTGCACACGGCAATCATCGCGCGGCTCGAAAAACGCGAGCAGACGATCCTGTTTTTGAATCGCCGCGGCTTCTCGACTTCGCTGCTCTGCAGTGCCTGCGGCGAAGCGCGCGAGTGTCCGAATTGCAGCGTGGCGCTGACGTTCCACCGCACCGCTTCACGGCTGAGCTGTCACTTGTGCGGGCACACCGCCGCCGTGCCGAAGAAATGCCCGGCCTGCCACGAGGATGCTCTGATCTACTCCGGGTTCGGCACGGAGAAGGTGGAGGCGCATGTGACGCAGCTGTTCCCCAAAGCAGAGGTGCGGCGGATGGATGCCGATTCGATGACGCGCAAGGACGCTTATCGCGAAACGCTGCGCGCGTTCCGGGCGGGGAAGATCGATATCCTGGTCGGCACGCAGATGATCGCAAAAGGCCTGCATTTTCCGAATGTCACGCTGGTCGGAATCATCAACGCCGATCTCGCCCTGCATCTGCCGGATTTCCGCGCGGGCGAGCGGACGTTTCAGCTGTTGACGCAAGTCGCAGGCCGAGCGGGTCGCGGCGACACACCGGGCGAAGTCTTCGTGCAGACGTTCACGCCGTTCAGCCCATCCATTCAATTTGCGCGGCATCACGACTTCAGCGGCTACTTCGAGCAGGAGCTGGAGTTCCGGGAGCGCTGCGACTTTCCGCCGTTTCGCCATGCGGTGTTGCTAACCGTGCGTTCCGCGCACGAAGCTCGCGCGAAGTTCTCGGCTGAAACGATCGCGCGGCGCCTGCGCGAGGCGCTACCGGACGAATTCATCCTGAGCGAGCCGGCGCCGGCGCCGCTGGAGAAGCTGCAAGGACAGTTTCGTTTTCACCTTCTCATGCGCGGCCAAGCGATTGTGCGGCTGAGCCGCTTGATTCGCGAAACGCTCGACAAGCTGCCGCTGCCGGAGGACGTGATGGCGTCGGTGGACGTCGATCCGTATCAGCTCCTCTAGCGGGGCGGCATCGCGGCGAACGCCGGCCGCCTTCATGCAGCAGGGCTGCTATCGATTGATTCGCGTTCCCACAGGAGTAACCTTCCGGCCCCTTCGGGAGACCACATGTCCTTCAGAAAGACAATCGCCGCTGCCGCCGTGGTGATCCTAGTCGTCATGACGCTGCTGCATACCGCGCTGAACCTCTGGCCGAATCGCGGCACCGCCGGCGGGTTTCGCGTCGGATTTCTGCCCGTGACGTGTCACCTCACCTGCCCGGTGACCGATTTCATCAACAAACAGACGACTGGCACGAGCAACTTCAGTCCCATCCGTTTTCAGGGCTGGCCGGAGCTGAAAGAGGCGCATCTCTCGGGCTACACGCCGGCGACATTCATCCTCGCTCCGATGGCGATCGCGCTGCGCGAGCAGGGCGTGCCGATCAAGATCGTCTATCTCGGCCATCGTGAAGGCGGCGACGTGATGGTACACAGGGATTCCGCCATTCACCGGACGGAGGATCTAAGGGGCAAAACCGTCGCCGTGCCCGGCCGCTACGCGAATCACCGGCTCATTCTGTATCGCGAGTTGAAGCGCGCGGGCATGAAGCTCAGCGACGTCAACATTGTCGAGATGCCGCCGCCCGATATGCCGGCCGCCCTGTATTCGAAATCGGTCGACGCGATCACATCTGGCGAACCATTCCCCGGCCAGACGGAGATGGACGGCTACGGACGCGCGTTATACCGCGTGAAGGAGGTCTGGCCCGGCTTCATCTCCTGCGTGCTCGCAGTGCACGAGGATGCGATCAAGAACCGCCGCGCTGAGGTGCAGGAGCTGGTCAATGGAATCGCGAAGAGCGGCAAATGGCTCGATGCCGAGACGGCGAACCGCATGAATGCCGCACAATTTGTGAGCAAGTTCTACTACAATCAGCACCCGCGGCTGCTCGAGTACGTGCTCTCAAAACCGCCTGATCGAGTAATCTACAGCAAGCTCAAGCCGCTGCGCGCAAACTTCGAGGAGATCGAGCAGCTCGCGAAAGAAGCCGGCATCCTGCAAGGCACCGCGCATTTCGACGAATACGTCGATACCTCCTTCGCACCCGAGGATGACACCGTGCAGCCGCACGCCTACGCGACCGCTCAGAAATGAGGAACGTCATCGAGCAATCCGCGACCGCCGAGGCGCCGGTGCGCACCGCCAGTGCGCCACCGCGCGGAGCGGCAAACCCTGAGCGCCGCTGGCTTGGCTGGGCGTTGCCGCTCGGCGTCGCCGCGCTCTTTCTGCTCGGCTGGCACGCCGCCGTGTGGACTTCCGGCAGCGACTTGTTTCCCACGCCGTGGAATGTCGCGCGCGGGATCGTCGAGCTCGCTCAGCAGGGATTGCTTCTCAAATACATCGTCGCCTCGCTCTTTCGCGTCAGCTGGGGTTTTGCGCTGGCCGTGG
>JACDCC010000257.1 GCA_013694595.1 Chthoniobacterales bacterium
TTAGCGAAGTTGATACGAACACCGCCACCTGCGGTGCTTGTCACTTGGCCTGTCACCGACGCCTGGAAATTGACCGGATCCGGGCTCGTTCCTGGAGGTGCCGTAAAGTCAACCCTGAGCGTGAAAGAGCCGTTAAACGTCATGTCTGTTGCCGTGAGGTTGAACTGCCCAAGGTTCGAAAAGCTGGCGTTACCGCCCACCGTAGTGCCGGTAAAAACCGAAGGGGTGAAGGTGAGGGTTGGTGACACACCGGTGAAAAAAGATCCGTTAGTATTACCGGAGACGGTTATCTCTTGCGCTTGGACCGAGGTTGCGAGCGCAGCCATCGCCAGGCCGCACATTAGGAGTGATTTAAGTTTCATGGGATTTTTGCTTTCTATTGTTTTGATTGGTTTCTATGACCTCTTGGTCGATTCACCTAATAGCTGAATGTGTGCCAACATCAGAGCGAAAATTGGATTTCGATAGTAACTCTCTCAGATGGAGTATCTTATAGTGCGCCTATTCAAACCGTGTTCGGCAGCGCCGATGCGAACTTTGTAAGGAATTCCGACGAACTCTCGTGGCGAACCGCCTTGCCGACGGTTCCGGCGCCTCATTGAGCCTTCTCTAACACACGGCTCGACTCTGCCGTCTCCGCCTCAGGCAGCCCGCCGGCCAGGGCTTTTTCAAGGCTGAGCCGACCGGCAGGCTTTTGATTAGTCTGAAACTGCGACATTCCCAAATAAAACAGCGACAGCGCCTCCAACGGCTTGCTTCGTTCGCTTTCCTGCAGGAGTTGAATCACCCGGCGATATTCTTTCCGCTGGTAGCTCAGCCGTGCAAGGACCGGGGCAAGCTCAGGGTCATCCGGCAGCGTTCGCCGAGCGCTGGTGGCAAGGGCGTAAGCACGCTCGGACTTGCCCGGATCCTGGACATAAAGAGCCGCCAGGCGCTTTTGTGCAGGCGCAAAGTCAGGATACCGGCGCAAGATCGCTTCGTACCTTGCACTTGCCACCGACACGTCGCGCTGTGCGTCGATGCCGGCCTGAGCCATGATCGCCGGCAGATAATCCGGCTTGTTTTGCAGAACCTGGCGCACGTGCGCCTCGGCTGTGGTGAGGGCGCTTGGGTCGGCCTCCAAGCGGACGAAATCCAAGAACAGCTGCGCGCTCTCAGCAATAACCGCGTTCGGGTTCGTTTTGAGCACCCGCTGCATGGTTTCGACGGCCTCAGCGACTCTGCCAACGCTGTAGCAAGCTTCCGCGAAGCTGGCGAGAACCTGAGGATCGTCCGCGCGCTGGCGGGCGCTCTCCTGCAGAAGGCTGTAGGCCCAGGGAAAGTTGTCAGCCTTGAAGGCGATCTCGCCCAACATACCGGCGACGTTAGGATCTGCAGGGGCCAGTTCTCGTGCCTTCTTCGCAAATTCCAGGGCCCTCTCTGGATTCTGCAATGGGCCCGCGTTGAGCTGGGCAATCTTCAACACCACCGAAAGAAGCCGGGGATTTAGCTGGAAGGCTTTGTTGAAGACCTCGGCAGCCCGGACGTGCTCGCCTTGTTTCTCGTACTGTTCTGCCAGCCGGACCAGGGCCTGAAGGTCATCGGGTTGTTCTTTGATGATGACTTCCAATTCAGCGATCGAGATCTCGCGCCCATCTGCTGGCTGGAGCAATGATAGCCGACGCTGTGCGTCATCTTTTCCTTTGAAATCTGTCGTCGAGCTTACCGCCCGCTCCAGCGCCACCCGTGCCGCTTCCGTATCTCCCATCATGGAAGCCGCGAGGCCAAAGTGATACTGGGCCAGCGCGCTGTCGGGGAGCTTCTCCGCGCTTTCCCGGAGCAACCCGAGCGCTTGCTGATAATCGCCTTTCTTAAACAAGATCCACCCGAGCGTGCCCGCGACGTGCGGTTCGGCAGGTGCAATGTTCCGCGCTCTGCTCGCAAGCTCCTGCGCCCTCTCAAGCTGATTCGGTTGCTCGGAGTAGATGTAAGCGAGATTATTCAGGGCAAGTGCCGCACTGGGCTGGAGAGCGAGAACCTTCTCGTAGGCCTCGCGTGCTTTGTCGTACACCTTCATCTCGCTGTAAATCATGCCAAGTGTCTGCAGCGCGTTGGCGTTGTTCGGGCTCTTCGAGAGGATCTCCTCCAGGCGGGAAGCCGCTTCGGGCAGCTTGGCCGCGGCAATGTAATTGGCGATGAGCAGCCGATAAGCAACCTCGAGGTTTGGGTCTAATTCGATCGCCTTCAAAAGGGCGGACTCGGCGGCGTCGCGCTGCTGCTGCGCGATGTAGACCTTCGCCTGGAGGAAGTGCGCAGGCGCCGAACTCGGGTTTTTCTGGATTTGGCGCTGCACACGTTCCATCGCGGCGTCAAATCGCGCCTCGGCAATATCGAGCTCGACGAGCTGTTCAATGGGGCCGGGATTATCTGGCTCCAGTTCGGACGCCTTCGTGAAAGCCTCACGAGCTTCATCCGGCTTCTTCTGGTCGCGAAAAAGGATACCGAGAAAAAAGTGCGGCTCAGCAAAATTCGGCACGCTTTTGATTTGCGCCTGGAAAATCGCAACGGCGTCATCCAGCCGCCCCGCGTTGCGGTATGCGTCCGCCAGGAGTCGTCGCACCTGAGCATTCGCAGGCTCACCTTTGTAGAGCTTTTCGAGCAGATTAATGGCCGGCTGTGGTTTCGCCATCCTGATGTAGAGCTCGGCAAGCGTAGCGACAGCCTCTGTGTGCTCGGGATTCGCCGCGACCGCTTGTTCGAGCACAAGAGTGGCCTGAGCGGCATTGTTGTTCTGCAGATGAGCGCGGGCCAGCTGGTACTTGATCACGGGCACGCCGGCGTACTTCTGGTCAAGCTGTTCAAGCTGCTCAACTGCTTTCTTCGTCTCCCCGGTCGCCAACCACAGCTGTGCCTGAACTAAAAGCGCTTCGACGTTATCCGGATCCTGCGCAAGCATATGCTTCACATGAGCCAGGCTCTGCTCGTAATTCTTTGCAAAGAGCGCCATGCGCGCCAGCAGGTGCCAGGCGGGGAGAAAGTCGCGCGCCGTCGCCGTTAAATCCGTCAGATATTTGTAAGCTTCTTCCTCCCGTCCTGCCTGCGCGAGAATTTCCGCGTATTTGATGCGGATACTCGATCGGACTGGCGCCAGCTCGGCCGCGATCCTGAACTCTTCGAGTGCGCGCTCCCGGTCGTTTCGCAGCAAGTGGATCAGAGCCATGGCCGAATGGGTAGCGGATGATTTCGGTTCCAGCGCAAGAGCCTCGAGGATCGATTTCTCGGCCGCAGCAACGTCTTGTTTGCGCAACGCGAGGGTAGCGACTGCGAGGTGGTAGAAGGTGTTTTCCTTCTGAGGAAAGTCGGCGACGCGCTGCTCCGCCAGAGCTATCAACTCAGGCGTCTCTGCGGTTTCAACAAACAGGAGCAACGCTTCGCCGTTCGCCGGCGCCTGATCGAGGAGAGCGAGCGCTTCCTTGCCGCCGCGGTCCCTCGCTCCCAAGCCGACAAACAGCCGGGCAAGCATCAGCCGAACCTCAACGTTGTTCGGATCAAGCTCCCGTGAGCGCTGGAGAAATGGCACTGCCTTCATCGGCGCGCCCTGCTCTGCCCAAATTTGGCCAATTCGCTGGATCGCCTTGGCATTTACCCCATCCACCCGCAACGCGTTGAGATACTCGATCTTTGCCTTCTCGTACTCGCCAGCAGCGAAGTAGTTGTCGGCACGATCGGTGTGACGTGATTTCTTGCCCTCGGCGGAGCAGCTGATCAGCGCAAACAGGCCGACCAATGCGAAAGTTGCTTTAGCTAAGTTCATGATTGGTTCAGACGCTGTGAAATGCCGGTCCATCGACCACTCTAATGTAATGCGAGCCGACAGGTCAATCAGCGCAGCCTGTCGCGTTCATGGGGACGCTGGAACGGTCTTCGACGATCTTTCGGCTATGATCGCGTCAGCCCGAGCTTCTCCATCAGCTCGTATAAAGTGGGCCGGCTGACGCCAAGCTCGGCCGCTGCCGAGCTGATCTTCCCGGAGTGGCGCTTGAGCGTCGCTTCGATCAGTTCCCTCTCAACGCTCTCACGCGCTTCCTTCAGCGTTGCCGTCCCCGAACCGGCGGCGGAGGTCAGTTCCAGATCTTGTTCGGTTATGCGCCGGCCGTCGGCCATGATGACGGCCCGCTTCACACGATTCTGCAGCTCGCGGACATTGCCCGACCACTGATGCAACTTCATCGCGCGCAGTGCCCCCGGTGAGAACGCCAGGTTCTTGCGGTTGTTTTGCGCAGCGTAGCGTTGCAGGAATTCTTGAGCTAGAATGACCGTATCGTCCGTCCTCTCGCGAAGCGGTGGCAGCTTGAGCACCACGACAGCGAGGCGGAAATACAAGTCTTCGCGGAATTTTCCTTCCTTAATCGAGCTCTCCAGGTCGGCGTTGGTCGCGGCGACGACGCGCGCATCGCTCTCGATCTCCTGCCGTCCTCCGACGCGCTGAAATCGCTGCTCCTGGAGGAAGCGCAAAAGTTTGACTTGGATCGAGGGCGGCAAATCCCCGATTTCATCTAGAAAAAGCGTGCCGCCGCTGGCATTCTCAACCAGGCCTTTACGCTGCATGTGGGCGCCCGTGAACGCCCCTTTTTCGTGCCCGAAAAGTTCGCTCTCGAGCAGGTTTTCGGGAATGGCGTTGCAGTTGATCGGGATAAATGGCCCGTCTTTGCGTGCGCTCCGCCGGTGAATGGCCAGTGCGGCCATCTCTTTTCCCGTTCCGCTCTCGCCAAGGAGCAGGACAGGCGCCGTAGCGGTAGCGACTTTGCGGATGAAACTGAAGATGCCTTGCATTTGCGGGCTCGTGCCCAGCATGTCTTCGAACGAGTCCGGCCGCGCTGTCTGCTGCAGTTCGCGATATTGCCGTTCTAAATCCGCCAGGTAGATGCAGCGCCGCAACACCAGGCGCAGCTCGTCAATGTCTACGGGTTTGATGAGAAAATCGTACGCGCCGGATCCGACCGCCTCGAGCGCGTTCTTCTTGTCGCCCTGCCCTGAAATGATGATGACCTTCGCAGCACTGTCGAGCGCAAGAATCGCCGACAGCGTCGCCAGCCCTTCATCTGGTTGATTTGGATTCGGCGGCAACCCCAGGTCGAGCAACGTCGCCGCGGGGTGATTCAGCCTGAATGCTTCCAAGGCACGCGGACGATCTTCAGCCAGCACAAGCTCATGGTCGTCAGCCAGAGCCCATTTCATCTGGGTCCGGATTTCCTCGTCGTCGTCTACGATCAGGAGCTTCGGTTTCATCAGGAACTATGGCGCAATGGTAACATGACTGTGAACGTCGTTCCGCTACCCACGGCGCTCTCCACCTGGATCATCCCACCGTGCGCCTCGATGATTTGTTTGGACTGGAACATTCCTACTCCGAGCCCGTTGGTCTTCGTGGATTGAAAAGGTCGAAATAACGAATCGCGAAGAAAAGTGGGAGTCATTCCGCAGCCGTCATCGATGACCGCGATCGTCGCCCAGCCGCCGCGATGACCCGTCTGGACTTTGACGTGACCGCCGTCGGACGAGGCGTCGCCGGCGTTCACGAGCAAATTCGTGACGACGCTCTGCAGCTGCTCCTTGTCGCCCAGCAACTCTGGGACGGGCTCCAGTTCCTTGGTCAGCTCAACCCCGCGTCGGATGACGGTATTCTCTAAAGCTTCTTCAACCACACTCTTCAAGTCGAGCGGCGCCGCGTTGACCTGCAATTTTTGGCGAAGAGCAGCTAGTCGGCTGATCAATTCGTTCATGCGAGCGACGGTTTTGCCAATGCCGCGCAACGCGTCCTGACGGAATTCCGGTTTATCGAAATGCACCGGCAGATTCTGCAGCATGAGACTGAGAGTGGAAGCCACGTTCTTCAGGTCATGGACAAAAAACGCCGACATCGTGCGAAAGGCGTCCAGTTCCTTGCTGACGAGAATTTCTGCCGTCAATGTGGCCTGAAGAAGACTGGTGGCTATCTGGTCGCCAAGGCACTGCAGAAGGTCGAGTTCCTCAGCAGTGTAGGGGCGGGCGCTCACACGATCTGCAAGCACGATCGCGCCCAGCCAGCGATCGCGCGCCACGAGCGGCACGCAAATCCGATTACCGCTTTCGCGAAACTGGCCTTGCGTCACGAGGCGCAACGCTGCCGCCCATTCCTCCGCCGCTTTTTCCAGATCGAACGGCCGCGGATCCGCTACCACCATCGCACTTGAAGCGATCGGGAGCGTCACCGCCGTGACCGGTCGGTCGTCCCCGGCTTCAGCCGTCGAAGCTTCGACGACAAGCTGCTCCTGGTGATCGTCGATCAGCCAAACGGAGACGGAGAGCGCGTTGAAAGTGCTCGAGAGCAGACGAGCAGAGGCAGAACAAATTCCTGCTGGGTCGGATAGCGTCGAGACCGAGCGTGTGTAAAGCGTCCAGACTTCGCGAAAGTCATGTTGTGGTCTCTTGAAGTGCCGGCTGATGAAGTGCGATGACGACTGCCGCACCCGATCCGAAAGGAGAAAGACCGCCAGCAAGGCGAGCGCCAGCAGGATAAGAAACGCCTGGAGCTGGAAGTTGCCGCTTTCGCCACGCCGCGCTACGAATTGCGCCAGCACCCCGACGAGAAAAAGATAGCCGCCTGCCAGCAGAATCGTGAACGACGTCTGCAGGACGGCACGGGATGGATAGACATCCACTTCGCCGAACCCGGTGCGGAAATACCCTATCGTGATCAGGACACAGCCGATCAGCAGCGCGCCGAGCTCCAGATCCATAAGGCCGAGCTGGTGACCGGAAAAGAGGAGCGCCTGAGTGCGCGTGTAGATTCTGGCGCCGAAGATGACCGCCAGACCGAGGAGGAGGAACTTGATGCGCCACTGCATCGTTCCGACAGCCGCTCGAAAGGTGCGCTCGAGATTCGTTACCACCAGCACTGCGCCGACCAGGAAAACGCCGTTCAGCACTTTCGCAGCTCCCCCAAAGTTGACCCACCAGCGGTCCGGATCTTCCTGCGGAACGACTTCGAGCAGCTCGCGGTGGAAACCGGCGAAGAGGCTGAGCGGCAGAACAAACGCGGCAATGATCGCAAAACGCCAGTTGCGCAGGAAATCACGATAATTTCCTCTTGAATACGTAAGGCTAAAGCAAAGCCACACCCCCGGTAGGAGAGACTTCGCGAGCAGAGTGAGCGTCTGCCAGAACCGAACATTTTGGGCGGTGCCTGCTTCAAGACTGGCGGCGGCGAATGCCGTCTCCGCGCCGAGCAGCACCATCCCGGCGGCGAAGCAACGCCGTGCCAACGACTGGCCGCGTCGAAAAGAGATGGCCAGCGCGAGAAGGATGCACAACGCCGGACCGGCGAATGCGACAATGGTCTGGAAGCTCAAATTGTATAGTAGAGGATCGCGAGTCTTGCACCTGCGCGCCGAAGCACCCGGCCGGCCGGTCTGTCCGCCCGACTTCCGTCGGCTTCACATCTACCGGCGCGCTGTGGGACTGCGTTCACTGCCTCCGTGTGGTAGCTGACCGTCCCGCAGAGGGCAAGAAATAGCTCGGCGACTGCACGTTTCCGTCCCACCGGTGCCGTCCGTGGTGCGCCGGACGCCTTTGTGTCTCCCCGCGATCTATCGCGGCACGGCGTGCAGCTCGATCGAACGCCTGCAGCAAAGTCAACGCGTAAGCTCCGCCGTACGAGCCGAACGTCAGGCATGTACCCTGCTATGGAGAGTATGAAAACCATAGTATATGAAACGCTCGCTCCCTCTGCTCTTCACTCTTGCCTTCGCCTGCCTCGCCGCCCCAAAGGCCACAGCATCACAAACCGTCTCTCTCGCATGGGATCGTAGCCCAGAGCCCGACGTCGCTGGTTATCGAGTCCTGTACGGCACCACATCAGGAGCGCTTACCCAAACGCTCGACGCTGGCGGCCAGACCAAAGCGAGCGTGGCCAATCTCGCCAGCGGGATGACCTACTTCTTCGCCGTCACCGCCTACAACAGCGCCGCCCTCGAGAGCGCCCCCTCAAACGAGGTATCCTACTCGGCCCCGGCAGCAGTCCCCTCACCTACGCCGACACCAACCGCCCAGCCGACGCCTAACCCCACCGCTTCGCCTACCCCTGAGCCTACGGCATCCCCGACGCCGTCGTCATCGCCGAGCCCGAAACCCGTCCCCACTACAACCCCGTCTCCCGAACCAACGGCGACGCCAACACCTGAACCGAGTGCTGGCCCAAAGGCGACCCCCCGACCGCTAAGTGCCCTCTCGAATGTATCGACACGCGCACAGGTTGGCGTCGGCGAGAATGTGGCAATTGGCGGGTTCATAATCACCGGCCAGGAGAACAAAGAGATTGTCATTCGCGCGGTCGGGCCCTCTCTGGAAAGCGCCGGCGTTACCGGTGCGATGGCTGACCCGATGATTGAGTTGTATGACGCGACAGGTGCGGTCCTGGCGTGGAGCGGCGACTCTCAGGCACAGCGAGCGGAACTGGAAGCCGCTGGGCTCGCGATGGCAGACGCACGAGAAGCCGCCCTGACCACCAGTCTACCACCAGGCGCATATACCGTCGTCTTGTCCGGCGAAGATGGAGGGACCGGAGTCGCCTTGTTCGAGCTTTACGACCGCCATCCAAAAGGCTCACGGATTGCCGCGATCTCCACGAGAGGTACGGTTGGCGGTGGCGAAGACGTCGTGATTGGCGGTTTCATCCTTGGTGGAGATCAGCCGACCCAAGTGGTAGTTCGCGCAATCGGGGCTTCCCTGACGCCGCTCGGTGCCGCCAATGCATTAGCCGACCCATACCTCGAAGTCTACGATGGCGAGGGGTCGCTCATGTTCGCCAACGATGACTGGCGAACCGACCAGGAACAGCAGTTGATCGAGTGTTTGTTGCCTCCCCAAGACGAGCACGAGAGTGCCATCATCGCCACACTCCGGCCGGGCAACTACTCCGCTGTTGTTCGCGGCGTAGGGGGCACCTCAGGCGTCGCCTTGGTTGAGGTTTATAACCTGACGCCTTAATCCTCGTGTGCATCCCGGTGGTCTCCGACCCTGAGGCGGTCGAAGAGACCGGCGTCGCTCCGCTGCACGGGCGCGAGGCCGCCATCGTGGCGTCGCTAGGCCCCGGCGCGTATACCGCTGTCGTCAGCGGCGCTTACGGCGACTCCGGCACCGTGCTCTTCGAACTGTATGATCTTCAGCCTGATCGATCGCGCATCGCTGCCATCTCCACTCGCGCGAGCATCGACAGCAGTGATGAGATGATGATCGCAGGTTTCATCGCCGGAGGCGGAAACGTGGGATGGAATACGATCCTGGTGCGCGCGATCGGACCTTCGCTCACTGCCAGCGGCATCACTGGTGCGCTGGCCGATCCGGTGCTGGAGATGTTTGACGCCAACGGCTCGTTGATGTTTCGCAACGACAGCTGGCGTTCGAGCCAGTCACAGCAGATCGCTGCTTCCTCGCTCGCCCCTCCGGATGATCGGGAGGCCGCGGTGATAGTCACTGTCCCGTCCGGCAATTACTCAGCAGTGGTGCGCGGTGGCGGCAGCGGGACGGGCGTTGGACTCCTAGAGGTCTATCACCTGCAGTAAGCGACCCCCAGCGGCTTCCCGGCATACGAAGACCGGGGCGCGCAGGCGCATCGCACCGTTGGAAGCTCGAGACTCTCCTTGGCCGAAAATCTGCGGAGCTATCGGCAATACCGGAGCATTAAACGATGCGCCTCATGGAGGTCAAAACGCGCTTTGCGGGATGCTGATCACGTCACCGTCTCTGACATAGAATGGTCGCGTCGCCTGGCCCCGAAGGGTCGGGCGGAGATCCACCACCTGACTCCGTTCTACGCCGTTAACGAGGCGAATCACCTGAACCCGCCGCATGTTGCCGAATTGGTTCGGTCCGCCTGCCTGCATGACCGCTTGCAGAATCGTCGTCGGTCGATCGAGCACGAGGGGTCCGGCTTTTCCCACCGCTCCTGCCATGTAGACGTGGATCGCGCCGCTTTCGACAACCACCAGAACGTCGGTGTTTCGGAGCAGCGGCTTGTAAAGGGCCGTGAGCTCCGCTTGCACCTGGGCGACGGTCTTGCCCGCGGCCGTGATCTCCCCGACTTGCGGTAGATTGATCTTTCCGTCCGCGCCGATCTTTTGGGATTGGTTCTGTTCCGGCGCGCCCGAGAAAATCAGCTTGATCACGTCGCCGGACGCGAGCGTGACGCGCTTCGACGGCCCGGCTTCCTGCGGCAGCTGAGTCGAGACTGGAGTTTGGCAGGAGGCGCTAAGTAGCGCGACGGCGAGGAAAACTAGCCTTAGCGATTGACGGAGTACGCTCAGCCGAGACCTTGGTTCCGGCGTTAACATAACCGCGGACGCCGTCGGTAGGATCCGTTGAACTCCAGCGTCAGATGTGGCTCTTCGGGTCACGGCGGATTTGGATGGTTGGACAAACATGATAATTCAGCATCGACGCTCGCACGAAATCCGACGGTGTCCAAAATCTTCGAGATGGCGAGAACCAGGGGCGCGCAAGTTCGACGGGTCGAGGAACGCGTAGCTTACGGCACAAGCGGGGTCGCAATCCAGAACCAAACGCTGCTCCGAAACATCGGATCGCAGAACCAATGCTCGCAGCCGCTGATTCCGTGGCCCTGCGCCAACCGAGGGGCATCCCATGTTCTTCAAAAGATTTGCGGCGCGGAAACTAACCGCGCGACACGGGTGAAGATTCATTGGCCCGGATGACGAGCAATAACGTCCGTGCCCGCTGCATTGATCCCGAATCCTGCTAACGTCTGGTTGAGGACACCCGCGCTCCCCTGCACAAAAGGCGTTAACACCGCCGTCACCCCGGCCCGGTTGATTAGGCAGGATTCGATCTCGGCAGTCGCGCTCGTATCGCGAAGATCAAAAGTGATCGGGGCGGCCCTCGAAGTGAGGGCCGTTACAAAACTTAGGAGCGCAACGACCGTGAGTGCTCTAGCCGATGTCATCATCTGAGCATCAGTAGACAAATCCGGCGCCTGAGTCACGTCTAATTTTTAAGCTCCTCAACAGAATGGCGTTGCACGGGCAATAGCTAATTGCAATGGCGCCAGATGAAAAAACCGTAAGAGATCCGACAGGTTGAGCAGGTGGCGCGATGCGCGCCCTGCTGACAGGTGCGAACAGTGGCCGTCTCGCCGTACTTCTGCGCACGCGACATGCCGCAGTTCGAGATTCGAAGTGGCTCACTGCCGTAGCGCGGGCGTCACAATCCGCCGCGGATCAAGTTGCATGTATTTACCGCCTGAACTGTCCTGCAAACTGCGTCAATCAGGTCGCGCGTCGCCAATATCTCTGCGCCGCAACGCCGTGAGCTCTCGTGATCGGAGCCACCAGAGGAGTCCGAGCAGCGGGATCAATGACAGCGCGAAGAAGAGCGGCCCGCCGCGTTGGTGAATCAGACTGTCGATCATCTCAGGCCCGACATGCACGCAGAGCAGCCCGATCACCAGGATTCGCAAGCCGTTCCGCAACAAACCGAGAGGGATGACGAAAAGGACCAGCACGGCACGGTGCCAGGTCGTGCGGAGAAACATATTCGAGACCAGCACGCTGGTGATGAAAAGCACCCAGCTCGACCGGATACCACTGCACTCCCGCGCGACTTCAAGCGCGATCCCCGGCAATTGGAAGACCAATCCTTCGCGGTAAAACGGTACCCCTGAAAGGCTGAAGAAAAGATGGCTTGTTTCCGCTGATCCGAGCTTAGAAGCGGTCTCGAGTGATGCCACCACGCCATCCGGCAGCGGCACCAGAAACAAGAGAAAAAACATCGGAAACGACGCCGCCCGCATCCACCGGGTTCCGAGCAGCGCGAATCCTCCCGCTGCCACCGAGCAGACGAACGCGAAGGCTACCAGTGCGAGATGATCGTTGTGGCTGATGATCGGGGGCCGAAAGGCTGCGGTTTGGCTGAAGAACCAGGCTGCGCAACCTACGCTGAACGCGATCCCTGCCGGCAGGGGCGAGCATTCTCCGGCCTTCGGCATTTCCGACCAGCGGATGTAGAGCAGGTAAGCCGAAATGAATGGCACCAAAAGGATGTGCGAATGGAGATCCGTGCCGGCGACGTGGATTGCCAGTTCATATAGCGGTCGCGCGAAAACCAGAGCCACCACCACCAGGAAAGCGGCACCTGGCAACAGCCTCTGTCGGGACACAACTCCCGCAGCGGCGGGAAGCGCATCTGTGCGCGCGGTGCCGACGGGCGCCTGCGCTACCTTTAAATCCCGCCTAGGGGCGTCTTGCGTGTGCATAAATGCTGGAGCAGTTCTATGTTCAACCTCTCCTACGACCGCGTTTGCCCGACCGGACGAAGATTGATGTCAAACGGCCGCCGTCCCGCGTAATCGGCAATACGGCGCGCACCGGTGCTCAATTTGGGCGGAGGAGCAACGAAAGCAACGACCATCTGCTCTACGCTTTCCACACTTTGCCATTGGGGAGACTAAGAGCTGCCATAGCGTTGCGCGTATCAACGATGCAGTCCGTCCAATCGGCTAGCTGCTGATAATTCACCGACGAGTGTGCAGTCGCAATCACGACCGCGTCGAAGGCGGAAAGCGTTTCTTTGTTCCACGGTATCGACTCGGTTCCCGCCCAACCCCCGTGTTCCCGCGTCATTCCAATGACGGGGATGTACGGATCATAGTAAGCCACGGCCGCTCCTAGTTGCTTCAGCCTCTCCAGCAGATGATAGCTGGGCGATTCGCGTTCGTCATCGACATCCGGCTTATACGCGAGGCCCACAATCAAGACGCGACTGCCATTCACAGGCTTGCGCTGCGCATTCAGTGCCTCGGCAATCCGGCTAACCACGTAATCGGGCATCGCGGTGTTGATCTCGCCCGCTAACTCAATGAACCGCGTATTCTGGTCGAACTCCCGGGCCTTCCACGTCAGGTAAAATGGATCGATCGGAATACAGTGCCCGCCCAATCCGGGGCCCGGATAAAAGGCCATGTATCCGAAGGGCTTGGTTTTCGCGGCCGCAATCACTTCCCAAATGTCGATGTCCATCGCGGCATAGACCCGCTTCAGCTCGTTCACGAGAGCAATGTTAACACTGCGGAAAATGTTCTCGAGGAGCTTGGCTGCTTCCGCCACCCGGCACGATGAGACGGGGACCACGTTCTTCACTGCCCGCTGATAAAGTGCGACCGCCTTCTTGAGACATGCCGGCGTGAGACCCCCAACCAGTTTCGGGACCACGGCAACGTGACTGCCAGCGTTCCCCGGATCTTCACGCTCTGGTGAGAAGGCGAGGTGAAAATCATCGCCCGCCGTCATCTGCGAACCTTCTTCGAGGACAGCGCGCAGCTCACCGTCTGTCGTCCCCGGATAAGTGGTCGATTCAAGCACCACCAAGGTTCCCCTCCGCAGATGCGGTGCGACAGCCCGGCCGGTGTCCAGAACGAACGAGAGATCCGGCTCGCGATGCCGGCTGAGTGGAGTCGGCACACAGATGAGGACCGCCTCCACTTCTGCGATCCTGCTGAAGTCCGTTGACGCGGAGAACGTGGTTGCCTGCACCACCTCCGCGATCGCAGCTCCGTCGATGTGCTTGATGTAACTGCGACCGGCGTTGATCGCTTCGACTTTCGCCGAATCGATGTCCAATCCCAGCACCTCCACACCGGAGCGCGCGAACTGAAGGGAGAGGGGCAGGCCGACGTAGCCCAATCCAACAATGGCAATTTTCATGTGACAAAACACATTAGAGCAGGGTTCACGCCGTTCAGTTATTCTGGCGAAAAGAAGAGCTTCACGTAGATGTAAGCGAGCGATTCGCCAATCACCTCTCGCACCCCTTCGCTGTACTGCCACCAACGGTCAGGATCATAATCAGGATTCCGCAGCGGAATCACTCCGACCTTGATATCAGGTCCGAGCGCTTTTTGGAAGAGCAGACGCGTTCTTCGTCCGTGCGCATCCTCCGTGGCCACATTGACGGCCCGCACCTGTGGTTCATGTGCCAGCAGCCATTCCTTCAGCGCCACCGCCGACGCATAAGTGCGATCCCGCCGGTGCACCCGGCACGGCACCATCTGCACCGGGATTTCCGGCGCCGCCGCCTTTACCACCTCCGCCGAAACACTGGCATAGGTATTGTAGTCATTCGTATACCCGCCCGTGCCCGAGACCGGCCCACCGGTAGTATAAAGCCGTCGATAAGGTCCTTTTTGAAACTCTTCTGTCGCTGCACGGATCGCATAAGAACCCAGCCAGCCCTCAATCACCAGCGCGTCTGCATTGACTGGGGCGCTCAGTGCAAGAAAACGGTGTGCACCCGCCAGGAAAATCCCGCCTGAAAGCACGGCTACGCTCGCGATCAACAGCCAGCCGCGCCACGTCAGATGCCACCCTTCTCTTCGAACAGCCAGTCCCCCAAAACCCTTCCTCGACCTTGCGCTGGAGGTGTTCGCCCGACCTTGGGATAGCATGGTTGCTTCGTCAGCTGCTTTCAAAGGATCCTAGACGTGGCGCAGCTCGGGGCTGGAGCTCTGCGTCTGACGGGGTCGCGGCCCACCCTTGGGCGGATCGTGCCTGGAAATTCCCGGGAAGAATGAATAGTAGGCGCGCGCCATTGCTTCGCGTCAGGTCGCGATTGCATCTCCAGAAATTCTCCGGGCCAGGCCGAGCCGTGAGGATCGAGACGGGAAACTCCTGGCGCACGTTCTTACATCGCCTGCTGACACGCAGCCACGGTTGCTTCGACACAGCGCGACCAGCTGAACAGCTTCGCTCGCGCCTTCGAGCGTTGACGTCGCCACGTTCAGCGAACGGTGATGACCATATTCTGACCGTGGAAACGGCGTCGAGGCCTTATCGATAAAGCTCGCACTGCTGGCTCCGTCTTCAATGGATTCAGCGCACGAGAATTTTACGTGCCCGGTGCTATTGCTGCGTGCGATCGGTTTTAAGGTTACCCGTCGGGAAAGATCTGTGTTCCGCGCCAAATTTGTTCTGATCCGTTCTTGATGAGCGGGATGGGGCTCGAAAGCGACTACACGGCCCGGCGCACCGACTCGCTGCGCGAAACTTAAAGTGTGGTAGCCGATGTGCGCGGCAACGTCGTAGATGACCATTCCCTCGCATTGCCGCTGGTCAACATATTCGAACAAGCAGCGAGCTCGCGCCTGCGGCCAGGAGAAGACGATATACAGGAGTCGAGGGGGAGTTCCCCTCTCCCGTTGACCAGCTCTCACGGACGCACGTCGATCTTGAGCCTGCCGTTGAGTCGAGACAAGGTCCATGGCTAATCACGGCTGCGACGCAGGCAGGCGCCGGGTTTCAGGTGGTCTTCGGATTTCACGAAATCGCCAAAAGCGCCAGCAATCAGCGTGACCGAGTTTCCGCGGGTGCCGCGCACCGTGGCTGCACCCTCCGCCCGGATTCACACGAGTGCCGATCCTCCGAGGATACGCGCGAATTCACTGAATGTGCCTTCTCGAAAAACGCCTTGGCGGACAAACCGATCTCGTCGTCTGGCGACAGATCGGGATCGGAACGAGAGGCTTTGGTCTTGTTCAAACACGCGAGGAATTCTTTCCGGCTTTCAAAGTCGCTCCATCACCGGCCCCGAGGACACTCAATCGACGGACAATCTCCGTATTATCACTACCAGTTAGTGAAGCTCTTTGACGAGTCCGGCTAATCCAGCGTTGCCACCAGACGTTATCGATACGTTTCAAGAGCCGCGGTGTGATTGGACGGCGCATCAGGACGTGGAAAGCTTCTCCATCCGAAATACACTGGAATCCAAATTGCTGGCCCACCGACTTCAAGGATTCTAACGTATAGAAAGAGATATGTTGCCCATGCTCCAGGCCATAATAGGGCCAATGTTCCAACGGTGGCGCAGGAGCAGGCAACAGCGATGTACTCAATATGAGGCAATCCGTTGCTTTCAGTATCTCCGCAAATTCGCCCATGGGGTCTGGTAAGTGCTCAAATACTTCGAATGCCGTGACGGCTGCAAACCGATCGGTAAGCGGAAGGGGCTCCTCAAATCCCCGGGCGAACAGATTCTGGCAATATTTATCGGCCCAGTGGAAGTCATAGCCGATATCCCGCATCAATCGAACAAAAAGGCCATAGCCTGCAGCATAATCGAGAAACCTGCCAGCAGGGTTAAGAAACAACTCAATGAACATCTGCGTTCGGCTTTGGCACCACAAATTGCGCCGTACGTAGCCAGTATCGGACAAGTTAATGGGTTCAGCATACGCTTCATCTAGCCACGTCGGTTCATTGACCCAGACGAAGCCACATGTTCCGCATCGGAGAAAAACGCCTTGGTATTTGTTCCTGACGCTTGCTTGGCCGTGAACAACTGTGCTCGAGCCACAGATCTTACATTTCGAGTGATCCGTGTTCCGGATAGAAAGTTCCATGAGGTCAACGTTGTGCTCGGTCGGATTCGACAGCTTCAATCTGCTACGCGGATGGCGGCATTCAGGCCGTGCCGCCGATCACGTTCCAGTAGCCCGCCGCAGGCAATCCTCGGCCGCGTCCCAAACGCGCGGCGCAATCGCGTCCCACGTCCACTTCTCAAGAAAGGCGGCGTAGGCGCGTTCTGCCATCGCACGGGCTTTCGCCGGGTCAGCAAGCAACGAAACGCAGGCCGATGCGAACCCTACCGGATCGTCGTCCTGCACCAGCAACAACTCCAGTCCATGCTGCACGTCATAGCCAAATGCCCCCAATTGCGTAGAGACCACCGGACACTTCCGGCTGAACCCATCTGCGATCTTCACCCGCGTTCCGGCGCCGAGACGGATCGGAATGACCATCGCAGACCAGGTGGCGATCTCCGCCGCGGGATCCTCGACAAAGCCCAGCGCATCG
>JACDCC010000029.1 GCA_013694595.1 Chthoniobacterales bacterium
CATGCAGACCGCCCCAGACCACAAACGTCCACGCCGCGCCGTGCCACAATCCGCCGAGCAGCATCGTCGTCATCAGGTTGACGTAGGTGCGCGCGGGGCCTTTCCGGTTTCCGCCGAGCGGGATGTAAAGGTAATCGCGCAGCCAGGTCGATAGAGAGATGTGCCAGCGCGACCAGAAATCCGAGAATCCGATCGCCGCGTACGGTGCGCGGAAGTTATCGGGAACGGAGAATCCGAGGGCGAGTGCAGTGCCGATCGCCGTGGTCGTGTAGCCAGCGAAGTCGAAAAAAATCTGGCCGGAGAACGCCAGCGTACCCATCCACGCGTCCAGCGCGGGCAGCATTTCTTTCGTCCCGAAGACCTTGTCCGCCACCGGCGCGAGCAGACCATCGGCGAGCACGACTTTCTGGAACAATCCGAGCACCACCAGCATCAGACCCCAGCCGAACTGCCGCCCGGTCGCCGTGCGTGGCGTGGCGAACTGCGGGATCAGATCCGCCGGTCGTACAATGGGACCCGCGACGAGCTGCGGGAAAAACGTAACGAACAACGAAAAATCGAGAAGCGACTTCGCTGGTTTTCCCTTCCGGAAATAGACATCGAGCGTGTACGACATCGTCTGGAACGTGTAGAACGAGATGCCGACCGGCAGCACGATGTCCCACTTCGCGGGCGTGTAAGCGACCCCGTAGGCACCCATCGCGGTGGCGAAGTTTTCATTCAGGAAACCGCCGTACTTGAAGTAACCGAGCAGCCCGAGATTCGCCGCCATTGAGATCCAGAGCAGCACGCGGCGCTTCGTCACGCCCTCGGTCACGTAAAGCCGCTTCGCGACGAACCAATCGACCGCCGTCGAGAACCAAAGCAGCAGCACGAACGGCGGCGACCACGCGCCGTAAAAGATGTAGCTCGCGATGAGCAGATTGAACTTCTTCACCTGCCAAGGCAGCGGCGCGTAATGCAGCGCCAGCACGATGGCGAAGAAGACGATGAAGGTAAGCGAATTAAATAGCACAGGCGTCTCTCCGGCACCCGTTTACAGGAGGTAAGTCCGCCCGTGCAAGCATAACGTGTTGTGGCTACACACGTAACGCGCGTATCAACATCAGCAGGCGTTCGCGTGAAGCCGACACTCGCTCCTGCGAGTTCCCGACCCGCCGCTCTGCGACGCCCGCTACTTCAGCCGCAGCCACGCACCCAGGAGCGTGGCCGGAACGAGCAGGAGAAGAAAAGGAACGTGATACCAGATCGGCATCAGCTTCCAGGATTGGGCCTGAAAGAAGATGCCCATCGCGAGCTGCACGGCGCAGAGCGCGAACACAGGCCAGTAGCTCGCACCCGTTGAGACGGCCGCAGTGACGAAACCCGCGATAACCGAAAAGACGACGCTCCCGGCCAACAGCAACAAAAGCGCGGGCGCAGCTTCGACCCTCCTCGTCGCATCGCTGGGAACGAGCGCAGCGCCTTTCAGAATCGCGTTGTAGCCAAGCCACAGCACGGTCCACGCGACGTTGCCGGCGATCACGGCGAGAATGTTGCGAATCATAGCAATGTCAGCGGGTGAGTCGGGCGTGTTATCTGAACACCACGTTGGCAGTCGCGTCTTCGCGGTAGACCACGTCGCGGGCCGGCTGCCACTTGCCCTGTTTCAGATACTCCGTCTTCATCCGGAACGTTCCGTCCAGCGCGATTTCCGCTGTGCCTCGCACCTCAGTCACGCCGCCGGCGTTTCCCGAAACCGTCTCGTTTGTCGTCATTCGGCCATCTTTGAAGGCCATCGTCCCGGTGGTGCTGAATCCGGCCGTCGTGAAGTAGTGATAGACAACCGACTGCTTTTTGTCGTCCCAGGTCACGATCGTCTCGCCGCCATATTCGCCGTCGTTGATCGAATGGAGAATTCGCACCGCCTTTCCGTTGAGCGCACGCTCCCATCGCGCGACGTCGATCTTCGGCTTTTCGCCACCCTCGCCGGCGGACTTCCAAGTTTTGCCGAGCCAGGGCCGCAACGGTTCAAGGTGCGGGTCGAGCGTGCCCTTCTCGGCGGCGAAATTCGTGAGCGTAGTGCCAACGTGGAACGTCAGCGTCAGGACAAGCGAAGCGGTGTTCATCGGCAGCATAGTGTCAGCAGGGTGAGCAGCAGTATTGGAAAAAATTTACGTCGGTTCGGCGACCGGGACGACGTTCGGATATTCCGGCGGAGCAATGGCATAGGCCGTCGGATTCAGGCCGGAGAATTCCTGGAAGTCGCGGACGAAATGCGCCTGGTCGAAGTAGCCGCAGCTGCACGCGAGATCCGCCCAGTCGACACTGCGCCGCGACGTTACCTCCGATAGCACCCGCTGGAATCGCTGAATGCGGCAGAAGAGCTTGGGCGTCAGCCCCACCTGCCGGCGGAACTGGTCGATGAAATGTTTGTGACTGGTCCCAAGC
>JACDCC010000051.1 GCA_013694595.1 Chthoniobacterales bacterium
CTCTTCGGCGGTCTGTGGCACGTAGCTCGTGGAGTTCGTCCCACTGTCGCGGGGAGTGGAGTTCATACCTGTCTCACCGTCTGACGAAGATGACTATCGCGACTGGGGTGCGCTACTGAGTGGTCGCCCGACGTCCATTTTCACGAGGTAGACATCAGGAAACATCTGCTTCATCGAGCGGTCGCCAATTTGTTGTAGTCGGTTCTTTTGCAAAAAAGATGCGATCTCCTGATCTCGTGAACCCGCGCTCGAACAGTAATACATTACCCGTCCCACTCGGGTAGTCGTCCCCCCGCCGCGGAGTTTTACCGTCCGCGGGGGTTCTGCGAGAAATGCAGGCGACTCTTTGCTCATCGCGTTAATTCGGGAGCGCCCGAAAGGCTTGACGCGCTGCTGCGGGACAGCCGGTTGTTCCTGTGGAACGGCCACTGGCACCGGCACATATTGCGGCACGGGGATATACTGCCGAATCACCTGCGGCGGAACATATGGGGCGGGTGCAGGTTGCTGATAGACGGGCGGATTGTAGGCCGGTTGGACATACACAGGATTGCTGTAGCTGCCCAACGCTGGCGGCGTCAGCCGATTCGGCAGACTCTCGATTCTCTGTGCGTCGGCATCTGCGACAATGCAGAGCAGTGCGAGCATGATCGTCAAAGCCTTCGGCCTCGTATCGGTGATCTTCATGATGAACTCGGCGCAGCATAGTCACTGCGATCTTCGCATTACAAGCAGAATCAAGGCGGGGAGGGCCTTGAGGGTAAGGAAAGCGTAAGGGTCAGCGCGGTAAATTCGTCGCAAAGTTGCGCGTGCGCGAAACGTCGCACCTCGCGAGCAATCCGCAGTTCCCTCGAATTGCACATCACTGATACCAGCCGTGAGTGTCCCGACCCCAAGGAACCCCAAGGCTCGCCAGTGGTGGAGCGAACCACCTCGTCCTGCGTTGCTCGCGAACCCGTCCAGAGGGACTGCACGGAATCCCGACGTTGCTAAACATCAATGATTTCAGCAGATTTGTTCTGACTGTTGTTCTGAAACGCCCATTTTTCGCGTCCTGATAGCGCGTAAGTGGTTGATGCTGAACGGTTGGCTGCCTCGCAAGGATTCGAACCTTGACAAAGAGATCCAGAATCTCTCGTGCTACCGTTACACCACGAGGCAAAAAGCGCGGCTGAAGCGGCCAGACTTATCGTCTCGTTTCGTGCCGCGGGCAAGTCGCAGGACGAGCGCAATTGCGGGTTTGCCGGCACGGCCATCCGGTCGCGGGCCGGCGCTACAAAAGACTCAGCGGTGCTGCTTTGGCGCGAGCCAGATCTCGGAGCCCTCTTGTGCGGCCTCTACTTCCATCGCTTTGCCGCTCTCCAGCACGAGCAGACGGGCCCGCTCCAGCATGTCGTCGATCGCGTTGTCGTCGTGATTGGGGTCGTGATGGAAAAGGATCAGCTTCGCTACGTTGGCGGCGAGGGCGAGGGAGACGGCGCGGCTGAGGGAACCGTGACCCCAGCCGATGTGTTTCTCGTATTCCGCGTCCGTGTATTGCGCATCCATGATCAGCACGTCGCAGCCAAGGAGGAATTCCACCAGTTTCGCGCGTTCATTCTGCGCGAATTCGCGCGCGTCTTCGATGTTCGTCTGGTCGCGATCGGCGATGTGCAGCTTGAGCAGTTCGTACGGTTCGTTATCCGGGAAGAATGCGATCGAACCGGCGCTCGTGAAAAGGCGGTAGCCGGCGCAAATCCCCGGATGATTCGCGAACTTCGACTGCACCCGCACTTTCCCAATCGTGAACTCCATCTCCTTCAGCTCTTCGATCGCGATGTTGCTCTGGAGATCTCGTAAGCTGACCGGGAAAAACGGCGTTTCCATTTGCCCCGCGAGAATGGCAGCGAGTCCGGCGCGCGCTCCCTCGTAGCCGAGAACGCGAATCTGGTTCTTCTGGTTGTAGGCAGGTTGGAAGAAAGGGAGTCCTTGGATGTGATCCCAGTGAGTGTGGGTGATGAGCAGCGAGAGCTTCATCGGGCGATCCTCGAATTCCTTCTCCAAATCCATCCCCAGCAATCGGATGCCGGAGCCGGCATCCAGGATGATGATTTCGCCGTCGGCACGCACTTCGACGCACGTTGTGTTACCGCCGTAGCGGATGGTCGCGCCGCCAGGGACAGGAATCGAGCCGCGCACACCCCAGAGTTTTACGCGAGTCGAGGGGGCGTGGAACTCGAACATCTCACCCGGAGCCAAAGGTTCACGCGGCGTGGGCAGCACGCGATCGATCGCTGCCGAAAGGATCTCCCACGTGATCGGCTTGAGCAGGTACTCGTCTGCACCTGCCTCAAGCGCGCTGGCGCGGTCGACGCCGTAGTCGCGTCCGGAGATGACGATGATCTTGGTCGGTTGAAGCTGCTGTCGAATGGCGCGGCAGACCTGAAAGCCGTTCGCTTTCGGCATGAGCAGGTCGCATAAAATCACATCGGGCCGATGCTTCAGCGCGAGTTCGATCCCGGCAGCGCCATCTCCTGCCTGGAAGACGGTCCAGTCGCGGCGGCCAAAGAGCAGGCTCGTGGCTCGACGGCTCTCGTCGTCGTCTTCGATCAGTAATACCGTCGGCATCGTGAGCTCGGCGATTGTGGCAGGTAAGTGATTGAAGCCAAGAGTTTTTGGCGTACCACGAATCGCTCCGACGCAGATTCGATCCGGGAGCCTGAGACTGATCGTCGGCACGTGAATGCCTCCGGGAACTTCCGGCGCGCCTGCTCGACGCGCGGCGCACGAGCTGCTAGACAGCGGGAGAGCCATGGCGCATGTCGTCCTACTTTCGGCCACGCCCGCCGATGACCAGACGCCTGATTATCTCGCACCACTGCACGACATGCAGAAGCGGGCGGCGTGCGACCGTCGTGGAGTTCACCGCCTAACGAGCAGTCCGGAGGAAGCGGACGTGATTCTATTTGTCGAGTCTTACGGGGCCGGCTGGCATTTCGAACGCGTGCGGCGTCACCCCTTCACGCGTCGCTATCGCAAGAAGTGCTTTCTCTTCTGCTCGAATCCTTACGTCATTCCGTTCCTGCCCGGCATCTACACGGCCCGCGATCAGAGATGGTCGTCGCGGCGCACGATTTCCGGTTTCCATCTCGGAGCGGCGGAGAACGAGTTTGCCACCTTCATTCCCCCGGTGGCCGATCTCCCTACCTCTACAGTTTCGTGGGCTCAATGGAGAACGCGACCGTGCGTCGTGATCTGATGACGCTGAAGCATCCGCGCGGTTTTATTCAGGATACCTCCGCGGAGTTCGCGCGCGTCCTGCAGCGCGCGATGAACGCAGCCGAGCGGCGCGATTATCACCGGCGATACGCCGACATTACGAAGGCCAGCAAGTTCGTCTTGTGCCCCCGCGGGTTGAGTGTTTCGAGCATCCGGCTTTTCGAAACGATGAAGATGGGCCGCGTGCCGGTGATCCTCTCTGACGGCTGGGTAGAGCCGCCCGGGCCGGCGTGGGCCAATTCGCTCTCCGCGTTAGCGAAGCGGACTTCGCGCGACTGCCGCAGCTTCTGGAGGAGCGGGAGGGGGAAGCGGTGGCGATGGGCGAGTTGGCGCGACGCGAATGGCTGGAGTGGTTTGCGGAAGAGACCGCCTTCCACACCGTGGTGGAATGGTGTCTGCGCATCAAAGCGGAGAGACGAGTGCCGGAGCAGCTGCGGCGCTGGCCTGTGTATCTGCAGTATCTGCGTCCGTTTCATTTTCGGCGCGCGGTGGCGAAGACGTATCGCGCCGTGCGAACGAAGGCGCGCCCGAGCGGTCGTTAGGCAATTGCAAGTTCCGTCGCCGTAACCAGAAGGTAAGCCACGCCAGGCACCCGGCTGATTGACTGCCAGAATCACGTCCGGCCGAGGTTTCAGCGCCAGTTCGATGCCATACTCACCGTCGTGTGCTTCGTCCACAGTCCACTCCTCGCGAGCGAAAAGGGCGCTCGTGGTGCGGCGACTTCCGTCGTCATCCTTAATCAGTGGGGCAGGGGCATGGGAAGAGAGGCGGCAGCTTGTCACGTGTGATTCGCTTTCCAAGGCATTGGCGGCGGGTCGCTAAGCTCCGGTCTCTTGCGTAAGCAGATGATCGGCCTGAGCGGAAATCCGAAAGCGCGCTTCGAAAACGAGCGATTAACCTTGAGCGCAGCTCGCTTGGTGGGATGGTGGAGCCGCTGCTCCTGCACGTCGTCGCCGCCCGCGGCTATAAGGGAGCATTATTCCGGCAGCAGCTCCCGTTCTTCCTTCTTTAGCTTCTCCACCGGGATCGTGCTCGCGATCTGTTGCGCCGCCTCTGTCTGGTCGTCTGCCGCCAGCGCAGCCGCATAGACCGCCCGCCACCCAGGCGGGGTGCGGCTCCAATCAATCGCCTCCGGCGCCTGAAACTGCGCCAGGGCCGCCGCAGGATTGAACTGGCGCAAATGGCCAAGCGCTGCGGTGACCCGAAAGGAGAGCCGGTCTGGATACTTGGTGGCGAGCGCCTGGGCCGTGGCGGCGTTTGCCTCGATCTCGAGGCCGAGCAAGAGGTTAAGGTGCGCGAGCTGAGCCTGTGCGTTTGGGTCATCGGGCGAAAGCGCCCTGAGGCGCTCTGCGGCAGTCCGCGCGATTCGCGTATCGCCGCTCTCCTCGAGCAAACGCTGCTGGCCGCGCTGGGCAAAGACGGCGTCCTCGGGAGACCGTGCCAACTGTTCGTAAGCCTTCAACGCCGCCGTGCTGGCGCGGTTTTTCTCCGCAAACGTGGCTACGAAGCGCAGCTTCCCGGGATCGCCCGCGGCCAGCGCGATGGCCCTGTCCCAGTGCTGGCCGGCATCCAGGGGCAACTGACGACCGAGCGCCGTCCTGGCGCGAAAGCTCTCCGTGACCGTCGGATCAAGCCTCAGCTCCGGCCGCGCGAGCGCGGCGTCGATCTCGTCCCAGCGCTGGAGGCCGGCAAGGGCATCGAGGTGTGAGAGGAGGTGCGATTCCGACCCGAGGGCGCGCTCCAGCGGCAGCAAAGCGAGAACACGCTCAAACTCATGGTTGAGATTTAGCCAGCGGGCCAGGTGGGCAACTTCTGCGACCTCGCCCTGGCGCCACCGTGCGATTTTTTCATCGTAAATTCGATCCTGCTCCTCCGGGTGCAGTTGACGGCGTAATTCGGCCGCCAGCAGATCGAGAACGACGCCCGGCTCCGGAATTCTTTCGAGTCCTGCCAGGACGCGCGATTTCTCTGCGGCTGGCGATTCCGGGACGCGCGCGAGTGCTTCGAGCGCCGCGGTCCCGGCCGCGCTTTCCTGCTCCGCGATCCCCCAGAGTGTTTCCCGTGCCTCCGCGCGCTCCTCCGGATTGCTGGAGCGGGACAGCACCTCCGCGAGGAGAAAACGCGGGGCGTGCTCATCCGGCGACGCACGCGCAACCGCGAGGCGCGCAAACTGGGCCGCTTTCGCGTCATTCCCAATCCGAATGGAATAGAGCGCGGCGAGACGAAGAGTTTTCGCGTCAGGGGCGGATTGGAGCAGGCCGGCGATAATTTTTTCCGCCAGGGCGGGCTTCCCCCGGTCTAGCAGCAGCGCCGCATACTCCTGGCGATCTGCGTCGGTAATCTGCGGCAAACGCATTACTTCGTGCCAAAGATCGGCCGCTTCGGGCCGGCCAAACCGGGTGGCCAAACGAGCAGCTCCCGCCAGAGGGCGGTAGCCGAGCGGGTCGAGCTGGAGGGCGGCACGATATTTCGAGGCGGCTTCGGTCGGTTGGCCGGCAGCGAGCAGCGCTTCTGCCTGGCCGACGAAGTAAAGCGCGCGGCGGGATTTCGTCCAGCGGTAGGCAGGCTTCGCAGCAAGGATGATCCCGGCGAGGAAAACGAGGAGAAGGCCCCAGAAAATCATCCTCCGGCGGCGGCGCCGGCCGCGGCGGCGGCGCAAGCGGGGGAGAGGATTTTCTGTGCTCATAGCGGTCTATATTGGAAGACGGATCGCAGGACTGCCACTCCCATTTCAAGAGCCGGCGGCTCCTCAGCACTGATAAGCGTGCAGGCGACGATCTCCGTCGCCGAGCGACGTTTTCCCTCCAGAGCCAGACCAAGGGGCGGCACCGCATCGCCCAAGACTTGTGCAGCTTCGTACTCGAGCGGGACAGGCTCTCCGTTGCGCCAGACACCCCAGAGCTGCAGGGCGCGGTACGTGCCTCGCTCGAACCGGAATGCATAGTACCGCACGCTTTGTCCCTCGAAATCGACGTCCACCGGCTCCGCCGCGCCAGTGAGGCGCCAGCCAACACCCGGCATACAGATGTCGGGCCGGTGCACTAGGGTGAAGCGGTTCCACGGAGAGGGTTTCCAGAAAAAATGGTAAAGGTCGGCCTGCCCCCGCGGCAGATCGGTCGCGGTGCGGCGAATGTATGCTCCACTCGTCGGGCGCAGCTCGTTCCAGATCTCTCGCGGGACTGGGACGAATTCGTCTCCAGCTCCTGCGCCCCGGGCGACGAAGAAGGCAGTGGTTTGCGTGTCCGAGCGCGCCTCCATGACGGCGTAAACGCCCCGGGCCGTCCCAAATCCCAACAATCCTGCCAGGACGACGCTGGCCACCACTGGAGAGCCTCGACGCGCGAGGCGGGAGCAAAGTTCGCGCGCCCGCCGCCGCCATTCCTGTAGCGGGGGGAGAGGGATGGGCGCCGCGCGCGGGGCGAGCAGCTTGCCCGCAATCCAGATGCCGACGATAAGGGCGGTGATCGTGATGGTACCGATAAGGTCATGGACGTCGTCGATGGCGGCGAGGCCGTGCCATTCTCCTTGCAGCGAGAGCGCCAGAGTGCGTGCCAGATTCGTGGCGAAGGCGAGCAGGATGGCAAGGACGAGGAGCCAGACGCGTTTCGCCGGCCGGAGGAGAAACCATTCGCCGATGGCCAGTCCAAACATGATGCCGGCCTGCAGTGATCGAATGCCGCTGCAGGCTTCCGTGATTCCAACCAGGCCAGTCCGCAGTGCAATCGCGCCTCCGGATGGTTCCGCTTCGACTCCCATCCAGTGCAAGGTCTCCGCGGTGGCCGCGGCGACCCACCCCATCAAAGTGCTGGTGATCGGTTGCTCCAGGCGGGGTGGCCACGGAACGGCCGTCCAGAAAAACAGCATGGGAAAAAGTTGTGCCCGGACCAGCGAGTACCCGCCGCTGGCGGCACAGAGCGCGAGGCTGCCGCTCACGGCGAGTCCGCAGATGAGCATCAGGACGATCTGCGGGCGCCACATTTCCTGGCGCGCCAGTTCGAGCCCGCAGACGAGCGCTCCACCCGCCGCCGCCATCGTCCAGCCTGCGGCTCGGCTCAGGGTAGAGTGCCCCTCTCGCGTTGTCTCGGGCGGCGGCTCCCAATTCCAAAGCCGGCGCAGAGCAAAGCCAAGGGCCAGAACTGGGACAGCCCAACCATAAGAATAATTCGGATTGCCACGCCAGTGTTCCGCGCAACTCCAAATCGCCCAGACCCAGAGACTGCCACACAGAAGCGCCAGCCAGGGAAGGGGCAATCTGCCCCCGAGGCGGCGTGGGGAGTCGGTCATCGGCGGCAATGTGACCATTCCCGCCACTTTGTCACGGCCACCTGCAGCAGCTTTTCGTGAAAGCGGCATGTTTTCTTGATTGACAATGAGACGCGTTTCTGAGAAAAAGTCGTCACCAAGCCCACTTATATTATGACTAAGAAATATTTCCTCAGCCTTATCTTTCTCAGCTCAACATTGCTCACCGCGCGAGCGGACATCATCCCGACTCTAGACAGCATCACGGGCGCGGGGTCGAACTTCCAATGGAATTACTCGGTCAACGTGACCCTCGATCAGCAAGTGCGGACGGGGGATTTCTTCACAATTTTCGACTTCGCAGGCTTCGTGCCGGGCTCGGCCATGCAGCCGGAAGGCTGGTTGTTTTCCAGTTCGCTCATCGGCCTGACCCCGCCCACCGTCCTGCCGCAGGACGATCCTGGCATCTTCAACCTCACCTGGACTTATGTGGGCACCACCCCGATTGTCGGACCACAGTTTCTCGGGATTTTCTCGGCGATCTCAGATACGAATCAGTTAGGGATTGATAATTTCGCCGCGCGCGCCACGAGATCGACGGGGTCATTGGCTGGCACGCCAATTGATAACATCGGCCTTATCGCGGTGCCCGTGCCCGAAATGTCTGCACTTGCCCCGATCATCGGTGTCTCTGGTTTGGCTGCCCTCGGGTTCTTTAGTTCGCTCCTCCGGCGTCGTCGGCTCAGCTAGATTCTGCCGTCATTCTTCGAAACGGCCACCGTGTTGATTCGCGGTGGCCGTTTTTTTTTAGGGACATAGAGCGCCCGCTTGGAGGCGCGGTCACGGCAGAGACGTGCGCCGCGCGCCGAAAGAGCCGCCCAGGCGGAAGGAAAAGAGACTTCCGCGCAAAACCGGTGGCGCCTCCCGTGCAATGCCTTCGGACTCCCCGGACGTGTTCCTGACGTTAACGAAAGCGGCCGCCCGTTGCCGGACGGCCGCTGACGAAAACAGAACAAACAACACTATCTTAGGAACGCCTCCAACTTTGCGGCACAGGATCAAGGTAAAAACGGTCTCCCGCTAATTTTTTCCGCCTCCGATAAAAAAGGTTCGGGCCTTACAGCAGGCTGGAGCCAAACGCTCCCGGCACGCCTTTTTTCCAGCGGAGTTCCGGCTTCAGATTAATCTCCTCCGCCGGCACCTCGAAGCCGACCGCGCGGAGCAGATAGGCCACGCCTTCGCGGCTTTCCATCGTCTCCTTCAAACTCCGTGCGAACAGCTCGATGTATTCCTTGTACGATTCGAGCGCGAGCTTTCCATCAGCGAAATGCTCGGCAAGCGCCTCATCGTGGTAGTCAATCAACTCGATCAAAGCGCGGCGAAGCTTCAGCCGCATCTCGGGATCCACCACTACCTTGAATGGCGTCGCGCCAGGATCTGGCAACGCCAGTTCCTTCTTCATCGGAGCCTCCTCCGTCGCGACGAGCTGGTAGTCTCGTGGTTCTTCCATCCAGTTGATTCTGTGCGGACGACGGCCGTCCCGCCCGTTAAAAGAACATCGGGATGATCAGGATAGCAACGATGTTGACCACCTTGATCATCGGATTGATCGCAGGGCCGGCGGTGTCCTTGTAAGGATCGCCGACCGTGTCGCCGGTGACGGAGGCAGCGTGCGCTGACGAGCCTTTGCCGCCGAGGTTTCCTTCTTCGATGTATTTCTTGGCGTTATCCCAGGCGCCGCCGCTGGAGGTCATCGCGATCGCCATGAAGAGGCCGGTCACGATCGTCCCGACGAGCAAACCGCCGAGCACCACCGGTCCGAGCTGCGGCGTGGCCGCGACAGCGATGACGAAGAGCAGTGGGAGCAGGGCCGGGATGATCATCTCGCGCAATGCCGCCTTCGTGACGATGTCGACGCAGGTGCCGTAGTCGGGTTTGTCTTCCCCGCGCAGAATGCCCGGCTTTGCGGTCAACTGCCGGCGCACTTCGCGCACGACTGCGCCCGCCGCTTTGCCGACGGCGTCCATGCTGAAGGCGGTGAAGATGTATGGGAGCAAACCGCCGATGAA
>JACDCC010000052.1 GCA_013694595.1 Chthoniobacterales bacterium
GCTGTCGTAATCGTCGTCGTCCTGCACCTGCTCGGCGCGTGGCGCTGGCGCTGCTTTCGCGCGCGGCACCACGTAGGCGACGCGGATTGGTTCGCCGTAGCTCACCGGCTGCGCAATGCGCGCGTGCCGGCTCGCGGCCGGGGCGTCGTCATATTCGGCGCTCTCTTCCTCTTCTTCATCCTCCGCGTCATACTCCTCGTTCGCGTCTTCGTGCCGTGGCTGATCGGCGGGAAGCGCGCGTGCCGCGGTGCGGGCGATCCGGACCGGCGCTGTCGCTACCCGCCTTACCGCGCGCGGAGCATTATGGACGATCGGATCGGCCACCGCGTGGACCGCAGACCGCATCATCGAGAAAGGCTGAAGCGCCACCTGGAATGCGGAGCGCTTCCGGCGGGTGCGGGCCTCGGCATCGGCTAACGAGCCGGCGAAAATCGCGAGCGTGATGCAGGCGAGCAGGGCGCGGTTTCGCCACAAGATGCTGCCTCCGAGCCGGTTCACGTCTCAGAGACAAAGCTGATCGCGCGCCAAATTCGGCGCTTTTTTACGCGATGGCCGCTCTAGCTGCGGTCCGGCACGAACGGCTGATGCCGGATGTCTTCCGCCGCGGCGGCATAGACGGCGTCTTCCGCGATGTTCGTCGCATGATCGCCCACTCGCTCGAGGTGCCGCGCGATGAACATCAGGTTCAGGTAACCGCGCAGCTGATCCGGATCCTCCGCCATCCGCTGGATCAGGCGCCTGCCCGCGTTCGCGTTCATTTCATCGAGCACCTTGTCGCGCGGCTTGAGCGCCATCGCGAGCTCTACATCTTCACGGATATACGCTTCCACACTATCCTTGAACATTGCCATGGCGTGGACGTACATCGGCTGAATGAACTCGCTTTCCGGTAAGGCCGGATGCCGGCTCAGCTTGCGCGCTTTCCGCGCGATGTTCACTGCCTGATCCGCCATTCGTTCCAGATTGCTGCTCAACTTCATCGCCGAAACGACGCGGCGCAGATCGGACGCCACCGGCTGAAACCGCAGCAACAAATCCACCCCATCTTTGTCGACCTGCTTCTCGAGCTGATCGATCTCTTCGTCGTCGGCAATCGCGGTGGTGCAAAGCTCGTCGTCGCGCTCGAGCAAGCCGGTGATCGCACGATCAAGGCTGCGCTCGGTCAGGCTCGACATCATCAGCACGTTATTGCGCAGCGAGCTGAGCGCTTCGTCGAAAGTCGCGAGGATGTGGTTTTGCGCGATCATGTGGTTAAATCGTCAACCGAACCGGCCGGTGATGTAATCTTCTGTCTGACGTTGCGCCGGGTTCGAGAAAATCTTGCGCGTGTCGCTGAACTCGATCAGCCGGCCGAGATAAAAGAAGGCCGTGTTGTCCGAGACGCGTCCGGCCTGTTGCATGTTGTGCGTGACGATCACGATCGTGTAATTCGCTTTCAGCTGACGGATCAGCTCTTCGACCTTCGCTGTCGCGATGGGATCGAGCGCGGAGCAGGGTTCGTCCATCAGGATGATCTCGGGTTCTACCGCCAGGGCGCGCGCGATGCAAAGCCGCTGCTGCTGGCCGCCTGATAGGCCGTAGCCGCTCACGTGCAGCCGGTCTTTCACTTCGTCCCACAAAGCCGCGGAGCGAAGGCTCTTCTCGACTGCTTCATCGATGCGGGCGCGCCTGGTGATGCCGGCAATCCGGAGGCCGTACGCGATGTTGTCGTAGATCGACTTGGGAAATGGATTGGATTTCTGGAAAACCATCCCGACGCGGCGGCGTAGATCGACGACATCGAGACCCGGCGCATTGATGTCGACGCCCTGGATGCGAATCGAACCGGCGGTAAGCTTCGCGCCATCGACCAGGTCGTTCATGCGGTTGAGGCAGCGCAGCAACGTCGTCTTCCCACAACCGGACGGGCCGATGAACGCCGTCACCGCGCGCGCCGGCACCTGGAGATCGATGCCGTGCAACACCTTGTTCGTGCCGTAGGCGAAATCGACCTTATCGATCTCGATCGTGTTTTCCGCGGGCGCGGCGTCTGGTGCCGGAGCGCTTCCTCTGGCTGGCATTGAAACGATCTGCGGCATTTCCATCAACTTCACCATGATAACCTATTCCTGCTGCGTTCTCTCAATACGATCGACGTCAACGTAATCAGCATCACAACCGCGAGAAACACGAACGCGGCGCCGTATTGCACCCGCTCGGTGTATTCGTTCTGCGGGATCTTCGAGCTGACGACGTAAATGTGGTACGGCAGCGCCATCACACCTTGAAACACGAAGTCCGTCCAGCGACTCACCTGCCACGGCATCTCGTCGCGCATCGCGTAGGCGGCCGTGAACATGATCGGCGCCGTCTCGCCGGCGACCCGTGCGATGCCGAGAATGGAAGAGGTCAGGATCCCCGGCAGTGCGTACGGCAGGACGTTCTTGCGGATCGTCTGCCACTTTGTCGCTCCGAGCGCGAGTGAACCTTCGCGTAATCCCTGGGGCACCGCGCGCAGCGATTCTTCACTCGCGGTGATGATTGCCGGCAGAATCATCAGCCCGAGGGTAAACCAGCCCGCAAGCAGCGACACGTTCCAGCCGAAGAAGATCACGAACAATCCGAAGCCGAAGAGGCCGAACACGATCGACGGAACGCCGGCCAGATTCAGAATCGCAATCCGCACGAGCCGGATGAGGCGCCCGTTGCGGCTGTATTCGCTCAGATAAATCGCGCTGCTGATGCCGATGCCCAGCGCCAACGCCATCGACCCGAGCACCAGCAGCGCCGTGCCAACGATGCAGGGCCAGATGCCGCCCGCCGAATACGCCACGCTCGACGCAGCGACTGCCGGTTCGCCGTTCGTCGCTTTCCACTCGCGGAACTCGCGGTCGCTCAGCGTCATCTTTTTGCCTTCATGCTCGAAGACGTAGAGCGTTTGGGGCGGCTCCGAGAGGAACGCCACATTCACGAACGGAGGCGTGCTCGTAAACACGGTCCGCGCGCCCTTGATGCCGATATCGAGAAAGATGTAACTGGCGCAAGCGAGCACGAAGTACGTGGCGAGCCGAAACGTCCAGAACACGAACAGCTCGATGGTCCGCGTGCGGCGAGCGTGTGGGGTTGCGGTCGTCATATCAGCCGATGCTCATCCGGTACCGCGCCACGAGTTTCTGCGCGAGATAGTTGATGCCGAGCGTGATCGTGAACAGCACCAGGCCGACCATGAAAAGCGCGCGGTAGTGCATGCTGCCGCGGACGACCTCTCCCATCTCCTGCGCGATGATGCCCGTCATCGTGTGCACCGGCTGGAAAAACGCCCCGAGCCCTTCCGTGAAATCCGGAATCTCGATCCGGTTCCCCGCGCAGAGCAGCACCACCATCGTTTCGCCGATCACGCGCCCGAGGCCGAGCAGGATCGCCGACACAATGCCGGAGAGCGATGCGGGGACCAGCACACGCCCAATCGTCTGGAGGCGGTTCGCACCGAGCGCGTACGATGCCTCCTTGAACCCTCGCGGCACGTTGCGCAACGCGTCTTCGGAGAGCGTGAAAATCGTCGGCACCGCCATCAGCGCCAGCAGGCAGCCGGCGGTGAACACGTTGAGCCGTTCGCTGATCGGAAAGAACGAGACCCAGCTGAACATCGGCAGCTCCGACATCGCGCGCACGGCCTGCCCGACCACCGCGATGCCGAAAAACCCCAGCACCACCGATGGGATCGCCGCGATGAATTCGATGTAGGGTTTGATGAGCCGCTTCTCTTCGCGCGACGCGATCTCGCTCACATAAATGGCGGAGGAGACGCCGAGGGGAATGGCGATCGTCAAGGCCACGACCGACACCATGATCGAACCCACGAGCAGCGGCCGGATGCCATACCAATCCTGCCAGAAACTGGCGGTGATCCAGTCGTGGCCGAACACGAACGAACTGATCGCGCGATACCACGGCACCGGCACATCCGGAGACCAGGTGCGCAATTGTTCCGCGGCAGATGGCAGACCTGCAAGATAGGCACGCACCCGCTCTTTCCACTTGTCGACCGCCGGCTGCAGATCGTCGTTTGCAAGCGGCGGCGCGCTGCTGAGGAGTTGGTTGATTGTGGCGGCCATCTGCGCGCTCGCCGTTTCAAACCCCGGCGTACCGGTCCGCAGAGCGGCCAGAGCAGCGGTGCTGTCGACTTCCGGCACAATGATCTGCGCCGCTTCCGCCATGGCACCGCGGCGTTCGAGCTGCTGCTTTTGCGCCCACAGCTCGTTCCGGGCGAAAAGCTGTTCCTTATACGCGCTCGCCTGCTCGCCGAGATCGGACACGAGCCCGTTCAAATCCACCGCGCTGTCGCTGAACGCATTCGCAAATTCATCGAACGGCGCGAGCGCCACATCGATTTGCTCGCGAGGAACGTTCGCCCGTTCCGCGCGCCGAAATTGCCGCAGGCGCAAATCGTTCAACGCGCGGGAAAGCGCCGCGTGCTCCTTCGCCTCGGCGCGAATGATATCGACGTACTCAAGGCCTGCCTGCCGGTAAAGGCGCAGGTTCTCGAGGTTTTGGCCGAAGAACCCGAAACCTTCGCGGAACAGGAAAACGGTGATCAACGCGAGCACCACCAGCGCGATGAGCGCGTTCCCGCCGAAGAAAACTTTGATTAGCTGCTCAATGCCGCTGCGCGACGCCGCCGTGCCGGTGCGGCGGGGCACAAGCGGCGGCGATTCAGCGAGCATGTCCATGCCCCCCGAACATCATCGGAACTGCTCCCGCGCCGCAACGCGTGAAGTGTTACGATTGTGTGACATGGTCCCGCGTTGGCCGCGCCTCCGACTCCTCTGGCGCGCCGTTTTCTCTGGCAGCCGAAGTGGTGTCGGTTGCTCGAGAACGCTCTGCGGCGACTCCCGCAGGACGAATCGGCAAAACCACTTTGAACGTCGAGCCGCGCCCGAGCTCGCTTTCCGCTTCCACCGAACCGCCGTGTAATTGCGCGATGTGCTTCACGATCGACAATCCCAGTCCGGTGCCGCCGATCTGCCGGCTGCGAGCTTTGTCCGCGCGGTAGAACCGCTCGAAGACCCGCGGCAAATCAGCCGCCGGAATCCCCGCGCCTTCATCCCTGATGCCGATCTGGACGCGATCTTCGCTCTGCCGCGCGGAGAGCCAGACTTTGCCTCCGGGTTGCGAGTACTTCACGGCGTTATCGAGAAGATTGTAGATCACTTCCTGAAGTCGATTCTCGTCGGCCGCAATCACCGGCAGGTCATCGGGCGCGTCGAGCGTCGCCTGGAGTGACTTTGCGCTCAGCCGCTTCTCCCAATCCCGCAGGATCACGCCAAGAAACTCCGGCAGATGGATGTCGCTGAACTCGAGCCGCGCCTCCGGCGACTCGAGTCGCGCGAGACTGAGAACATCATCGACAAGCGTCGTCAGCCGGTCGGAGTGCCGCTCCATCACCTCCAGGATGCGGATCAACTCCGCTGGCGGCTGCCGCGGATCGTCGAGCAGCGTCTCGAGGTAACCGCGGAAAATCGACAGCGGCGTCCGCAGCTCGTGTGAGACGTTCGCCACAAAATCGCGGCGCATTTCCTCCACCTGGCGGATATGCGAAACATCCCGGAACAAGATCACCGCGCCCGCCGTGCCTTTCGAAGCATCGCGAAACGGCACCACATTCACTTCCATCTCCCGCCGCACGTCGCCTGCCGGCGCAGTCATCGATTCGCGGCGCGCACTGCCGTCCTGCAACGCGGCCGTCACCGCACGATCTATCGCAGCGTCCCGGACCACCTCCAAAAGCGGTGCGCCCACTCCATCGCTCTCCGGCACGCCGAATGCCCTCCGGAACTCCGCGTTCACCATTTGAATCAGGTGCTTCTGATCCACGACCACGAGTCCGTCCGGCAACGCACCGACGATCGTCTGCACGCCGAGCGCTCCTTCGTGCGCCACGCGTTCCCATTCGCGCAGCCGCTGCGTGAGCTTCTCAAGCGCGAGGCCGATCGGCTGCGAGCGAATGTTGCCGGTCATCAGGAACTTCGGCGGCTTGCGGCCTTGGTTGATCGCCTGCAGCAGCTCGTCGACTTCACGCCACGGCTCGATCCACCGCCGCCAGACTTTGAAGGCGATCACCAGCAGCACCGCGACCCCAGCGCTTAGCGCGATCCAGCCCATCGCGGTCAGCCTTCCCGCAGCCGATATCCGAAGCCGCGCACCGTCTCGATCGCTTCCGCGGCTTTGCCGAGCTTTTTGCGGAGCCGCCGCACGTGCGTGTCGACCGTGCGCGTGTCGATCAGGCTTTCGTAGCCCCACACTTCATTGAGCAGGCGGTCGCGCGATTGCACGCGCCCGCGCCGCAGCATCAACATGCTGAGCAGCTTGAATTCGACGCTCGTGAGCCGCACTTTTTTTCCCGCGACCGTCACGTGATGGCGCGATGGATCGACCGTGATCGTGCCGAACGTCATCTTCTCGTCGGTGATGTCGCCCTTGCCGCGCCGCATGATCGCTTTCACTCGCAGCACGATCTCCCGAGGGCTGAACGGCTTCGTCACGTAATCGTCCGCGCCCACCTCCAGACCGACGATGCGATCGATCTCCTCCGCCTTCGCCGTCAGCATGATGATCGGGATGTGGCGCGTCGCACCGTCCGTCTTCAGGAGTTTGCAAACCTCCAGCCCCGGCATCTTCGGCAGCATCAGGTCGAGAATTACGAGCCCCGGAAGCTCCTCGCGCGCTTTCTTCAAACCCGCGGCGCCATCTGTCGCGACGGAGACGGCGAAGCCGCCCGCCTTCTCCAGATGCAACGTCAGCATGTCGACCACGTCCTGCTCGTCCTCGACGATGAGGATTCTGTTGCTCGGCGAGGAAGTCATGAGCTAGATGATTCGGGCCGCGACGGTGTGGCGACTGCACCGCTCGGCGGGCGATCTTCGACCAGTCAGTTCGGCATCACTAGCTTTATCCCATGCGTCAATATCTTCCGGAGCCCGTCGAAGGATCTCGCTCGCTACCATGAGACAGTATCACGACCTACTGCGCCTCGTGCTGGAGAATGGAACGTCCCGGACCGACCGCACCGGGACTGGCACGCTCTCGGTCTTCGGTGCGCAGGCGCGGTTCGATCTGCGGGAAACTTTTCCGCTGCTGACGACGAAAAAGCTGCACCTGAAATCGATTATCCACGAGCTTTTCTGGTTCCTCCGAGGGGAGACGAATGTCCGTTACCTGACGGAAAACGGCGTCACGATCTGGAATGAATGGGCGGACGAACAGGGCGATCTCGGGCGCGTTTACGGCGCGCAATGGCGCGACTGGCGCGGAGCGGACGGAACCCACGTCGATCAGATCGCCACCGTCATCGAGCAGATCCGCAAAACGCCGGACAGCCGGCGCCTGATCGTGAGCGCCTGGAATCCGGCGGAGATCGGCGCGATGGCTCTGCCGCCCTGCCATGTGCTGTTCCAGTTCTACGTCTGTGACGGAGAGCTGAGCTGCCAGCTTTATCAGCGCAGCGCTGATCTGTTTCTCGGCGTGCCGTTCAACATCGCGTCCTACGCGCTGCTCACGATGATGGTCGCGCAGGTCTGTGAACTCCGGGCGGGCGAGTTCGTGCACACGTTTGGCGATCTGCACCTCTACCAAAACCATCTCGAGCAGGCGCGTGAGCAGCTCGGGCGCGATTTCCGCCCGCTGCCGCGGATGCAGCTGAATCCGGCGGTGAAGAACATCAGCGACTTCCGCTTCGAGGATTTCCAGCTCGTCGGCTACGATCCCCATCCGGCAATCAAAGCGCCGATCGCAGTGTAGGCGGTTTGCGGCGCAGCGCGGCGCGAGCTCTCCGTCTGCAACTTCGCGACGCCTGCGGGGTTGAAGTTGGAGCATGAGAACGCGCTGGCTCCTTCTTCTCGCTCTCGCCGTTGGACTCGCCATCACCCCTGCCCACGCGCAGCGGGCGGGCGCCTACTCGGTCGAAATCGACCTGCAGGATCAGATGGCCTACCTCCTCGAGGACGGCTATCCGGTGCTCTCATCGCCGATCTCCTCGGGGCGCGCAAAGTATCACACCAGCCGCGGCTCCTTCAAAATCATTCAGAAGGAACGCAACCACTTCTCGAATCTCTACGGCAAAATCGTCGATGCGCGCGGCAACACGGTCGTCGCCGATGCCGATGCGGACATGCCGGTGCCACGCGGCGGGCGCTTCGTCCCGGCGCCGATGCGTTATTTCATGCGCTTCAACGGCGCCGAAGGAATGCACGCCGGCCATTTGCCGGGCTACCCGGCGTCGCATGGTTGCGTTCGCCTGCCGGAAGCGAACGCGATCGAGTTCTTCGAGGCGGTGGAAGTCGGCACGCCGGTGACGGTCTTCGGGACAACACCGCACGGCCGCTCGCGGAACCAGTTCGACTACTCCGCGCGCCAGCCGCGGCGGCAGCAGCAGCAGAGCGTCCGCCGAATCGATCCCCGTTTCGACGACCGCTTCGCGCCGCCGATCTGGTGGCGCTAGACATCACCTCTGCCGGATGTCCGGCGGCCGTTCGGTCACTCCTCTTCGGCGACGGTGAAGGTGACGTTGTCGATTTTCGCGACGGCGAGCGCGTCGAGCACGTCGACGGTGCGGCTATACTTCGCCTGCTCGTCGCTGATGATCGTGACCACCGCCGGAGTTTTCGCCGCGTCAGCGTTTTGCTTCAGTCGCATGAGCGTGGCGCGGAGGTCCGGCAGATCGCGGCTTTGCGGTGAATCAAACGGCTCGTCGTTCAAACTCACCTCGCCGATATCGGAGATGGTGATGATCTGCTCATCGACGAAATCGGTAGAGCCCGAAGTCTCCGCCGTGCCGGGCAGCTGCGTGTTGAGCTCGTTCTCGACCTTCACCGCGCCGGCCATGACCATGAAAAAGAGCATGATCACGAAGACGACGTCGATCATCGGCGCGATCTGAAAACCGAGGTTGCCTTCGTTGACGTTGACGTTGAGGCGCATCGCTACTCTTTGTTCACCGCCGAAAACGAGATGTCGGAAATACCGGCCTCGGCGCAGGCGTTCATCGCCTGTGAGACATAGATCGCGGGCACGTCGCGATCGCCGCGGATGACGGCGCGAAAGTTCGGATTCTCTGCTGTCGTCACCTGCTTCTCCCCGGTGATTCTGGCGGTTTTCAGCTGCTCCACGATGGCGTGCGCGTTCGGGTAGACGCGATCTTCGTAGACGAACTCGGCGCGCTTCGTCTCCGGCTTCCAGCGCACATTGACCACTGTCTCGGCGCGCGAATTGTCCTTTTTCTGCGCGTTCTTCGCCGGCGGCAGTGAGATCGTTTTGTCGACCTTCAGAACGGATGCCGACGTAACGGTCATGAAGAAGATCAGGATGACCAACAAGACGTCGATCATCGGAGCTATCTGAAACTCCGGCTCGCCTGAATCGCTGCCGCCGCCTCCCCCAGCCATCGCCTCTTCCTCTTACGTGAGCTGACCGGTGGCACCGCTCGAGATGCGTCCCGTTGCCTGTCCGTTACCGTCGCCCGGCTGCACCAGCCAGTTCGGAATCGCCGCATACAATTCCTCGTCGCCGATATGCACGCCGGCGAGCGATTCATACGGCATCTTCCGGAAGGTGCTGTTGATCACATCCTGCACGTGATGGACGGAGTCGGCCGCACGGTTGCGCAGAAAGTAGAACGCGCCGAACGCCGGGATAGCGATCAAGAGGCCGCTCGCCGTCGCGACCAGCACTTCACCGATCGCAGCCGACAATCCCGACGGATCGCCGATACCCGCCGCGCCGAGTGTCGCGAACGCCTTGATCATCCCGGTGACGGTGCCGAGCAGCCCGATCATCGGCGTACAAACACCGATGACCGAGAGATAACTGATGTAGGTCTGCATGCTGGAGTTCTCCTTCGCCAGCTCCCCCATCATTCCTTCTTCGGCCACCTGTTTGCCGTCGCCGAGGAGGCTGATCCCGACGCGCAGCACGTTGTTGAGCGGCGAGGGATTCTCTTTGCAGAAGTGATAGGCGCCGACGTAATCGCCCTGCCGGAAAAGCGCCTTGACGCTTTGCTCGTGAACGGGAGGCGCGACGCGCTTGCGACTGGTGCGCAGAATGCCGTCGCCGATCAAGTAAAGCGTGGCGACCGAGCACAAGCCGATCGGGAACATCACCCAGCCGCCTTCCTTGATCTGCTCCCAGAGCGTCTTGGAATGGCCGGCGTGTCCACCCTCCGCGGCAGCGGGCGACGCCTCCTGTGCCATGGCTGCCGAAAGAAAGAGCGAGCATGTCACCGTCGATAGCGCCGCGAGGTATAAGAGTTTTGCCTTCATGAGGGGGCCGTGCAATCAGGTGCGCGGTTCTACTTCTGCAGTTTTTGAATTTCCGTTTGTGCGATCGCGGCTTCGGCGGATTTCGGGAATGCCGCGATTAAATCATAGAGCGACCGCTTTGCTCTATCCAAATCCTCCAGCCGCCGATAAGCGCGCGCGCTGCCGAGCATCGCCGCCGGCATGAAGAGCTTCTCGTCGCGGTAAAACACCGGCACGCGGAGGAACGCGAGCAAGGCGCCATCCCATTGCTTCTGCGCGAGGAGCAGGTTGCCCTTCGTCACCCACGCCTCGGCCAGCACGGCCGCGCGCGTGCTTTCCTTGATCGCCTCATCGCAAATCTGCGCCGCCTTATCGAACTCCTGCCGCGCGACGAGCGAGCTGGCGATCCGCAGATTGGCGGCGCGCGCCGTTTCAGGATCGGTCGCCGTCTTCTGAATCAGGAGCGCGAGCGGTTCGGCCTCCTTATCACGTTGCAGCGCCGAGAGGGCCGACACTTTGATCATCGCGGCCGGTGCCCACCAGGCGCCCGGGATCTCGCGCAACGGCTCGTAAAACGCGAGTACGGGATTGATCTCGGCGAGCGCTTTCTCCGGCTGCCCCTGCGCGAGGAGCTCGGTCGCGTTGCTGATCGCTTTCGGCTCCGGGAATTCAATCTTCGCGATCGCGGAGATCAGGTGGCCAATCTCGCCGCTGCTGCCGGCCACTTCGATCTTTCCCATCACCATGTCGCCGCTCCGGCGGACGCCCTTTGTCTCCACCCGCTGACCAGATTTAAGGAGGAGCGTTTGCGCCGGAGCAGAGGCGGTGGTCGCCAACAACAACAAAGCAGCCGCCCACCACGCGGTCATCCTGAGCGAAGTCGAAGGATCCCGGAGCGCCACCTTTAAGCTCGCACCACGGGATTCCTCGACTGTCGCCGGCGAGGAAGAAATCCACGCGACTAGTAGAACCATTGGTGTCTTCATCCTTGCCCCATCGCGGCCAATTTCTTCCGCGCTTCTTCCGTTTCAACGAATCCGGCCAGCTCCTTCTTCTCGTTCGCCAGTCGCAACAGCTCGCGATAAGTGTTCGCCGCCTCTTCCTTCTTTCCCAGCTTCTCAAAACTCTCGCCGCTGCGCAGGTACGCCTTCGCCACCCACGGCAGGAACTTCTGGTAGCCGACATAGACGCGCTGGAAAAACGCGTTCGCCTCTGCCCAGCGACCCTGCCGCGCCTCGATGTCGCCTAACGAGTAGACGCTGAACGCCGTCGCTTCTCCACGCCACTCGCGCACTGCCGCAACCTGCTCGAAGAGCTTCTTCGCTTCATCCAGTCTCCCCATCGCGAGCAGGACCTTGCCTTTGCCGAGCGTTACCTCCTTCAGCTTCTGCACCGCGGCGATCTTCTCCGTCGCGTCGCTGAAGTAGCGCAGCGCCTTCGCGTGGTCGTTCTTTTGCCAAGCAATTTCGCCAAGACCGTTGTAGGCGAAATCGATGCTGTCGCTTTTCGGAAACTCGTCCATCAGCCGTTGATAGAAGCTGCGCGCCTGCTCCACTTTGTTTTTGGCCAGCAGGTAGTCGGCGGCGCGGCCGAGCAGGATCGGGCTCAGGTCTTCCGGCTTCGAGGTATCGGCGATGCGCGCGATGTTTTTCTCTTCTTCAGCAGGCTGTCGCCGGAGCCGCGCTAGCTCTGCCTTCGCGTAAAGAACCCGCGCTTTCGCGGTGGGTGATTGGTCCTTCCCGCTTTCGCCGAGCAGGAGGTCGAGCTCTGCTCCCGGATCGGCGGCAGGCGCTTCAACCGGTGGAGCCGCAGCTGCGTCTCCCTCCGGGAGTGGTTCCGGCCGCTTCTTTTTCACACAGAGTTGCGCCAGCTGCGTCAGCAACATCTCCACCGGCTCGCGTTGTGGATCGCCGATGTATCGCTTGATCGTGTCAGCCGTTATCCGCTTCGCTTCGTCTAACTGCCCTTCGCGCGCCTTCGCCTTACCGATCCAGTAGAGCGCACTGATGACGGTCGGATGGTCCGGTTTTTCCGCGATAAACTCGGTGAACAATTCGGAGACCTTGCCCCACTCGTCCCGCTTCTGGAGCAGCTTGCTCGCGGCGAACATCGAGTAATTCATCACCTCGTCGGTGGTCGCCGTTTTGTACGCTTGGATATAGATCGGGATCGCCTGCTGCTCGCGATCGGTGGCCGCGTAGGAGTCCGCCAGCAGGGCGAGCACCTCACCGAGTTGCGGATTCTTCGGGAAGTCGCGCTCCCAGGCTTTGCAGTCGCTGATCACCTCGTCGTAGAGCGACGCAGCGTATTTGCAGACGGCCACCCGGTAACGTGCGTCCGAGACGAAGCTCCCCTGCGGGTACTTCTGCATGTAGGCGGCGAGCTCCTTCATCGCCTCCTCGTATTTGCCCGAGAAGAGAGCCGTGAGCGCAAGACGATAAACGACATCCTCGACGCTTTGGCCCTTCGGGAACTCGCTCAGATACTTCTTGTACTCGGCGGTCGCCTCGTCGTGCTTGCCGCTCATGAACTTCGCGTTGCCGAGCAGGTAACGCATCTGTTCGCGGTAGGTGCTCTTCGGCTGCGCCTCGAGCATGTTACCGAAGTGCGTCTCGGCGGCGCGCGCGTCGTTCGCCTGCAGCGCGACGGCACCGATGAGGTAGCCGACGGTCTCCGCGTTCGGGCCGGTTTTGAAATCGCGCAGGTATTCCTCGCAGCGAGCCATCGCGCGTGCCGGCTGGTTCACGTCAGCCAGTGCAACAATGATCCCGAAGAGCGATGGTTCGCGTTCCGGGACGTTTGGAAAGCGATCGAGCAGCTCCTGGTAAACGACCACCGCTTCCCATTTCCGATCCGTCTCGTAGAAGCTGCGCGCCATCCGGATGTAGATGGCGGGCGTGACATCGGGGAGCTTCTGGAATCCCTCGAGAAGCTTCTGCGCCTTGGCGACGTCGGCTTTCAGCTGGTTGTTTGTCGTACCGAGCGTGGCCACTTGCGCGGTGACGCCGCGCGCCGCGGTGACGTTGTTTTCGATGCTGCGCTGCAACGCGGCGATGCGGTCGTTCTGCAACCGAATGATCTGCTCGCGGCGGTACGCTGCGCGATAACACTCGAGCGCTTCCGCAAAGAGCTTCTTGCCGTAGAGCTGGTCGCCGAGCTCCACCGTGAGCGCGTTCAGCTCGACGATATTTTCCACCAGCTGCACCTGCTCGTGCAGCTTCCGAAGCGTTTGCACCGCTTTGTCGGCCGTGCCTTTCTGCGCGTACAGCTGCGCGAGCATCATCAAGCCACGCGCCCCGGACGGGGTCTTCAATTCGCCGCTACCCAGCTTCTCGAGCGTCGCGATGGCCGGGTCGAGCTTGCCCCCTTCTTTCTGCGCGGTCGCCTGGAAGAACAGCGCCTGTTCCCGCATCTTCGGGTCCTTTTCGAACGAGCTAAACAGCGTCGCCGCGTCAGCGTAGTTTTTGCTCAGCAGGCTACACTGGGCGATCGCGAATGCCGCCTCCGCCGCGCGCGGGCCGGCTGAAAATTTGGCTTGGTAGGTCTTGAAAGCGGCGGCCGCTTTCTTGTAATCGCCGGCATTGAAGTACGCCGAGCCGATCGTGTAAAAAACCGGCTCGAGCTGCGGCGAGAATTCGGCCCTGGCGATAACCGCTTCGAGTTCGCTCGCGGCGCGGGCATACTCGCCACTCTGGAACGCAGCCATGCCCTGCGCGTAGAGCTGCGGCAGATCGCCGGCTGCCTCTGGAGCCGCTTGCTGCGCGCGTGCCAAACCGATCACGCTGCACCAGAACGCGATGCCGAACACCGCGACGGCGCCTGAGCGAGCGGCATCAGTCATAGCGCCGCGCATTAAAACAGGGACGCGCTGTCTTGCAAAGCGCAGCGTATCATCGCGGACCTCGCCGCACCGCTGAACCTATGGCTTCGTCGTGGCGCTCGCCGTTTTCGGTCCCTGCGTCAGGCTGACGAGGTCACCGAGGATGTTCAGCGCCTCGTCGCGCATTGGATCGAGCGCCGGCTCCTTCGTCGCGTCGTCGCCAATTACATCTGATTCATCCGCATCGTCGGCAGCTTCAGGCGCCACGTCTTTCTTCACTGCCGCCACTTTGCCGGGGAACATGATGAGCTGTAGATTCGGTTTGTCGACCGTGTCCAAGGTGACGCGGTAGATGTGAGCATCGCCAGCCGCACGCGCCAGGCGATCCTTGCTCCGCGCTTCTTTGCGCAACTTGTCCTCGGCCAATTCCGCTCGACGAACGTCCTCGTTCAGCGAGATGCGGTTTTCGTCCAGCTTCTGCCGCAGGCGCTGCATGTCTTCCATGACGTAGTGGAATTCCGGATTCTCTTTTACGCGCGCTTCGGAGCGACGTTTCAGCTCGTCGAGAAACACCTGCGGCGACTCAGGCCACTTGGTGTACTTCGCTTTCGCCACTTCGTCGTAAGGCAGCGCGTTTTTCAAGGCGCCTTCTCCAAACTCCGGCAGATCGCTCAGCGACGGCAGGACGATATCTGAGGCGACGCCGTTCAGCTGCGTCGACCCGCCCGCGACGCGGTAGAATTTCTGGATGGTCAGCTTAAGCGCGCCATCCTCCTGCGAGCTACTGCCGAGCAGCGAGGTAAAGCGCCCGATCTCGAGAATCGTCTGCACTGTTCCTTTGCCGAACGTCTTCTTGTCGCCGACGACTAGAGCGCGCCCGTAATCCTGAAGGGCCGCGGCAAAAATCTCGCTGGCCGATGCACTCTGACGGCTGGTCAGCACGACGAGAGGCCCGCCATACGCGACGCCGGGATCAGGATCGCTCGAAACGACGATGTTGCCGTTCGAGCCCTTCGTCTGCACGACGGGTCCGGATTTCAAAAAGAGACCGGTCAGCGCGATCGCCTCCTCGAGCGAACCGCCGCCGTTGCGGCGCAGGTCGACGATCAGTCCGGTGACGTTCTCTTTCTTCAGCCGCTTTAAGAGCGCCAGCACATCCTTCGTCGTGCTCTTCTGGTGCTTGTCCATGTCGGCGTAGAACGACGGGAGCGTAATCCAGCCGAGCTTCACCGGGGCGCCGTTGGCGTCCTTCTTGATGATGATGTCCGCGCGCGCTTCCTGGTCTTTCAGCTTAATCTCGTCGCGCACGAGCTCGATCGTCTTGCGCTTCGAGGGATCGGGCGCGTCGGCCGGAATCACCAAAAGCCGCACTTTCGTCCCCTTCTTTCCACGGATTTGCTCCACGACCTTGTCGAGGCGCAGATCGCGCACGTCGGCAAATTCCGCCGCGCCTTGCGCGACCGCCGTGATCCGGTCACCGACCTTCAAGCCACCGTGCTTCTGTGCCGGCCCACCCGCGACAAGGCTCTCGATTTTCGCGTACCCGTCTTCGGTCCGCAGCATCGCGCCGATGCCGACGAGCGACAGGCCCATGTTGATGCTGAAATTCTTCAGGTCCGCCTTGCTCAGGTACTCGGAGTGCGGGTCGTAGGTCTGCGCGAGAGCGGCGAGAAAGAGCTTCACCTGCTCTGGCTTGTCTTCCTCGTGGACGTTCCGCATCAGGCGATCGTAGCGACGGGCAATCAACTGCGGACCCGGCTCGATTGGATGCTCGCTGAGGTGCTCCTGGAGCAGCTCGTTCGCGACGCGGTTGCGCCAGATTGCGTCCGCCTCGGCTTCGTCTTTCGGCCACGGCACCTTCTGACGGCTCAGCTCGATCGTCGCGTCATTCTTGAAATCGACGGGCTGATTCAACAGCTCCTTCACCTTCGCCACGCGATCGTCGACACGCTTCTGGTAGAGCTCGTAGATCTCGAACGCGGGCTTCAGGTTGCCCAGTAAAACGTCGTCATCGATCGAGGTGCCGTACTTCGCGTAGAGCGCGTCGACATCCTTCTGCGTGAAGAAAAGGTGACTGAAATCGAGCAGCTCCAGGTAGGTGCGGAGGAACTTTTTCGAGACCTCGTCGTTCAGCGGCTGCTGAGTGTAGTGACCTTCCTCCAGCAGACGGCCGACCGAGACGGCGACCTGCTCGAGATCGGACTTCGCCTGCAGCGGCTGGACTGCCAGCGCGCAGGTGAGAACAGCAGCGGTGAAAGCGAGCGACGGACGGAAGGTGGACTTCATTCAGGAAAAAAGAGGTTGAGCAAGGTCGCAGAGTTCAGATTCGGTGCAAGGTGGCTGCGTTTGGTTCGAGGCGGTAGAGATTGAGACAACGAAGCGGCTCCAAGATTCAAACACCGCACGTAAAAACCTCGGAACCAGCCGGCTGGCCGAAGCGATTGAGTGCAGTTTTCGTTCCGCGGGAGCTTTATTCATGCGGCTGAAGGAGCAGCGCTTAGACAACGCGCGCCGGCTTGAAAACGGCCGCACCTCTGACCGTATGCGACTAATTTACGGCGATGACCTACGAAACCTTCTGCGGCGGGATCTTCGAAACGAACTGCTATCTCGTCGATGCTCCGGGCGGTCTGATTCTATTCGATGCGCCCGACGGCGCGCTACAGTGGCTCGAGTCGCAAGGCGCGAAGCCGCGGCTGCTGCTCCTGACACACGGGCATTTCGATCACGTGCCGGACGTGGCGAAGATCAAGCGGCGTTTCGGATGCCAGATCGGCTGCCACGCCGACACGGTGTCGATGATTTCGGATCCGGAATTCTTCCGCAGCTACGGATTCCAGCTCGAGATCGAGCCGGCCGAGCCGGATTTCCTGATCAGCGCGACGCCGAGCTGCAATTTCGCGGGCGCTGATTTCGAAGTGCTCGAAGTCCCAGGCCATTCGCCTGGCAGTCTCTGCTTCCACGCGGCCGTGGATCGATTTCTCGTCGGCGGCGATGTTTTGTTCGCGGGGGGCGTGGGACGTTGGGATCTGCCGGGTGGCGACGCTGAGCTGCTCTTCGACGGGATCAGGAGAAAATTGTTCCCGCTCGGCGACGACGTGGTGGTGCTGCCCGGTCACGGCCCCACCACCACGATCGGAGAAGAACGCCGGACGAATCCGTTCGTCCGCTAGCGCGCGCCGGATTACCGCCAGCCGCGACGGCTGCCGCGGACGCGAAGATCACGCTGGATGCGGTACAACTCCGCGCGAATCTGCTGCGCTCGCACGCGAACCTCCCGCCGGCCATACACCCCGCGACGGAATCCCGCGTTGAGCCGATCGGTGGCGCGGACGACACGATGAAATTCATAACGAATACGCCGCCCTCCTCCGCCGGCAGCGCGGATCTCCAACCGGACGCGTCGGACTTCGTAATTCAGCTCGTCGAGCTCACGCGCGACGCGGTTGTCCCTGATTTCGCGAGCGACCACGCGCGGCACCGGGATCGAGATCGACGGGCGATCGTCGTAGGGGCGTTGCGCTGAAGCGTTCGCAGTGAAGCCCGCCAGACCAACGGCGATGAGCGAGAGAGACCGTGCGATTTTTTTCATGATGAACTCCTGGTCAGCAAATTGTGACGGAGTCGCCCCCGGAAACATTCAGCAGCTTCAGGCCGTCGCGTGGAGAAGGGGGCGCTTACGCGAGCTTTTCCAGGGCATCGCAAAGCGGCTCCGCACCGGGAAGCTCGCGCACGACTGACTGAAGTGCATTCAGCGCCGGCGGCACATGCTCGAGGAAAGCCTTGTTTCCCTTCACCAGCCCGAGATAGCCATACGCGCCCAGCGCCTGCATGAGACGCTGCATCGCGCAGAGCCGCAGCAGCTCAGC